>DATAYA010000359.1:0-6880 GCA_036272815.1 Acetobacteraceae bacterium
CTGGACGCCCGGCAGCGCCATGCACACCTCGCCCTGCGGCACGGTCGCGGCGAAGGCGTGGTCGTCGAGTTGCGTCACGTCCAGCTCGGTCGAACTCATCATCAGAAAGCGGTTGCCGCCGAGCTCGATCCGCGCCTGCGCCTGCGGTTCGGTCCAGAACGAATCGCCCGTCGCGACCGGGTAGTTTAGCACCGCCGGGCTCCACTGCGTGTCCTCTGCGGCGTGGAACGACACCGTCCCGGTGATCTGCGCCAGCCGCCCGGCCCGCGTCGGCGGCACCTGGTCGAGCGAGGCGGCAGCGGTGCCCCCCGTGGGGGGCGGCGGCGGGGCCGATTGCGCCGAGGCGGCCCCGGTCCAGATCGGCGCCAGCACCAGGCTGCCGGCCGCGACCGCCGCGCAGAGGCGGAAGCGTCGGGAATGCGGGCGCATCGAAATCTCCTCTCGAAATCCGCTCAGCCCGCAAACGGGCCGCTGGACAAGCTCTGGACCGGCAACATGGCCAAACAAAGCTACAGTTGAACGCAAAAGCGTCACAATGGTTCTGTTGGCTGAGGCATGGCGTTCTGTCGGGTGAGCCATGCCTGTGCGTTGCCACGATCTCGCCACACCCCGCGCGTAATAGCCACGACAAAGGAGACAGAGAGATGCGACGACAAACCATGATTCGCGCCTGCGCCGCAGTCGGGCTACTCGGCCTATTGTCACTGGGCGGCTGCGCCTACTATCCCTATGGCTACGGCTACTATCCGGGCTACGCCTACGGCTACGGCTATCCTGGTTACGCCGCGGCGCCGGTCTATGGCGGCGTCGCCGTCGGCTACGGCGGCGGCTACTGGCGCCGCTGAGCGTCACTCCGCGAGCGCCGGCGCGGCCGCCGCGACCGCTTCCAGCGGCCGCTCGGGATGCACCAGGAACCACAGCGCCGCGCCGACCACGCCCGCGAGTGCGATGCCGATCAGGGCACCCGACCAACCGCCGGTCCAGCCCACCATCAGGGCGGCGAAAATCGGCCCGAACACGCCGCCCATGTTGCCCAGGAAATTGGTCCAGCCGGCGACGATACCCGTCGCCCCCTGGCCGAGTTCCTGCGTCGCCGGCCAGATCGAGACCTGCGTGAGCCCGATCCCGCCGAGCGAGACGCAGAGCAGCGCCACCATGAGCGGCACGGACGCGGCCTGCGACGCCAGGATCAGCGCCCCCGCGCCGATCAGGAATCCCGCCACCGCCGTCGGCACCCGCGCCGCCCACACCGAGCCCGTGCGCACCAGAACCCGGTCCGCGAACGCCCCGCCCGCGAACACCACGACGAACATCGCGACCCACGGCAGCGACGCATAGACGCCCATGCGTGCGAGCGAGAGGTGCCGGCTTTGCACGAGGTAGGTCGGCAGCCAGGTGGTGAAAAAGCTCTGGATCAGCACCAGAAAGAAATACTGTAGCCCGATCGCCCAGAACCGCACCGAGCGGAGGCAGTGCCGCAGCGTCCCCGCTGCCGCGCGCCCGGCGTCCGAGCCCCGGCCGGCCTCGATGTAACGCGCCTCGGCGGGCTGGATGCGCGGATGCGCGTGCGGATCGTCGCGGAAGAACACCCACCAGGCGATGCCGAGCACGGCGCCCGCGATGCCGTAGAGAAAGAATGCCCACTGCCAGCCGAGCCGTGTCGCGATCAGGATCGTCAGCGGGCCGCCCACGATCGGCCCGAAATAGAGCCCGCCGAGCAGGATCGAGTTGCCCCGCCCGCGCTCCCGCTCGGGGAACCAGCGCTTGATCGCCAGCACCGAACTTGGCCAGTCCGCCGACTGCCCGACACCGAGCAGCCCCCGGATCCCGACGAACGAGGCGAGCGAGAAGCCGAGCGGGGTCGCCGCCGTCAGCACCGACCACAGCAAATTGGCCCAGAACAGCGACCGCCGCGGTCCCACCCGCTCCGCGAGCCAGCCGCCCGGCACCTGCAGCAGCGCATAGCACCAGGTGAACGCGGTCAGGATCAGCGACATGTCGACCAGCGTGAAGCCGAACTGCCGCTGGATGATCGGCGAGGCGACCGCCATCGCGGTGCGGTCGAGCGACATGACGAAGGTGATCGGGAAGATCAGCAGCACCATGAGCTGCCAGCGGAGACGGCCGGAAGGGGGCGCGATCATGCGCCGAACCTACGGTCTTCGTTGCGCACTACAAGGCAAAGCTGACGATTGGCTGGACAGCTTGAAGTCGGACCGGTCTTTGCAACGCGTATCTGCATGACCGCACGATTTGGCTTTGGGTCGCCGCGGTCGCAGTGCTGGCCGTGGATCGGGAGTGGCGCCGAGGCGTCACTCCCGATCGAATTCTAAGCGATTAGGAGGCTCTGGAACGGCGCGCCAAACCGAGTCCAACAAGCCCGAGCCCGAGCAGGGCCAGGGTAGCGGGTTCGGGAACCGGCACCGAAATCGTGGAAACGCGCGGCTGCTGCAGCTGGTTGAAGCCGACCGGGTCGGAAACTGACACTGACGACAGCGTCTCTCCGTTTGCGGTCGTGATGGTCAGGAAGTTGTTGCCCGAACCGAGGTTGTAAGTGAACACAAATGTCCCGTCGTTGGCGACCGCGGTGACGGTGGCAGTGCCACCGCCGCCTTGCGGCTGACCGACGACGGCCGGGTTGAAGATGAAGTCCCCGAACGTGAAACCCGGAACGGTGAAGGTGAAGTTCGTCAGAAGCGCCGCGCTGTCTGTCGGCGAGAAGAACGCCTGTCCGACGCCGCCCGTCGTCAGACTCTGCGACGAGGTGAATTGCACTGGCGTGTTCGACTGGTTCGTGGCGCCGGTGATCGTCGTTCCCGTCTGAGAAGACCCGAACAGGATGTTTTGCTCGCCGGTCTGCGGGTTGTTGCCGAGGGTGAAAATGACGCTCGCATTAGCCGCGCCGGCGAACGCGAACAGCGAGACGGCCGCGACTAAACCAGTGATCGAATTGCGCATGGGCGATATTCCCCTGTGACGAACGCGTAAAACGTTCGTCACTTGCAAAGCAATAACTGTGCCAGTCATGATGAACAGGGGGCTTGCGGCGCTGAGACAGGCCTTCGCGCGCTCGGATGTAATGGATTCCGACACAGACTTGCCGGATCGACGGCATACGCGATGGCACAAAGCGTGACAGCTACGTATGTTGCGCCGCCAAATACAGCAAAAGGCACTGTCAAGACTTATAGACATTTGTGCGGCTGAGCGTTTCGAATCTAAATGAGACCGCGCATTCCCGTGAGGCGAGAGATCGATCGCCGACCTGCGCCGACACAGCGAAACCGAGCGGCACGGCAAAGCCGAAAAAGCCCGCTCACGGCCGGCCTACGCCAAGACGCGCCAGAGCATCCGTGTCGCGCAGCCGCTCAGGCCGAACCGACACACCCCGGCGCGAACCCGACCGGCGCCCCCTGCTCGATCACCCGCGCCGCCCGCAGCACCAGGTCGTCCCGGTACAGCGCCGCCGCGACCTGCACCGAGCGCGGCAGCCCGTCCTGCCCCGCCGGCATCGGCACCGTAATCGCCGGCTGGCGTGTCAGGTTGAACGCGAACGTCCACGGCGCCCAGTCGTGCCACAGCGCCTCCGCGGCACGCACCGTCGGCGCATCCGCGAGCGGCGGTCCGGCAGGCACGGTCGGGCAGAGCACGAGATCGAACCCTTGGGCGAACCGCGCCATCGCATGTGCCGCCGCAAGCCGCATCGCCTCCGCGTCGAGATAGTCGATCGCCGACATCCCCCGCTGCGCGGCCACCACCTCCAGCAGGCCGGGATCGAGCCACCCACGCCGCTCTTCCGGGATCGAGCCCACCAGCCGCGCCAGCGCCACCCCCCAGACCCGGCCGAAGATCGTCCGCGTATCCGGAAGGCCGGCCTCCGCCTCGCTCACCTCGGCCCCCGCCGCCGCGAGCAGCCCCGCCGCCGTCTCCAGCGCCGCCGCACCGCCGGCATCGAGCGGTGCGTCGAAGCCGGGCCGGCGCAGGATCGCGACGCGCATCCCCGCTACCCCGTCCTCGATCCCGTCGCGCCAGTCGCGCGGTTCGTCGGGCAGGCAATAGGGGTCGCGCAGGTCGAAGCGCGCCATCGCCGAGAGCATCAGCGCCGTGTCGCGCACCGTCCGCGTGATCGGCCCGGCGCAGGCGATTGCGGCGAAGGCGCCGAGCGGCCATTGCGGGATGCGCCCGAAACTCGGCTTCAGCCCGACCGCGCCGCACCAGGCGGCCGGGATGCGGACCGAGCCGCCGGCATCGGTGCCGACATGCAGCGGCCCGAACCCGGCGGCACACGCGGCCGCCGCGCCCGAGGACGAGCCGACGGGTGTGCGGCTGCGGTCCCACGGGTTGCGGGTGATGCCGTGCAGCGGGTTGTCGCCGGGGGATTTCCAGCCGAACTCGGTGGTGGTCGTCTTGCCCAGGATCACCGCCCCCTCGGCCTTCAGCCCGAGCACCAGCGGCGCGTCCTCGGCGGCGGCCGCATCGTCGGTGGTGCGGCTGCCGCGCCGTGTCGGCAAGCCGGCGAGATCGACCAGATCCTTGACCGTCGTGGGCACGCCGTCGAGCAGGCCCGCCGGACGGCCGGCCGCCCAGCGCCGCTCGCTCTCCGCCGCCGCCGCCTCGGCGCGCGGGTCGAAGCAGGCGAAGGCGTTGAGCGCCGGATCGTGCGCCGCGATGCGCGCCCGCACCGCGGCGAGCGCCTCCCGAGGACTGAGCGCACGCCGCTCATAGAGCACGAGCAGCTCCTCCGCGTGCATCATGGCAGGGTCGCTCTGCGTCATCGTTGCTTCCGTCATCCGCGTCATCGGCGCAGCATGGATGGGAAGTGCCTCGGAGGGAACAGCGATGGACAACGAACAGCAGAAGCCCTGGCAGTGGCCGGAGGAGACCTGGCGCCGCATCGTCGGCCGTGCCCGCGCCGGGCGCAGCCTGCGTCCCGCTGCCTGGCCGGAGGGGAAGCGCTGCGCGGTCGCCATCAGCTTCGACGCCGACCATGAGACGATTCCGCTGCGCGACGGCGACGAGAGCCCGATGCGGATCAGCCAAGGCCAGTACGGCGCGCGGCAGGCAATGCCGCGCATCAGGGCGCTGCTCGCGCGCGAGTCCGTGCCGGCGACGTTCTTCTATCCCGCGGTCTCCGCGCTGCTGCACCCGGAGGAGGTGCGCGCGGTGGCGGGCGAGGGCCACGAAATCGGCATCCATTCCTGGATCCACGAGGCCAACACCTCGCTGCCGTACGAGGCCGAGCGTGATCTTTCCTTTCGCGCCGCCGACGTGCTGGAGCGGCTCGCCGGGCGGCGGCCGGTCGGGATGCGGACCGCGAGCTGGGATTTCTCGGTGAACACGCTGCGGGTCGTCCGCGAGCTGGGCCTGCTCTACGACAGCAGCCTGATGGCCGACGACGACGCCTACGAGCTGGAGGACGGCGGCGAGCCGACCGGCATCGTGGAACTCCCGCCCGAGTGGATCAGGGACGATGCCGTGTACTTCAACTTCCAGCGGTTTTCGTCGCTGCGGCCATACACGCCGCCGTCGGCCGTGGAAGAAATCTTCCGCGCCGAGTTCGACGGCGCGCATGCGGAGGGCGGTCTCTTTCTTCTCACGATGCACCCGCACATCACCGGCCACCGCTCCCGGCTGCCGCTGCTCGCGCGCCTGATCGCGCACATGAAATCGACAGCGGATTGCTGGTTCGCGACGCACGAGCAGGTCGCCCGCTGGTGCACGGAACACGCGGCATGACCGCGCTCGCCCGCGCCCACAACATCGCCGACCTGCGCCGGCTCGCCCGCCGGCGCCTGCCGCGCGGCATTTTCGAGTTCGTCGATCGCGGCAGCGAGGACGAGCTGAGCCTGCGCGAGAACCGGAGCGCCCTCGATCGCATCAAGCTGCGTCCGCGCGTGCTAGTCGACGTCTCCGGGCGCAGCATGGACGCGACCATCCTCGGCCAGACCCACGCCATGCCGCTTGCGATCGCACCGACCGGGGCCGCGGGCCTGGTGTGGCACGAGGGCGAGGTGGCGCTCGCACGCGCGGCGGCCAAGTTCGGCGTGCCCTTCACGCTCGCCACCGGCTCGATCACGGGAATAGAGAAGATTGCCGCTGCCGGCGGACGGCTGTGGTTCCAGCTCTATATCTGGAAGGAGCGCCAACTGACCTGGGACCTCGTCGAGCGCGCCCGCGCTTCGGGGTTCGAGGCGTTGCTGATGACGGTTGATACCGCCGTCGCGCCGAACCGCGAATACAACCGTCGCAACGGGTTCGCGCTGCCGTTCCAGGTCCGGCCGCGCGCCGCGTTCGACATGGCGCTGCATCCGGGCTGGCTGGCGCGCGTGCTGCTCCGTTATCTGCGTACGACCGGGATGCCGCAATACGAGAACCATCCCCCGCATCTGCGCCGGCGTATCACGGGCAACCCGCTGGATACGGGTGCGATGCGCGGCGACAATCTCACCTGGGACGATCTGCGCGAGCTGCGACGCCGCTGGCCGGGCAAGCTCATGGTCAAGGGCGTGCTGCGCGGCGAGGACGCGATGCGCGCCGTCTCGCTCGGCGCCGATGCGGTGATCGTCTCCAACCACGGCGGCCGCAACCTCGATGCGGCCATGCCGGCGATCGCCGTGCTGCCGGAAATCGTGGACGCGGTCGGCGGCCGTGCGCCGGTGCTGCTCGACAGCGGCATCCGGCGGGGAAGCGACATCGTCAAGGCGGTCGCCCTCGGCGCCCAGGCGGTGCTGGCCGGGCGCGGGCCGCTGTTCGGCACCGCGGTCGCGGGGGAGGCCGGGGCGGCGCACGCGCTGAAGCTGCTGCGGACGGAGATGTCGACCACGATGGCGTTCATCGGCTGCACCGGCGTGCGCGACCTCGGGCCGGAGTTCCTGCAACC
>DATAYA010000360.1:0-4398 GCA_036272815.1 Acetobacteraceae bacterium
GGGATCGACTACGAAATCCGCGTCATCGTCGATGCCGGGGCGGAGGATGCCGCGGCGGCGCTGCCGCTGCTCGACGAGCGCGTCTCGCTGGTGCCGTACGATCGCGGCCGCGCGCCGTTCAATTTCGCGCACAAGGCGAACGCCGCGGTGCGCGGCGCCGAGGCCGACCGGATCGTGCTGCTGAACGACGACATGGAGGCGCTGGACGGCGCCTGGCTCGGCGCGCTTCTGGAGATGCTGGAGATCCCCGGCGTCGGCATCGCCGGCGCGCGGCTGCTCTATGCCGACGACACCGTGCAGCACGCCGGCATGGTGCTCGGGGTGCTGGGGGCGGCGACGCATGTGCTGGTCAACATGCCGCGGCGGAACATGGGCTACAATCTGTTCAGCCACGTCGTCCGCAACTACTCGGTCGTGACCGGCGCCTGCATGGCGTTCCGCAAGACGATTTTCGATGGGTTGGGCGGCTTCGACGAGAGCTATCCGCTCGACTTCAACGACGTCGATTTCTGCCTCAAGGCCGGCGAGGCGGGCTGGCGCGTCGTCTATACGCCGTTCGCGGAGCTGCGGCATTTCGAATCCCGCAGCGCCAAGCGGATGAGTTTCGATGCGCTCGACCAGCACCGGCTGCTGCGGCGCTGGGCGACGATCATCGGCCGCGACCCGTTCTACAACGTCAACCTGCGGCGGGATTCGCAGTTCTTCCGCGCGCACGGGGAAGAGTGAACGACCCCTATCCGCGCACCGTCACCCACGCCACCGCCGCCCCCAGCAGCTGCACCGTGGCTCCGGCCAGCATGGCGACCCGAAGGCCCGCGACCCCGCCGCCGCCCCAGGCGAACGCCGCCCCGAGCAGGGCGACCCCGAGCGTGGCGCCGGTCATGCGGGCGACGTTGATCAGCGCCGAGGCGGTGCCGGAGCGCGTCGCCTCCACCGCGCCCACCGCCACCGACATCACCGGTCCGGTGGTCAGGCCCATGCCGATGCCGGTCAGCGCCAGGCCGATTTCCGCCATCGGCAGCGGCCGTCCGCCCTCTGTGCATGCCAGCACGATCAGCCCGCACCCGATCATCGCGGCGCCGCCGGCAACCATCACCCGCACCCCGAAGCGGTTGGCGAGATGGCCCGACCGCTGCGACACCAGGAAGAACACGAGCGCGCAGGGGAGCAGCGCCAGACCCGCCCCTTGCGGCCGCAACAGGCCCGTCGCCTGCCAAAGCAGCGGCACCAGGAAGATCATGCCGTAAATGCCGAAGGTCATCGCCGCCGTCGCCGCCACCGCGCCGCAGAACGGCGGCTGGCGGAACAACGCCAGCGGCACCATCGCGGCGGCGCCGGCCCGGTGCTCGACCCGGAGGAACAGGGCCAGCGCCACCACCGCGAGCGCCAGGGAGGCGACCCACGCCGAGCCGCCCTGATGGCCGTCGATCCCCGCGAGCACGAACCCGCCGAGCGCCACCGCACCCAGCACCTGCCCGGCGAGATCGAGGCGCCGGTCTGCCGGGTCGGCCGATTCCGGTACGACCAGCCCCGCCATCACGAAGGCGGCCAGCACCAGCGGGACGGCGACAAGGAAGACGCTCGGCCAGCCGAACCGCTCGATCAGGAACCCGCCCAGCGTCGGCCCGATCACGAAGGCCAGCCCGTTGCAGCTCGCCCACACCCCGAGCGCATGCCGGCGCGCCCGCGGCTCCGGCCAGACCACGCGCACGATCGCAAGCGAGGCCGGCAGCAGCATCGCCGCACCCACGCCGGCGGCGATGCGCGCGGCGATCAGCACGCCGATGCCGGGTGCGAACGCGCACGCGACGGACGCGGCACCGATCACCGCCGCGCCCGCCCGGAACACGCGCCGGCGCCCGGTGAGGTCGGCAATCAGCCCGCCGCTCAGCAGCAGGATCGCATAGGCGAGATTGTAGCCGTCCAGCACCCATTGCAGCGCCCCCACCGAGGCGCCGAACGAGGCCCGGATCGGCTGCATCGCGAGGTTCACCACCGACGTATCCACCTGCGCCACCAGCACGCCGAGGCAGAGCGTCGCCAGCACCCATCCACGGCGCCGGCCGCTCTCGGCAGGCAGCTCGTGCGTGGCCGGGGTCACGCCGATATCGGGCATGGCTCGGTGTCTCCTCGTTCTGGCGTCCATCCTGCGGGCAGTGTAAGGGAGCCCTGCTGACAGCGTTTTGTCAGGAGCGACAGCCGGCCATGCGACGCACTGATCGCCTGTTCGACGTCATCCAGGCGCTGCGGACGGCGTCCGGCCCGCTGACCGCAGCACGGCTCGCCGAGCGGCTGGAAGTCACGCCCCGCACGATCTATCGCGACATCGCCGTGCTGCAGGCCCGGCAGGTGCCGATCGAGGGCGCCGCGGGCATCGGCTATGTGCTGCGCCGCGGCTTCGACCTGCCGCCGCTGATGTTCACGATCGAGGAGGTCGAAGCGATCGCCGTCGGCGCGCGCATGCTGTGCCGCACCGGCGACCAGGGGTTGCTCGCGGCCGCGGAGAGCGTGCTGTCGAAGATCACCGTGGCACTGCCCGATCAGCTGCGCGACTACCTCGCCATGCCGCCGTTCTTCGTCGCCGACAACGGCGCGCCGGCGCCCGCCTTCGCCGACCTCTCGGTGATCCGCGAGGCGATCCGGGACGAACGCAAACTGCGCATCTCATACCGCGATGAACAAGGCACCGAGACGGAGCGCACGATCTGGCCGATCGCCGTCGCCTATTGCACGGCCGCCACCCTGATCAGCGCGTGGTGCGAACTGCGCGACGATTTCCGCCATTTCCGGGTGGACCGGATCCGCAGCCTCGATCCGGCCGACGCTCCGTTCCCGGTCTCCGGCCGCTCGCTGTTCACCCGCTGGATCGAAAACATTCGCCTCGAGCACGTGGAACGTAGCGAACGTGATCGCGTGCCGGCCGCCGTCCGCGGCGCGCAATGATACGGTCCTCGAATTCCCGCGGTCGCGCAGTCATCCGGCGCGCGGCAGCGTCACCCCGATCATCGCCCCCTCGTCCACGAGCCCGGCGAGCCGCGCCGCGTCCCACCCCTCGGTGCCGGCGGGCCGCAGCGGCAGCACCATCCAGCGGTAATCGGCGGTCGAGTCGACAACGCGGATGCGCGTGCCCTCCGGCAGCACCGTGCCCCACTCCGCCAGCACGCCCGCCGGATCGCGGACGGCGCGCGCCCGGAATCCGGCCGACTTGAACCAGAACGGCGGATAGCCGAGCACCGCGCGCGGATAGCAACTGCACAGCGTGCAGACGACGAGGTGGTGCAGCCCCGGCGCGTCCTCCAGCACCCCGAGCGGCGGCGCGCCGCGCATCGGGATCTCCATCGCCTCCGCCGCCGCCGTGCCGTCGCGCAGCATCAGCGCCCGGAACGCGGGATCGGTCCAGGCGCGGGCGACCATCCGCGCCCCTTGCGCCGGCGTCGCCGCATCGGTCTGGCGGATGCGCTCGGCAATGTCGGGGGCGGCGATCACGCCTTTCTCCAGCAGCAGCCCGCGCACCGCGGCCAGCAGCCGCTCGTGATCCGCTCCGATCAGATCCATCCCCACACCCGCGCGCAGAACTCAGGATACGTGGCCATCATCTCCGCACGGACCGGCCCGCGCAGCAAGGCCAGCATCTCGGCCGATGGCTCCGGCGTCGGCGGCACCGCGTCCGCCGCGTCGTAGTCGAAGCCGGTCGCCCCGCGCACGCCCGCCGCCGTCTCCCCCGGATGCAGGCTCGCGAGCGCGAACCGGGCCGCCGCCGCATCGAAGCGGAACACGCAGCGCCCGGTCACCAGCGCCCGTGCGGTGCCGCGGCGAAACACGCCGGGCGCCGAGACGCCGGGCGCCGAGACGTGCGCGACACGGGGCACCAGCACGCGCGGCGTATGCTCCTCGCGGAACAGGATCGTCCGCGGCACCATCAGGTACAGGAACGCCGAGCCGAAACTGCCGGGGAAGCGCACGCCGGTGCCGGGCCAGTCGCCGGTGCCGATGAGGTTGATGTTCGCCTGCCCGTCGATCTGGCCGCCGCCGAGGAAAAAAAGATCGATCCGCCCCTGGCCGGCGAGGTCGAACAGCTCGCGCGTGCCTTCGGTGAAGGGGTTGCCGGCGCGCCGGTGCAGCAGCGACAGCCGCACCTCGTGGCCGAGCGCACGCACCAGCAGGCAGGCGGCGGCAGGGATCGGGCTCGCGGCACCGACGGCGACGTGGCGCGCGCGGGGTGCGGAGGGATCGAGGATCAGGGCGGCGATCGCGGCGGCCAGACGCTCCTCGGGCCGGACGCCCTCGCCCGTCATTCCGCCGCGCGGGCCGGGGCGGCGGCGACGTGCTGGGCGAGATAGGCGGCGAACGTCTCGTCGCTGCGCGCGGCCAGGGCATAATGCGCGAGGTGAGCGGCAT
>DATAYA010000361.1:0-3020 GCA_036272815.1 Acetobacteraceae bacterium
TTCGCCGCGGAAGGCGCGCTCCTCGGCGGTGAAGGCCAGTTCCATCACGCGATCTCGAACAGGCCGGCGGCACCCATGCCGCCGCCGACGCACATCGTCACCACCACGCGCCGCACCCCGCGGCGCTTGCCTTCGATCAGCGCGTGCCCGGCCATGCGCGCGCCGCTCATGCCATACGGATGGCCGATCGCGATCGAGCCGCCGTCCACGTTCAGGCGCTCGTCGGGAATGCCGAGCCGGTCGCGGCAATAGAGCACCTGACTCGCGAACGCCTCGTTCAATTCCCAGAGATCGATGTCGTCGATCGCGAGGCCCATCCGCTTGAGCAAACGCGGGATCGCGAACACCGGCCCGATGCCCATTTCGTCCGGCTCGCAGCCGGCGACCGCGAGGCCGCGGAACACGCCGAGCGGTGCCAGCCCGCGCCGCGCCGCCTCGCGGTCGCTCATCAGCACAGAGGCCGAAGCGCCGTCGGAGAGCTGGCTTGCATTGCCCGCGGTGATGAACTCCGCCGGCCCGCGCACCGGCTGCAATTTCGCCAGCCCTTCGAGCGTCGTGTCCGGCCGGTTGCACTCGTCGCGCTCGAGCGTGACGGTCTCAATGCGCGTCTCGCCGCTCGCCTTGTCGGTGACGGATTTCGCCACCGTCATCGGCACGATCTCGGCGGCGAGCCGGCCTTCCGCCTGCGCCGCCGCGATCCGTTGCTGGCTCGCCAGCGCATAGGCATCCTGCGCCTCACGCGACAC
The DNA here is from genome assembly GCA_036272815.1 of Acetobacteraceae bacterium. Taxonomy (GTDB): domain Bacteria; phylum Pseudomonadota; class Alphaproteobacteria; order Acetobacterales; family Acetobacteraceae; genus DATAYA01. Next base: position 747 of record DATAYA010000361.1, read on the forward strand.
CGAATAGCGGCGCGCGACGATATCAGCCGTCTCGATCATCGGCAGGTAGATCGCCGGCTTGTTCTGCATCAGCCAGTCGTCGCGATAACGCGTCTGGTTCTGGTTGAACTGCACGAGGCTGATGGATTCCAATCCGCCCGCGACGGTGACGGGAACGCCGTCATTGACGATGCGCCCCGCCGCGATTGCGATCGCCTGCAACCCGGACGAGCAAAAGCGGTTGACCGTCATCGCCGCGGCAGTGACCGGCAAGCCCCCGCGCAGCGCCGCCTGTCGCGCGATGTTGCCCCCCGTCGCGCCCTCCGGCAGCGCGCAGCCGAGCACCACCTCCTCGATCTCGGCCGGCTCGACGCGGGCGCGCGCGACGGCGTGGCGGATCGCATGTCCGCCCAGCTCGGCGCCGTGCGTGATGTTGAAGGCGCCGCGCTGCGCCTTGCCGATCGCCGTGCGGGCGGTGGCGACGATGACGGCCTCGACCATCCTCTCAGCTCCTCTTCTGGTCCCGCGTCCGGGATTCTTCCTGTTCGATGAGCACAAGCTTGGCAAGTTTCCCAACCGACGTGCGCGGCAGATCTTCCCGAACTTCCAGAGCCGCCGGTATCTCGTGCCGGCCGAGACGGCTGCCGAGGAAGTCGCGCAGTTCCTCCAGCGTGAAGCCCGGTGCCCCCACGCGCAGCCGCACGAAGGCCTTGGCCGCCTGCCCGCGATAGGCGTCGGCAATCCCGATCACGGCGGCCTCCGCGACCGACGGATGCTCGTGGATCGCCTCCTCGATCGCGCGCGGATAGACGTTGAAGCCGCCCGACAGGATCATGTCCTTCTTGCGGTCGAGCAGCGTGAACATCCCGCGCGCATCCATCGTGCCGATGTCGCCGGTGAGGAACCAGCCATTGGCGAACGCGGCCTCCGTCTCCTCCGGCCGGTTCCAGTATCCGGCAAACACATTCGGCCCGCGGATGCGGATTTCCCCGACGTCGCCCGGCGGCAGCACGCGGCGCGGGTCGTCGAGGCTGACCACGTCCATCTCGATCCCCGGCAGCGGCACGCCGATCGCACCCGGGCCGAACTCGATCTCCGGCGGGATCGCGGTGCCGGCCGGGCAGGTCTCGGTCATGCCCCAGCCACCGCCGAGCCGCAGCCCCGTCAGGCCGCGCCAGCGCTGCGCCACCTCGAACGGCAGCGACGCGCCGCCGGAACCCGCCACGTGCAGGGCCGAGAGGTCGCGCGTCTCGATGCCCGGATGATTGACGAGTGCGATCCACATTGTTGGCACGCCCGGGAAATACACCGCGCGGCGCTGCTCGATATCAGCAAGCGTGGTCTCCACGTCGAAGCGCGGCCGCAACAGCAGCTCGACCCCGAGAGCGAGGCCGCGCAGCATCACCGCGGTCAACGCGTAGATATGGAACAGCGGCAGCACGAGGATGACGCGCTCCCCGCGGGCGAGCGGTCTCGCCATGCCCGCGTCCCAGGCCGTGTAGATCGCGACCGCGGCAGTGAGATTGCCGTGGCTCAGCATCGCCGCCTTTGGCAAACCCGTGGTGCCGCCGGTATATTGCAGGACCGCGATAGACTCGGCCGCGATCGCCGGCCATCCGGCAGGCGGTACCGCGTCGAGCGCGCCCGCGCGCAGGATGCGGGGATCGTCGGGGATCAGCGGCGCGTCGGCGCTCTTGCCCCAATCCGCATCCTCGCCGACCACCAGCCGCTCCGCCGCTCCCTCGGCGAGCAGCGCGAGCGCGTTCGGAAACACGGCCGGCAGGTTGGTGGTCACCATTGTCCGCGCGCCGGAATCGACGAGCTTGCGGGCCAGCGCGCGCGGCGGGTCGAGCGGGCTCAGATGCACGACCCACGCGCCGGTGCGCAGGATCGCGAAGAAGCAGATCGGGTGCCAGAGCGTGTTGGGCAGATAGAGTGCCACCGACTGCCCGGCGGCGATGTCGGCCCGCAGCAGCCCGGCCGCCAGCCGGTCCGCCCGCGCCGCGAGGTCCGCGTAGCTGAGACGGACGTCACGGAACGCGAAGGCAGTCCGCGCGCCGTGGCTCGCGGCGCAGCGGTCGAGCAGGGCAGGGAGTGTCCCGGTCGCGATCGGCGCGTCCCAGCGAACCCCGGGCGGGTAGAGGGACTGCCACGGCGGAGCGGCGCCTCCGCTCACGCCCTCCCTCCCAGGAACGGCGCATCGGTCTCCGCCAGCCGCTCGATCAACGCCGCCGGGCGCAGCGACGCATCCACGGTCTGCTCGGCCAAAGCCCGCAGCCGGTCGCGCAGGCGGCG
>DATAYA010000362.1:0-17297 GCA_036272815.1 Acetobacteraceae bacterium
ATGCGACGCACCGCACACGCCGCCCATTGGGGCGGCTTCGAGGCCGAGACCAAGGCCGGCCGTCTTGTGGGCATTCGTCCGTTCGCCGCCGACGAGGCGCCCTCGCCGCTGCTGCGCAGCGTCCCTTCCGCGGTTCACGCCGCCTGCCGCATCGACCGGCCATACATCCGCCGCGGCTGGCGTCCCGGCGGCGCCGTCCGCGGGCAGGCCCGCGGCGGCGAGCCGTTCGTGCCGATCGGCTGGGACGAGGCGACACGCCTGGTCGCCGGCGAACTCTGCCGCGTGCGCGCCGAGCACGGCCCGGCCAGCATCTTCGGCGGCAGCTACGGCTGGTCCTCGGCTGGCCGGTTCCATCACGCGCGGAGCCAACTGCACCGGATGCTGGCGGCAACCGGCGGCTTCACCGGCCAGTTCGCCAACTACTCCTTTGCCGCCGGCATGACGCTGCTGCCGCATATCCTGGGGGATCTGCAGGCGGTCGGCGGCCCGGTCGTCGACTGGCGTGCAATCGCGGAGCACGCGAAGCTGCTGGTCTGCTTCGGCGGCATCCTGCTGCGCAACGGCCAGATCGGCACGGGCGGCATCGGCCGGCACGGCATGGGTCGCAGCTTGCGCGCGGCCGCCGCCGCCGGCGTGCGGATCGTCAACATCTCGCCGCTCGCCGCCGACATGCCGGGTGACGTCGCCGCCAAGTGGCTGCCGATCCGCCCCAACACCGACGCCGCGATGATGCTCGCGATGGCGCACGTCCTGATCGCCGAGCGCCGCATCGACCGCGACTTCCTCGATCGCTGCACGGTTGGCTTCGAGACGCTGCGCGCCGAGGTCGCGACCCGCACGCCCGCATGGGCGGAGGCGATCACCGGCATTCCTGCCGAGACGATCGCATCCCTCGCGCGCGACTGCGCGGCGGCGCCCACCACGCTTACCGCCACCTGGTCGCTGCAACGGGCCGAGTTCGGGGAGCAGCCGTTCTGGGCGCTGATCGCACTCGCCGCCCTGCTCGGCGGGATCGGCAAGCCGGGGCAGGGGGTCGCGTTCGGCCTCGGCAGCATGGCGGGCATGGGCGAGGCGCGGGTCGAGATCCCCTCAGTCGCGCTGCCCGCCCTGCGCAATCCCGCCAACAGCTTTATTCCCGTGGCCCGCTTGACCGAGATGCTGGAGCGGCCGGGCGGCGAGTACGACTTCAACGGCCGGCGCCTGCGCTATCCGGATGCGCGGCTTATCTACTGGGCCGGCGGCAACCCGCTGCACCACCATCAGGACCTCAACCGGATGCTGCGCGCCTGGACGCGGGCGGAGACCATCGTGGCCCATGAGCCGTGGTGGACGGCACTCGCGCGCCACGCCGACATCGTGCTGCCGGCGACGACGACGCTGGAGCGCGACGACATCGGCTCCGCCGGCCGCGACCGCTTCATCTTCGCGATGAAGCGCGCGATCCCGCCGCAGGCGCAGGCGCGCGACGATTTTTCCATCTTTGCCGACATCGCCGAGGCGCAAGGGGCAGGCGACCGCTTCACCGGGCATCGCGACACCCCCGCGTGGCTGCGTACCATCTATGGCACCGCGCAGGCTGCGGCGGCGCGCGCGGGCGTGTCCCTGCCGGATTTCGAGGCATTCTGGGAAGCGGGCCATGTCGAAGTGCCGCCGCCCGAGGAGCGCTTCGTCCCGCTCGCCGACTTCGCCGCCGACCCTGCCGCGCACCCGCTCCTTACCCCTTCGGGGCGCATTGAGATCGCGAGCGCCACGATCGCGGGCTTCGGCTACCCAGACTGCCCCGGTCATCCGACATGGCTCGCCCCCCGGGAATATCTCGGTGCTCCTCTCGCCGCGCGTTTTCCGTTGCACCTCCTGACGGTGCAGCCGGAGACGCGGCTGCACGGACAGCTCGATCAGGCGGAGGTCAGCCTCGCCAGCAAGATCGCCGGCCGCGAGCCGATCACGCTGCACGAGGACGATGCCGCCGCGCGCGGGCTCTCGGCGGGAGACGTGGTGCGCGCCTTCAACGACCGCGGCGCCTGCCTCGCCGGGCTGCGGACCACGCGGGCGATGCTGCGCGGCGTCGCGGTGCTGGCGACCGGAGCGTGGCTCGACCCGCTGGAACCCGGCGTGCCCGGCAGCCTGTGCGTCCACGGCAATCCCAACGTGCTGACGCAGGATGTCGGCACGTCGCGGCTCGGCCAGGGGCCGTCGGCGCAGAGCTGCCTGATCGAGGTCGAACGCTGGGACGGCCCTCTGCCGCCGGTCCGGGCGCACCGGCGGCCGCCGATCGGGGAATCACGGGCAGGGTAGGCGAGGCAGCGCGGCCTCTGCCCGACCGTCCATTGCGGCGCCGCTCAACGCCGCGGCGGAACCGGGCAGCCGAGCCAGGTCACGCCGCGCCCGCAGAGAAAGACTGAGGCGTTGTTGAGGCCGGTGACGGCACCCCCGAGGCCGCCGAGGATCGCTGCGACAGTGACCGCCGCGGCCAGCCCTTTCTGGAACCCGGTCAGCACGAATGCCCGCCGCACCTCGATTCGGCGGCCGTCCCAGAACAGTTGATGGTCGGCGCTGATCCCGAGCCGGCGGAGGTCATCGACCCCGATTGGCCGCACCCCGGCCGGCCAGTCGCCGGGTTCGTCGCTCACGCCGGGTGCCGACCCGAATGCGCCTCGATGGCGTCGAGCCGGGCATCGATCCGGTCGAGCTTGTCAAGCACGCGCTCGAGCGCGGTCTCGTGCCGGCGGACGGCCTCTTTCAGGATCTGGACGGTCTCGATTGCGTCGAGCAGCTCGTCGATCGTGCGCTTCGGCACGGATCAGGACAGGCGGCCGAGCAATCGGTCCGCGTTCGCGAGGAGCTGCTCGGCATCACGCCGCAGGTCCCGCAGCATGTCGGCAAGGCGCTGGCGCTTGGCGGCGTCGGCCCCGGACTCCGTCCTGCGCGGCCGTGGTGCCGCTGGCCTGCGCTTCGGCTTCGTCGCTGCCCGTGCTTCCGACCGGCCTGCCGGCATCCCCAATTCCTCCATGCCCCCGATTCTAGCCGAACCGGCCTGCTGCCGGAAGAGATGGTAGCGCGCGGCCGCCCGGAAAAGCTCAACGTTCCTCGGCCAGCTTCGCCACGATCCGCGCCACCGACCGCCGCACCGCCGCCGAGCCGTTGCCCAGGATCTCGCGGCCCCAGAACGCGCCGTAGACCCGTGCGAACTCCACCGTCCCGAGCCGGGCGCCGATCGCGCGCACGACGGACGCCGAGAGCGGGATCATGTTGGGATAGCTCCACAGGAAGCTGACGCTCCGTCGGTCGGGGGCCACCTGCGCGATGTCGCCCGAGAGCAGCACGCCCGCGCCGTCGGCCGCGCCCGTCCAGTGCATCACCGTCCCGCCGGCGAAATGCCCGCCCGCCCGCAGCAGCACCGTGTCCGCCCCGAGCGCCATCCGCTCGCCGCTCCAGAACCGCAGGCAGGGATCGGGCCGCATCACCCATTGCCGGTCGGCCTCGTGCAGATGCACCGGCACGCCCCCGAAGGCGCGGCTCCAGTCCACCATCGTCGTGTAGTAGTGCGGATGGGAGATCGCTATCGCCGACAACCCGCCCAGGCCCTCGATCAGCGCCACGGTCGCGTCGTCGAGCATGGCGACGCAGTCCCACAGCACGTTGCCGCCTGCGGTGCGGACCACGAAGGCGCGCTGCCCGATGCCGAACGCCGGAAACGTGGCAAACGCCATCAGGCTTGGCTCATATCGTCGAAAGCCGTTCCAGTGTTGCGCCGCCAGTGCCTCGGGCGTGGTCCAGGCCTGGCCGGACGGACCGACGTATTGCCGCTCGTCCTCGCAGATCGGGCAATGCGCGGGCGGCTCGGCGCTGTCCGCGAACTGGGTGCCGCAGGTCGTGCAGATGAAGGCGTGCATCTCAGGCGCGGGCACCCTCAGGTCTCCTCGCCGAGCGCGTGCCGGCGCAGGTCCCGCAGCCGCGCGGCCCCGCCCGGGGTCTTGGGGTCGATCGCCATCGCGTGCTGCCACGCCGCATAGGCGCTCTTCCAGTCGCCGTGGCTCTGCGCGATCCGCGAGAGTTCCTGCAACGCCGGGAAATGCCGCGGCTCGAGCTGCAGCACATGGCCGAGATCGGCGACCGCAGCCCTGTCGTCACCCATGTGCAGATGCACCAGCGCCATCCGGTTCCACGCCTCCGCGAGCTTCGGGTCGAGCGCCAGCGCGTCGTTGAAGTCCTCGAGCGCGTCGGTGTTGTCGTCGGCATCGGCCTCGCGGATCCCACGCGCCATCAGCAGCGTGACGGCGGGTGAGCCGGCCTGCGCCCAGGCCTGTTCGAGCGCCTGTTCCAGCGCCGCCGCGGCGGCCTCATCCGGCGCGGCCTTCAGGGCGGCGAGCATCTGCGGGATGCGTTGCGCGGGCGGCAACTGCGCCTGGGCGGGTGCGGCCCAGGCGAAGGCGGCGCCAAGGAGCAGGACGATGCAGCACGAAACCCGCATCGGCGCAGTCTCAAGCCACTTCCCGCCGTCTTGCAAGCGCGCCTTCGCTGTCACCCGGACGGTTGACCTGCCCGGCTGATCGGGTCCACCACACCGCGCGACGGCGCCATCGGCCGCCGCCACCGCCGCTTCCGCTGCGGACGAACGAACGAGAGACGCCATGCCTGCTGCCGTGATCCGCTCCCATGTCTGAGGTGATGGTCGCTGGGGGCTGGATCGGCGGCCTCATCCTGCTCCCCTGGCTGCTGATCGGCCTGGCCGGGGCGCACCTGCCGGACAGCCTGGCAGTGCTCCGCAATGCGCCTTGGGAGCTGTGGCGACTCACCCCCGTCGTCAGCGTGCCGCTGTTTGTAATCGGCTGCCTCTATGTCCGCGGGCTGCGCGGCCTGGAAGCGGCCGGCATGCGGCCGTCAGCATGGCAGCAGGTGAGCTTCTTTGCCGCACTGGCCGCGATCTTCGCCGCCTTGCAGTCGCCGATCGAGGCGCTGGCCGATCACTCGCTGGCGATGAACATGGTCGCGCACATGCTGCTTCGGAGCACGGCACCGGCCTTGCTGATGCTGGCGCAGCCGCGGGCGGTGCTCGTGCGCGGTCTGCCGAGTGGGTTCCGCCGCCGGATCATCGCACCCCTGGCCAATAACCGCGGCGCGCGGGTGCTGGTCGGCCTGCTCTCCCACCCGCTGCCGGCGACGGTGCTGTTCGTGGGCGTGCTCTACGTCTGGATGCTGCCGCGCTGGCAGGACCTCGCACTGTCGGATGGCGGGGTGCGCGACCTGATGAACGTCACCCTGCTGCTGTCCGGCGTGATCTTCTTCTGGTGCCTGTTCGACATGCGTGCGGCTTCGGGTGGTCCCACAATCGGCACGCGGCTGCTGATGATCTGGGGCGCCGAACTCGCCAACGTCCTGATCGGCTACTATCTCACCTATGCCAGCCACCCGATCTACCCGGCGTATGCGCAACTCGGGCTTGTGTGGGGCATTTCGCCGCTGGCCAATCAGAACTATGGCGGCCAGACGCTGTGGGTCTGCGACACCATGACGATCGCATTCGCGGCGATGCTGGTGATCTATCTCTGGTCGCGCGACGAAGGACGATTTCGCGCGCACGCCCATGATGCCGTGCGCGCGTCGCTTGATCTCGACGCCCATTTCGCGCGGCAGCGTGCGGGGAACCGGCGGGTGGCGCTGGCGTTGCTCGGGTTCGTGGGCATGATTGTGGCGGTGATGAGCCTCTCGGTCGGCTTCTATGTGGTCCACTACCGGCGCGCCGAGCGACGGCCGGCGCCGATCTCACTCAACCAGATTCCATGAACTCGGCAGATTGCATGAACTGGGCGCAATCTTTTCAGCGCCGCGAGCCGGACGCAGTGTGACGTCTTGCAACAAGCGCTCACAAACACGAGAGCGCATGACAAAGCGACCCGGTTCCGAGGTTATGTGCTGCCGCGCAGCTCGGCCCAGACGCGGCTGCCTTTGGACGGAGACCCCATGATGACGAGGCGTCGCCTCGCTCTTTTCGCCGCGATCATGGCCATCGGCATCGGCATCGGTTGGCGGGCAATCGAGGGCTCCGCCCCTGCGCGGGCCGCCGCACCTGCGTCGCCCTCGCAGGCGCAGGTGCCGGTGACCACCGTGCGCGCGCAGGAGCGGGACGTGCCCGTTCTCCTCGACGGGCTCGGCACCGTCCAGGCATTGAACGTGGTCGAGATCAAGGCACAGGCGAACGGAACCCTCGTCGCCCTGCCGGCGCGAGAAGGCCAGGAGGTCCATAAGGGCGACATCGTGGGCGAGATCGACCCGCGACCGTACAAAGCGGCGCTCGACCGGGCGATAGCGCAGCGAGCCGAGGACGCGGCCCTGCTGCGGAGCGCGCAGCTCGACCTGCAACGCTTCCGATCCCTCGCCGAGCGCAACGATGCGCCCGTCCAGCAGGTGGACGATCAATTGGCGACCGTGGACAAGGACAAGGCCGCCGTCGCCGCGGATAGTGCCATGATCGAGACGGCACGGATCAATATCGGCTATTGCGTGATCCGCTCGCCGATCGACGGTCGGGTGAGCCTCTACCAGGTGGATGCCGGCAATCTCATCGAGGTGGCGAGCCAGACCGGCATCGTCTCGATCACCCAGGACAGGCCGATCGCCGTCGTGCTCACGCTGCCGGAAGCGGACCTTGCCCGGGTGCAGGCGGCGCGAAAAAGGGGGGCCGTGCCGGTCGAGGTCGTCGGCAGCGATGACGCGCAGACCGTGCTCGCGCGCGGCACGCTGCTGACACCGAACAACACGATTGATACGACCACCGGCACGATCTCGCTGAAGGCGATCTTTCCCAATCAGGACGACCATCTCTGGCCGGGCGAATTCGTCAACACCCGCGTGCGGGTCGACGTGCTGCACAAGGCGGTCACCACGCCCGTCGACGCGATCCAGCACGGGCCGAACGGCCTGTTCGTGTTCGTGGTCAAGCCGGACCAGACGGTGGCGCAAGTGAACGTGCAGGTCGGCTATCAGGACGGCGACATGGCGGTGGTGTCCAAGGGCCTGTCGGGAAACCAGACTGTCGTTGTCTCCGGCCAGTCCCGGCTGGCTCCGGGCACGCGGGTGCGCGCGACCGACGTCGCCAGGGCGGGGCAGCCGCCGCCGCCCGCGGCGGCCGATGGCCGCGCCTCGTCGGGCTAGACCAGCATCTTATTCCCAGGACGCCCTTCCCGATGAGCATTTCGACGCCATTCATCCGACGGCCGATTGCCACGTCGCTGCTGACGGCCGCGATCTTCCTCGCGGGCCTGGTCGCGTATCCGCTGCTGCCGGTCGCACCGCTGCCCAACGTGGAGTTCCCGACGCTGACCGTGAGCGCGCAGTATCCGGGAGCCAGTCCCGCGACGATGGCGGCCACCGTCGCCACACCGCTCGAGACCGAGTTCGGCCAGATGCTGCCGGGCCTGTCGCAGATGACCTCGGCGAGCGTGCTCGGCACGACGCAGATCACGCTGCAGTTCGGCCTCAGCACGAGCATCGCCAATGCCGAGACGCTGGTGCTGGAGGCGATCAACGCCGCCGAGGGTTCGCTGCCCAAGAACATGCCGACCCCGCCCACGTTCCGCGCGATCAACCCGTCCGACAGTCCGATCATGATCCTGGCAATGCAATCCGACCAGGCGCCGATCACCGACGTCGACAAATATGCCGAGAACGTCGTGGAGCAGCAGCTCTCGCAACTCCCCGGCGTCGGCCAGGTGCTGGTCGGCGGCCAGCAGACGCCAGCGATCCGGGTGCAGGTCGACCCGGGGAAGCTCGCCTCGATGGGGATGACGCTCGAGGACGTCCGCAATGTCCTGACCAACGTGACCGTGGACGACCCGAAAGGCAGCATCGACGGCCCGAGCCGCTCATACACGGTCTATGCCAACGACCAGCTGACGACCGCGGCCCCCTACAACAACGTCATCATCGGCTACCGCAACGGCGCCCCGATCCGCATCAGCGCGATCGGTCGTGCGGTCGCCGGGCCGCAGAACCGCGAGCTGGCAGCCTGGACCAACGGCCGCCGCTCGGTCCTGCTCCTGGTATTCAAGCAACCCAGTGCGAACGTGATCTCGACCGCCGACGGCGTGCTGGCGCAGCTGGCGTCGCTGCGTGCCGACATCCCCTCCGACATCCACCTCGACGTCGTCTCCAACCGCACGCTGACGATCCGCGCCTCCGTGGCCGACGTGGAGTTCACCCTGCTGCTGTCGGTCGGCCTGGTCGTGATGGTCATTTTCTTGTTCCTCCGTAACGTCTGGGCGACGGTGATCCCGAGCGTCACCATCCCCGTGGCCCTCGTCGGCACGCTGGGTGCCATGTACGTGGCCGGTTTCAGCCTCGACAATCTTTCCCTGATGGGGCTGACCATCGCGGTCGGCTTCGTCGTCGACGACGCGATCGTCATGCTGGAGAACATCTTCCGACACATCGAGGAGGGGAAGAAGCCGCTGGATGCGGCGCTCGTCGGTGCCGGCGAGATCGGCTTCACGATCATCTCCATCAGTTGCTCGCTGATCGCCGTGTTCATCCCGCTGCTGCTGATGGGCGGCATCGTCGGCCGGCTGTTCCGGGAATTCGCGGTCTGCGTCTCGATGACCATCGTGATCTCGGCGATGGTCTCGCTCACGCTCACGCCGATGATGGCGTCGCGCTTCCTGACCGCCGATGCCCACAGCCACGGCCGGCTCTATAACCTGATCGAGCGCATGTTCGACGGCATGATCCGCTTCTACGAGCGGACGCTCGACGTCGCACTACGCTTCCGGTTCATCACGCTGATGGTGTTCGTCGCGACCGTGGCATTGACGGTCGCGCTCTACGTCATCATCCCGAAGGGCTTCTTTCCGACCCAGGATACCGGGATCATCATCGGCATCACCGACGCCGGGCAGGACAATTCATACGCCCGGATGGCGCAACTGCAGCAGCAGGTGAATGCGGTGGTGCTGAAGGACCCGGCGGTCGCCTCGGTGGTGGCCTTTGTCGGCGCGGGGCTCGGGGGCCAGACGGCCAACAATGGCCGCATGTACATCAGCCTGAAACCGTGGGACAAGCGGCAGCGCGTGATGCAGGTGATCACCCGGCTCGACAGGAAGATGGCGGACGTCGGCGGCATCCGGCTGTTCCTGCAGCCGGCGCAGGACGTCAAGGTGGGCGCCCGGCTCGGCCGCACGCTCTACCAGTACACGTTGGAGGACTCGAACCAGGACGAGCTGGACCATTGGGCGCCGAAGATTCTCGCGAACATGAAACAGCTTCCGCTGCTGACCGACGTGACTTCGGACCAGGAGAACGCCGGCACCACGGAGACCCTCACCTATGACCGCAACCAGGCGTCCCGCTTCGGGGTCCAGCCGGCGGCGATCGATGACATCCTCTACGACGCCTTCGGCCAGCGCGAAGTGGCGCAATACTTCACAGGGAACAAGGCCTACTACGTGATTCTGGAGGCGATGCCGAGCGAGTTCGGCAAGCTCTCGACCTTGCAGAAGCTTTACGTGCATTCGGCGAGCGGCGCATCGGTGCCGCTTTCGACGATGGTGCACGAGACGACGGTTCCGGTGGAGCCGCTGGCGGTCAACCATCAGAGCCAGTTTCCCGCGGTGACCGTCTCCTTCAACCTGAAGGGGACCGCCTCGCTCGGCGAGGCGATCACGGCGGTCGAGAAGATGCAGGCGTCGATGGGCGTGCCCATCAGCCTGGAAGGTAGCTTCCAGGGCACCGCGCAAGCGTTCCAGGCGTCGCTCAGCACCGAGCCCTACCTGGTCGCGGCGGCGCTGGTCGCCGTCTACATCATCCTCGGCATCCTGTACGAAAGCTACATCCTGCCGCTCACCATCCTCTCGACGCTGCCCTCGGCCGGCGTCGGCGCGCGGGTGATGCTGCTGATCTTCGGCTACCAGCTCACGGTGATCGCGCTGATCGGCATTATCCTGCTGATCGGCATCGTCAAGAAGAACGGCATCATGATGGTGGATTTCGCCGTCTCCGCCGAGCGGCGCGACGGGCTCACGCCGCACGACGCGATCCGGCAGGCCTGCCTGCTGCGCTTCCGACCGATCCTGATGACGACGATGGCGGCGATGTTGAGCGGCCTGCCGCTGATGCTCGCCAACGGCGCCGGCTCGGAACTCCGTAAACCGCTCGGCTTCGCAATGGTCGGCGGCCTCGCACTCAGCCAGGTGCTGACGCTCTACACGACGCCGGTGATCTATCTCTACCTCGACGGGTTGCAGCGTCGGCTGGCGCCGAAGCGGCACTCGCGGATACCCCGGCTGGCGGCGAAGCTGGGCTCGATGACGGAGGCCGACTGACCTATCCCTTGCCGCCGGCCGCTGGCCCCCGATAGACCAGCCCCCGTGTCGAGAGCACCCCGGCCACGATCACCACCTGCGCCACCCCCATGATGATCGCGATCGCGGAGGCGAGCGGGTAGTCGTACTGCTCGAACGCCGCGGTATAGGCGGCAATCGAAATGACCCGCGTCGGTCCCGCCGGGGCGCCCAGCAGCACCGCCGAGGGAAACACCGAGAACGCCTGCACGAACGACAGGCAGAAAGTAATCGCGAGCCCGGGGATCAGCAGCGGCAGGATCACGGCGAAGAAGCGCTGCCGCGGCCCGGCTCCGAGCATCGCACCCGCATGCTCCAGCGCCGGATCGACGCCGGTGACGTACGACAGGATCAGCAGGAACGTGAACGGGAACCCGCTGATGACAAGGGACAAAAAGACACCCCAGTAATTGTGGACCAGCCGGATCGGATCGTGGATCAGCCCGATCCATTCGAGCGCCCGGTTCACCCAGCCCTGCGGCCCGAGATAGAGCAGCAGCCCGTCGGCGATCAGCACCGTCCCCAGCGTGATCGGGATCACCAGGATCGTGGTCAGCAGTCGCTGCCGCCGTAGCAGGCGCACGCGCAAGGCGACCGGGATCGCGGCGATCACGTTGACCAGGGTCACCGGCACGGCGATCCAGAACGTCCGCCCGAGCGTCTGGTAGAGAAACGGATCGGAGAAGAAATTCGCGTAGTTGCCGAGCAGCCCGCCCTTCTTCGCATGCAGGGAAATCACGAAGCCATACGCGAACGGATAGAAGAACAGCAGCAGCACCGCGACCAACGCTGGCAGCACGAGCAGCGTCGCGCCATCCAGCCCGCGCTGCGCGAGCCGGATGCGCAGCGGGGTGCGCGGGCGGCCGAGCGCGCGAGGGACGGTCACGGCGCCACCGGGGGAGGTGCGAAGACCAGGATGCGTCCCGGCTCCGCGCCGAGCCGCAGCGTCTCGCCGGCAGCAACCGGCCGCGCGGCGCGGAAATAGAGTTCCATCCCTTCCGCCGTGCGCGCGACGCCGTAGAAGTCCCGCCCGCGATATTCCGCGCTCTCGGCGCGTGCGACGATCGGACCGTCGGCAATCGGCGTCAGGTCCTCCGGCCGGATCGCCGCCAGGGCGCGTCCCTCGCGGCCGGCATTAACCGGTGTCGCGGCCATCAGCGCCGGCCCGAGCGCGATCCCGAACCGGCCGTCCGGCATCGCCGCCGTCGTTGTCGGCAGCACGTTGCGATAGCCCATGAACTCGGCGACATCCGCGTGCGCCGGCCGCGCGTACAGCTCCTCGGGGGTGCCGACCTGCCGCACTTCGCCGTCACGCAGCACCACGATCCGGTCGGCGAGCGACAGCGCCTCGTCCTGGTCGTGCGTCACATAGATCGTGGCCGAGCCGATGGCGGCATGGATGCGGCGGATCTCGGCCCGCATCTCCAGCCGCAGCTTGGCATCGAGGTTGGACAGGGGCTCGTCCATCAGCACCAGCGGCGGCTCGACCACCACGGCGCGCGCGATCGCCACCCGCTGCTGCTGGCCGCCCGAGAGTTGGCCCGGCAGCTTCTCCGCCTGGCCGCCGAGCCGCACCAGCACCAGCGCCTCCTCCACCCGCCGCGCAGCCTCCGTGCGGGGACGGCGCTGCATCCGCAGCCCGAAGCCGATGTTGCGGCGGACGCTCATGTGCGGGAACAGCGCATAGCTCTGGAACACCATGCCGAAGCCGCGTGCCTCCGGCTTGAGGTGGTCGATGCGGCGCCCGTCCAGCCAGATGCTTCCATCGGTGAGCGGCAGCAGCCCGGCGAGGCAGTTCAGCGCCGTCGACTTGCCGCAGCCCGAGGGCCCGAGCAGGGCCACGAACTCGCCACGCGCGACCGTCAGCGTCACGTCGCGCAACGCGGCCACGCTGCCGAAGCGCCGCCCGACCCCGTCCAGCCGCAATTCCTTGAAGTCCCGCGACGCGAGCGCCATTCGTTTCCCTCCGTTGCCTTCCCTCATGCCAGTCCGGGGAGCGGGCGGCAATTGCGCGCGGCAATGCTCGGATGAATTGTTGTCCTGGACCGGCCCAGCGGGCTCGACAGCGGCGGTCACGGGGCTGAAACAGGTCGGGCAAGGCGAGGAGACGGACATGGAGCGGATCGCGGTCGGCGGCCTCGGCGTGGTTCGGACGTTGCTCGATTTCGTCAACGAGGAGGCGCTGCCCGGCACCGGCCTCGCCGCCGCCGCGTTCTGGCAGCGCTTTGGCGCGATGGTGGCGGCCCTCGCACCGCGCAACCGGGCGCTGATGCAGACGCGCGACCGGATGCAGGCGGAGATCGACGCCTGGTTTGCCAGCCGGCGCGGCCGCCCCGTCGATGCCGCCGAGCAGGAGACGTTCCTGCGCGGGCTCGCCTATCTCGTGCCGGAGCCCGCCTCCGTCGCCGTCACGACGGAGGGCGTCGATCCCGAGATCGCCAGCATCGCTGGGCCGCAGCTCGTCGTGCCGGTCAACAATGCCCGCTATGCGCTGAACGCCGCCAATGCCCGCTGGGGCAGCCTCTATGACGCGCTCTACGGCACCGATGCCATCCCCGACGCGAACGGGGCCGGGCGCGGGAAGGGCTACAACCCGAAGCGCGGCGCAGCGGTGATCGCGCGGGCACGGCAGGCGCTGGATCAGGCGGCCCCGCTCGCCGCCGGCGGCCATGCCGACGCGACCGGGTACGCCATCGCCGCCGGCGCGCTCCGCGTTCGGCTGCGCGACGGCGGCGAGACCGGACTGCGCGACCCGGCGCAGTTCGTCGGCTATGCGGGCGACACGGCCTCGCCCACCGAGATCGTGCTGCGTCACCACGGCCTGCATCTGGCGCTGCACGTCGACCGCGCGCACCCGATCGGCCGTGGCGACCCGGCCGGTGTCGCCGACCTCGTGCTGGAAGCCGCCGTCACCACCATCATGGATTGCGAGGACAGCGTCGCCGCCGTCGATGCCGACGACAAGGTTTCTGTCTATCGCAACTGGCTCGGCCTGATGAGGGGCACGCTGGTCGCATCCTTTCCGAAGGACGGGCGCACCATCGAGCGGCGGCTCAATCCCGACCGGCGCTACACCGCGCCCGACGGCGGCACGGTGGTGCTGCCCGGCCGCAGCCTGATGCTGGTGCGCAATGTCGGCCACCACATGCTGACCGACGCCGTGACGCTCGATGGCGAGCCGGTGCCCGAGACCTTCCTCGACGCCGCGATCACCTCGCTGATCGCGCTGCACGATCTGCGCCGCGGCGAGGGCGCCCTGCACAACAGCCGCGCCGGCTCGATCTACATCGTCAAGCCGAAGATGCACGGGCCGGAGGAGGTTGCGTTCGCCGACGCGCTGTTCGCGTCCGTCGAAGAAATGCTCGGCCTGCCGCCGCTGACCATCAAGATGGGCATCATGGACGAGGAGCGCCGCACCAGCGCCAACCTCGCCGCCTGCATCCGCGCAGCCAGCGGGCGGGTCGCGTTCATCAACACCGGCTTCCTCGACCGCACCGGCGACGAGATCCACACCGCGATGGAGGCCGGCCCCGTGGTGCGCAAGGGCGACATGAAATCCGCCGCCTGGATCGGCGCCTACGAGCAGCGCAACGTCGCGATCGGTCTGCGCTCGGGTCTGCGCGGGCGGGCGCAGATCGGCAAGGGGATGTGGGCCGCCCCCGACCGCATGGCTGCGATGCTGGCCGAGAAGCGCGCGCAGCCGGAGGCCGGCGCCAATACCGCCTGGGTCCCGTCGCCCACGGCCGCCACCCTGCACGCGCTGCATTATCACGAGGTCGACGTCGCTGCCCGCCAGCAGGCGCTCGCAGCGACCGCACCCGCGCCGCTGCGCACGCTGCTCACCGAGCCGCTCGCCGAAGGCCGCAACTGGTCGGCGGAGGCGGTGCAGCAGGAACTGGATAACAACGCGCAAGGCATCCTCGGCTATGTCGTGCGCTGGATCGATCAGGGCGTGGGCTGCTCCAAGGTGCCAGACATCCACGACGTGGCGCTGATGGAGGACCGCGCGACCTTGCGCATCTCCAGCCAGCACATCGCCAACTGGTTGCATCACGGCGTGGTGACCGAGGCGCAGGTGACGGAAACGCTGCGGCGCATGGCCACGGTCGTGGACCGGCAGAACGCCGCCGATCCGCTCTACCGCCCAATGGCGCCCGGCTTCGATGGCCCCGCCTTCGCCGCCGCCTGCGACCTCGTCTTCAAGGGCCGCGCGCAACCCAACGGCTACACCGAATGGGTGCTGCACGCACGCAGGCGTGAGGCCAAGGTGGCCGGATGACCAGGGCGGCCGGAAGAAAGATCGGCCGCTACTGCGCCGTGAGGATGTTCGGGTCCAGGCCCAGGGCGCCGATCGTCGCCGGGTTAAGCTGCCCCGTCGGCTGCAGGCCGCGGCCCTGCTGGAACTTCTGGATCGCCGTCTGCGTGTCCGCACCCCAGACGCCGTCCACCGCGCCGTTGTAGAAGCCGAGCTGGCGCAGCCGGCCCTGCACCGTCCTGACCGAGGCCGGGCTGAGCGTTCCGGCGGCGCCTGGAGCGGCAGCCGGAGCAGCGCCCGGCTGCGGGGCCAGCAGTTCGGCCGGATTGAGCCCGAGCGTCGCGACCGTGGCGGCATTCATCGTTCCGGTCTCCTGCAGCCCTCGGGTGCGCTGGAACTGCGCCAGCGCCGCCTGGCTGTCCGTACCCCAAACGCCGTCCACACGGCCGCTGTACACGCCCAGATTTCGCAAATGCTCCTGCACCACTTGCAGCGCCTGCGGCGTCAGGGGCTGGACGTAGTTCAGCGGCGATGTGGCCTGGGCCATCGCGGCCGGAGCAAGCCACAGGCTCGCCACGACCACACCGATCAAGAACCGATGAGCACGCATGTACCCGCTCCTCGCGGCCGATGCCACGTGCGGAAAACGACGGCGCCGCACCCCGGTTGCGCAGCAAGCGGGCCCGCGCGCCCGCTCCGCCGGAAAGCGTTGACACGCTGTCGCTTTCGCCCGACGCTCAGGGCTTCCCAGGGGTGCCCCGGCAAGGGGCTGAGATACCGTTCGGCGCAAGCGGCACGGGAACCCTGAACCTGATCCGGATCATGCCGGCGGAGGGACGGGAAGCTCGACCAGCCCGCAACCCACCCCATATTCGCCGGTCGAGGAGAGCGCGATGACGCACCAGAAGAAGCCCAGCGCCGTGACCACCGGGCCGATCATCGGCTCGCGGAAAATCTATTCCAGCCCCGACGCGCGGCCCGAGATCGCGGTGCCGTTCCGCGAGATCGTCCTCGATCCGTCGTCCGGCGAGGCGCCGCTGCGGCTCTACGACACCTCCGGCCCCTACACCGACCCCGCGGCGCGCATCGACCTCGAAGCCGGGCTGCCGCCGATCCGCGCCCCCTGGCTCGCCGGCCGCGGCTTCGGCGCCGTCGCCGCCCGCGCGGTGCGCGACGAGGACAATGGCGGTGCATCCGGCGAACGCCTGGTACCACCCTGTCCCGCGGAGATGCGCGTGCTCGCGGGCCAGGTCGGGCAGCCGGTGACGCAGTATGAGTTCGCCCGTGCCGGCATTGTCACCGAGGAGATGATCTACGCCGCCCACCGCGAGAACCTTGGCCGCGCTGCGATGGCCGAGGGTGCGGAGGACCGCCGCGCCGACGGCGAGGATTTCGGCGCCGCGATGCCCGCCTTCGTCACCCCCGAGTTCGTCCGCGAAGAGATCGCCCGCGGCCGCGCCATCATCCCCGCCAACATCAACCACCCGGAGCTGGAGCCGGTCGTCATAGGCCGCAACTTCCTTGTGAAGATCAACGCCAACATCGGCAACTCTGCCGTCACCTCGGGCGCCGCCGAAGAGGTTGAAAAACTCGTGTGGGCGATCCGCTGGGGTGCGGATACCGTGATGGATCTCTCGACCGGTCGCAACATCCACAACATCCGCGGCTGGATCCTTCGCAACTCGCCAGTGCCGATCGGCACGGTGCCGATCTACAAGGCCCTTGAGAAGGTCGATGGCGAGCCCGAGAAGCTCACGTGGGAAATCTTCCGCGACACGCTGATCGAGCAGGCGGAGCAGGGCGTCGATTACTTCACGATCCATGCCGGCGTGCGGCTGCAGCATGTGCCGCTGACGGCAAAGCGGGTCACCGGCATCGTCAGCCGCGGCGGCTCGATCATGGCGCGCTGGTGCCTCTCCCATCACCGCGAGAGTTTTCTCTACGAGCGGTTCGACGAAATCTGCGACATCATGCAGCGCTACGACGTCTCTTTCTCCCTCGGCGACGGCCTGCGGCCTGGCTCGCTCGCGGACGCCAACGACGCCGCCCAGTTCGCGGAACTGGAGACGCTCGGCGAATTGACAAAAATCGCCTGGGCGAAGGGGTGCCAGGTGATGATCGAGGGCCCCGGTCATGTGCCGATGCACAAGATCAAGGTGAACATGGACAAGCAGCTCGCCGAATGCGGCGAGGCGCCGTTCTACACGCTCGGGCCGCTCACCACCGACATCGCCCCGGGCTACGACCACATCACCTCGGCGATCGGTGCGGCGATGATCGGCTGGTTCGGCACCGCGATGCTCTGCTACGTCACACCGAAGGAGCATCTCGGCCTGCCCAACCGCGACGACGTGAAGGCCGGCGTCATCACCTACCGTATCGCCGCGCACGCCGCCGATCTTGCGAAGGGCCATCCCTCCGCGCGCCTGCGCGACGACGCGGTGAGCCGGGCACGCTTCGAGTTCCGCTGGGAGGACCAGTTCAACCTCTCCCTCGACCCCGACACGGCGCGCAGCTTCCATGACGAAACCTTGCCCAAAGAGGCGCACAAGGTGGCGCATTTTTGTTCGATGTGCGGCCCCAAGTTCTGCTCGATGAAGATCACGCAGGACCTGCGCGAAGACGCGGTACGGCTCGCCGGGCTGGCGGAGAAGAGCGAGGAGTTCAGGGCTAAGGGTAAGGAGATCTACCTGCCACAGCCTGCGGCCGAG
>DATAYA010000363.1:0-17545 GCA_036272815.1 Acetobacteraceae bacterium
GCCGAAATCGACCGCCCGCCAGAAACCGGGGATATGATACTCGGCGCCGTAGTGGTCCAGCAGCTGCACCACCTTCGCACCCGCGAACACTCGCGTCGTGGTCGCAGCCTGCGCGCCCGGTGCGACAGTCTCCGCCTCGTCATGGACGAAATCCACCTGGTAGCGATCGCCGCCGTCCTGCGTCAGGTGCCGGAACGCGATCGTCACCGGCGAGATCTGGTCCGGGATCACCGCGGTCAGCCAGTATTTGTCGGTGATCCCCGCCCAGCCGCCGTCATCGCTGCCCTGGAAGGCGAGGCCGTCATGGTCCTTCGCGGCACTCTTGACCTTGGCGTAGGTCATCTCCTGGAGCGTGCCCTTGACCACGCCGAGCGGACCCTCGTGCAGCAGGTAGTAGCCGAGCGTCACCGGCGTGTAGTCGCGTCGGATGCGCGCCCATGGGAACACTGACACCGGCGCCCCGGACCTGTTCACCACCGCCTGCTTCGCGGTGAACATGTAGTCGTTGTCCACGGACAGGACGATCTGGAACGTGACGCCCGCGCCATTGTCCCACGACAGTGTCACCGGCGAATTCGGCGAGAGGGTGGGCGCGCTCGGGGTCCAGCGCGTGTCGTCGCCGGGCAGCTTCGTCGTCGTGCCGGGAGCGGCACTCCAGCCGTACTGGATGTAATAGGGCTTCTTCTGCCCGAGCGGCTCCAGGAGCTGCACCAGCGGCGAGGTGCGCTTGATTGTTTCGTGATAGTCGCGCAGCACGAGGTAGTCGAGCCGGGCGCCGACCAGGCTCATGCTGCCCTCGACGCGCGGGGCCACGATCTTGAGCCGTGGCACCTGGGCCAGCGCGGCGGCGGAGGCGGCGGCGTTCGTGCCCGCGAGTTGGCCGCCCGGCGTGCCGAGCGGTGCGGGCGTGGGGCTCTGGTTCAGCGTGGTCTCGTTCGGCCCGTTCGCGGGCGCGGCCAGGTGCGGCACCGTCTTCGGATGCGGCATCAGGACTTGGAAGCCCAGCATGATCGCGACCGAGATAGCGATCGCCAGGAAGAGGCGGTTCTGGTCCATCAGCTTGTCGGCAGGCCTTTGCGGAAACAGGCGCAGGGCGGCACGGGATCGTGTCCGCCCGCGACCCAGGGATTACAGCGCAGCACGCGGCCTCCGGCGAGCACGGTGCCGTGCCACGGACCGTGCTCGCGCAGCGCCGTGATCGCGTAGTCGCTGCAGCTCGGCACGAACCGGCAGTTCGCCCCCAGCACCGGCCGGAGCGTCCATTGGTAGAGGCGCACGAGGCCGACAAGGATGGCGTTCATCACGCGACCACCCGATCCAGCGCGCGGCGCAGGTCGTCGAGCAGCAGCGCGAAGCGCCGTGCGCGCGTGCCGTCGCGGCCGATCAGCACGAGATCGGCGCCCATGACCGGCCGCTCCGCGAGCACCGCACGGGCCGCCGCCCGCAGCCGGCGACGAGTTCGGTTGCGCACGACGGCGTTGCCAACCTTCTTGGTCACGGTGAACCCGAGCCGCGCCGGACCGGCATCGCCCCGTACTAGCACTTGCAGCACCAATCCGGCCGTCGCCGTTCGCTTGCCGCCCGAGGCCACGCGCAGGAACTCCGGTCGCCGTCGCAGGCGCCCGACAGGCGCCGCCATGACAGCCGCCGCGGTCAGGCGGACAGCCGCTTGCGGCCCTTGGCGCGGCGCGCGGCCAGCACCTTGCGGCCGCCCACGGTCGCCATCCGGGCACGGAAACCATGCCGCCGCTTGCGGACCAGCTTGGACGGTTGATAGGTGCGCTTCACGACGAACTCTCCGCAGATCTGGGCAATTCGGGCCTGCGCCAACGCCCCATGCGGGGCCGGATCAGGCCCCGTCGCGCAGGCCGCGGCTTATAGGCAGGGGGTGCCATGCGCGTCAATCCGTGCGGCGGCGCTGGCGGCCGGCGCGCTCCGCCCCCATGATCGGGACGATGACCGCGCTCCGCCGATTCTGGCCGCTGCTGCTGATCGCAGCCGCGCTGGCCCTCTTTGTCGCCCTCGGGCTACCGCACCAGTTGAGCTGGGCGGCGCTCGCGCATCGCGAGGCGGCGTTGCAAGGGCTGGTGGGCCACCACCCGGTCGCGGCGGCGCTGGCCTTCACGGTCCTCTATGCGGCGCTCACGTCGCTCGCGGTGCCCGAGAGTGCCGTCGTCACCGTCGCGGGCGGGCTGCTGTTCGGCACCGTGCTCGGCGCGATCTGCACCGTGCTGGGGGCGACCGCCGGCGCGATCGTGCTGTTCCTCGCCGCCCGCAGCACGCTGCGCCCGCTGCTCGAACGTCGCGCAAGACTCTTTCTCAAGCGCGTCGGGCCGGCCCTGGAGCGCGACGGGTTCAACGCGCTGCTGGCGCTGCGCCTGCTGCCGATCGTGCCTTTCTGGCTGATGAACCTGGCCCCGGCGCTGGCGGGGATGCGGCTCCTGCCCTATGCCGCAGCGACCTTCATCGGCATCATTCCGGGCACGATCGTGTTCACCTCTATCGGCGCCGGGTTAGGCGATGCGCTGGCGCGCGGCGAGGCGCCCGATCTGAGCGTGGTGCTCTCGCCCTCGATCCTCGGACCGCTGGCCGGGCTCGCGGCGCTGGCGCTGCTGCCGATCGCGCTCCGCCGGCTGCGCCGGCGAGGTGGCTAAGACGGTCGACTCCGCCGGCCGGGGGGCTGAGTTCGATCTCGCCATCATCGGCGCCGGCTCGGCCGGGCTTTCCGTGGCCTATCCTGCCGCACGGCTCGGGCTGCGTGTGGCCTTGATCGAGCGTGGCCGGATGGGCGGGGAGTGCCTCAATTCCGGCTGCGTCCCGAGCAAGGCGCTGCTCGCCGCGGCCCACGCCGCCACAGACGCGCGTGCCGCGGGCCGGCTCGGCGTCCGCCTAGCGGCACCCGAGATCGACTGGGCCGCCGTGCAGGCCCATGTCCGCGCTGCCATCGCCGCGATTGCGCCCAATGATGCGGCGGAGCGCTATCGCGGCCTCGGTGCTACCGTGCTGGAGGACGAGGCACGGTTCATCGCCGCCGACACCCTCGCCGTCGGCGGCCGCCGCGTGACCGCACGCCGCATCGTGATCGCCGCCGGCAGCCGCCCGGCAATGCCCGACATCCCGGGCCTCGCGGGCCTCGACCCGCTGACCAGCGAGACCCTGCTGCCGGCGCTGCCGCGCCCGGACCACCTGCTGATCCTCGGCGGCGGCGCGGTCGGGATCGAGATGGCGCAGGCACACGCAGCCCTCGATTGCCGCGTCACGCTGATCGAGGCCGACCGGATCGCCGCCCGAGAGGACGAGGAACTGGCCGACGGCCTGCGCGCCGTGCTCACCGGACAGGGCGTGACCATCCTGGAGCACGCGAAAGTCGCGAGCGGCGAGCCCGGCCCCACGCTGGTGCTGCAGGACGGAAGGCGGATCGCGGGGACGCATCTGCTGGTCGCGACCGGCCGCCGCCCGAACGTCGAGGCGCTCGGGCTGGACGCGGGCGGCGTCGCCGCGACCGCGCGCGGCATCGCCACCGATCTCGGCCTGCGTTCGACCAGCAATCGCCGCGTATGGGCCGCCGGCGACATCGCCGATCCGGCCGGGGTCGGGCCGCGCTATCTCACTCACGCCGGCAGCTACCATGCCGGGGTCGTGCTGCGTCGCGCAGTGTTCCGCATCCCGGCGCGGATCGACTACGCCGCCCTACCCCGCGTCACCTATACCGACCCCGAATTGGCACAGGTCGGCCAGACCGAGGCCGAGGCGCGCGCCGCCGGCCGGACGGTGGCGGTTTTGCGAACCCCGCTTGCCGAGAACGACCGCGCCCAGGCCGAGGGCCGCACGAAGGGTTTGGTGAAACTGGTGACGTCGCGCGGGCGGCTACTGGGAGCTGGCATCCTGGCACCGCATGCGGGCGAGATGGTGGGCGGCATCGGGCTCGCGATCGCGCGCGGCATCCCGCTCTCGGCGCTGGCCGGGCAGGTCCTGCCCTATCCGACGCTGGCCGAGGCGGCGAAGCGGGCGGCATCGCAGGGGCCGTCCGCGCGCCTGTTCGCCCGGCCGGCGATGTCGCTCGCCCACCTTCTCGCGCGATTGCCATAACGCCACCGCCATACGATCCTGCCGCCGGAGGAATGCGATGCGTGTGGCGCGATCGGTTCTGCTGCTGGGCTGCGGCATGTTGGCGGGCGCCTGGGCGCGCGCCATTTGCGGCAGGGGCCTCGTGATGGGGCAGGCGACGGCCGAGGTGGCGCAGAAACGGCTCGACCGCCTTCGCCACGACGTGCGCGGCGCGCTCTCGCCGGCGCTGCTCAGCGTCGACAGGCTGCTCGCAAGCGACGATCCCGCGACCCGCCGCAGCGGCGAGATCATCATCCGCTCGGTCGAGCGCGCGACCGCGCTGCTGGACGCGACCCGTGCCGACAGGAGGCCATGAATGAGCTGGGATCCGACGCAATACCTGCGTTTCGGCGACGAGCGGCTGCGTCCGGCCCTCGATCTGCTGGCGCGCATCCCGGCGGAGCGGCCCGCGCGCGTCATCGATCTCGGCTGCGGCCCCGGCAACGTGACGGCAGTCCTGGCCGAACGCTGGCCGGGTGCCGCTGTAGAAGGCGTCGACGGCTCGGCCGCGATGCTCGGCCGCGCCCGTTCGGCGGTGTCGGGCGCGGCATTCACGCAGGCCGACATCGCCACTTGGGCGCCGGCCACTCCGCCGGAGGTGATCTATTCCAACGCGGCGCTGCACTGGCTCGGCGACCACCAGACGTTGCTGCCGCGGCTGCTGTCGCTCCTGGCGCCGGGCGGCTGGCTCGCGGTGCAGATGCCGATGATGCACGACGCCCCGCTGCGCCGGCTGCAACCGGAGGTCGCCGCCGCCGGACCCTGGGCGGCGCGGCTCGCGGAAATCGGCTCGGCGCCGCCGGTGCTCGCCGCGGGCGCCTACTGGGACCTGCTGCGGCCCCACGCCCGCGCGCTCGATTTGTGGGAGACCACCTATTGGCACGCGCTCTCGGGCGAGGACGCGGTCGCGCAGTGGGCGCTGGGCAGCAGCCTGCGCCCGTTCCTCGATGCGCTCGACGAGGCGGAGCGGCCCGGCTTCGTCGACGCCTACCGCGCTGCGCTGCGGCCGCATTATCCGCGCCGGGCGGATGGCACCACGCTGCTGCCGTTCCGGCGGTTGTTCCTGGTGGCGCAGGCCTGAGTAAATGGGGTCTGGGGCCGGCGGCCCCGCGGGTTCGAGGGCAGAGCCCTCGCCTGCTCGTCAGAGCGGCTTGTGCGCGCGGTCGATCAGACGCCCGATCAGCCCCGGCTTCTTCGCCGGCTTCGGCGGCGCCGCGGCCCGTTCGCGGGCCCGCATCTCGGCTGCCCGCTCCTTCTCCTTCAGCTCGAGCCACTTCTCCAGGCTCATTCCCGCTTTGGCGGCGCGCTTCGCCTCGTAGTTGCGCTGTCCTTCGGTCATTCTGGTCGTGACTGCGGGGGTGGTCTTGGCCATGCGCCCGCTTCTGCCAGCGCCGTCCGGTTCCTTCAAGCAGTCACTTCCCCGCGCCGGCGCAGCAGCCAGCGCCCGAATGCGCCGAGCCCGGTGCTGATCGCAATGCCGGCGAGCGACAGCAGGACGAGGGCCGCGAACATGCGCGGGATCTGCAGCCGGTATCCCGCCTCCAGCAGCGTGTAGGCCAGTCCCGAGGCGAACCCGCCCGAGCCCGCCACGAACTCCGCCACCACCGCCCCCACCAGCGCCAAGCCGCCCGAGATGCGCAGGCCCGACAGAAAATACGGCAGTGCGGCCGGCACGCGCAGCAGCAGGAGTTCCTGCCGGTGCGTGGCGCCATTCAGCCGGAACAGGTCATGGAGTTCGGGCGGCGCGGCCCCGAGGCCCGCGGCAGTGGCGGAAAACACCGGAAAAAACGCCACCACGGTCGCGCATACGACCAGCGACGCAAACGGGTCGCCGACCCAAATGATGATGAGCGGCGCGATCGCCACGATGGGCGTGACCTGCAACACCACCGCCCAGGGCTCGACGGCCGCCCGGGCGAGGCGCGAGCTGGCAACCAGGACGGCCAGCGCCACCCCGAGCGCCACGGCCGCGACCAGTGCCGCCAGGGTCACCGCCAGTGTCGAGACCAGCGCGGCGAGCAGCAGCGCGGGTGCGGCCAGGAACGCCCGTCCGATCGCGAGCGGCCCTGGAACAAGATAGACCGGCACGCCGGTCAAAAGCACCGCCGCCTGCCATACCAGCAGCACGAGAATCCCGAAGCCGGCGGGGGCCGCGTGAGAGAGGCGATCGGACATCTTGCGCCAACATCGCGGCGGCCGAGCCGGGGCGCAACCGACACCACGCCGATGCGAGCATCCGCGCTCGACCTTCAAGCGGCAGCCGCGCCGGGCATGGTCAGCCCGCCGTGGGGGTGATATAGCTTGCCAAAAGCAAGCGATATGGATAGCGTTCCGATGGCCAAGACATCTGCCTCGAAGCCGCGTTCGGGATGCCCCGTCAGTGCCTCGCTTGATGTTCTCGGCGACCGCTGGTCGCTGCTCATTGTTCGCGATCTCATGGTGCGCGGTTGTCGCTCGTTTGGTGAGTTTCAGAGGGCCGGGGAAGGCATTGCCACCAACGTTCTCGCCAATCGCCTTCGAAAACTCGAAACCTCCGGAATTCTCACGACGGAGCCCGTGGCCGAAGACCGCCGCCGCGTTGCTTATCGCCTTACGCCGAAGGGCATCGGACTTGCTCCCGTCCTGCTTGACCTGCTCATCTGGGGTGCGCGCCACGAAGACACTGCCGCCCCTTGCTCGTTCATGTCGTATGTAGAGCAGAACCGCGAGGCCGTTCTCGCAGAGACTTACCGTCGTTGGGAGCAGCGTGATCCCGCACCGCTCATCCCGCCGTTCACTCCAACCGCCAAATGTCCGAAAGGGAAGAACGCATGAGCCAGGTAAGACTCCTCGTCGGCACGCGCAAAGGCGCGTTCGTTCTCACCGCAGACGGCGCGCGCAAAGACTGGTCTGTCGCCGGTCCCCACTTCCCCGGCTGGGAGATCTATCACCTTAAGGGGTCACCTGCGGATGCGAACCGCATCTATGCCTCGCAAACGTCAGGTTGGTTCGGGCAGGTAATTCAGCGTTCCGATGATGGCGGTCTTACCTGGAACGCAGTCAGCAACAATTTCCAGTACGACGGGGTACCTGGCACGCACCAATGGTACGACGGAACACCGCATCCGTGGGAGTTCAAGCGCGTCTGGCACATCGAGCCTTCTCTTACCTGTCCGGACACGCTTTACGTCGGTGTTGAGGATGCTGCCCTTTTCCAGTCCCGTGACGGTGGTCAGAACTGGCAGGAACTCTCCGGTCTGCGCAACCACGGCACTGGTCCCCGGTGGCAGCCGGGTGCGGGTGGCATGTGTCTCCACTCGGTCATTCTCGATCCTACGAATCCTGATCGCATCTTTATCGCGATCTCTGCCGCAGGAGCGTTCCGCACCGACGATGGAGGGCGGTCGTGGAAACCCATCAACCGCGGTCTCCACTCGCTCTACATTCCCGATCCGACTGCGGAGGTCGGCCACTGCGTTCATCATATCGCCATGCATCCCTCGCGTCCCGGCACCCTCTTCATGCAGAAGCACTGGGATGTGATGCGGTCGGACGATGCCGGAGATACCTGGCATGAAGTCAGCGGCAATCTGCCGTCGGATTTCGGCTTTGTCATTGACGTGCATGCACACGAGCCGGAAACGCTTTACGTTGTTCCGATCAAGAGCGATTCCGAGCATTTCCCGATCGATGGTCAGCTCCGGGTGTACCGGAGCCGCAGCGGTGGCAACGATTGGGAGCCGCTGACAAATGGACTTCCTCAAAGGGATTGCTACGTCAACGTGCTGCGTGATGCCATGGCCGTTGATTCGCTCGACGCATGTGGGGTCTATTTCGGCACCACGGGTGGCCAGGTGTACGCCTCAGCCGATTCCGGTGACACTTGGCGTCCCATCGTTCGCGACCTTCCCGCCGTGCTGTCCGTGGAGGTCCAGACGCTGCCATGACCTCAATGATCCTCGTCGAGCTTCCGGCCAGTCTGCGTCTACTGGCCGGCATACGTCATGAGGTGCGGGTCTCTGTCGATGGCGCGGTTACCCAGCGAGCGGTCCTGGATGCGCTCGAGACAAGTTATCCGGTGCTGCAGGGCACTATCCGGGACCGCCGCAGCAAGCTGCGCCGGCCATTCATTCGTTTCTTTGCCTGTCAGCAGGACCTGTCGCATATGCCGCCAGACGACCTGCTTCCAGAAGCCATAGGCATGGGCAGGGAAGCATTCCTCGTCGTGGGCGCCATCGCCGGCGGCTGACCACTCTGTTGTAGAAATTCAAACTGATGCGGTGGACGGCCCCTGCGGCGGCATCTGTGTGCCAAGCTCGTGGCGCTTGAGTGCAACGGGCGGAGAGGGCCGTCACGATGAAGATTGCCACGATTGGCCTGCACATCGCCAAGCGCGTGTTCCAGGTGCATGGAGCTGATGCCGCCGACCGGGCGCTCCTGCGCCGCAAGTTGCGACGCAATGAAGTGGTTGCGTTCTTCGCCGAACTGCCCGCATGCCTGGTCGGCATCCAGGCCTGCGAGACGGCGCACCACTGGGCACGTGAGAACTGGGCACGTGAGAACTGGGCACGTGAGAACTGGGCACGTGATATAAGAGCGCTCGGCCACGAGGTGCGGCTGTTGCCGCCCAGCTATGTCAAGCCTTACGTCAAACGCGATCCCTACGTCAAACGCGATCCCTACGTCAAACGCGGCAGACCGACGCGGCCGACACCGAGGCGATCTGCGAGACGATGAGACGAGCCAGCATGCGCCCGGTCCCGATCAAATCGGCTGATGACCAGTCGGCTTTGCTGCTGCACCGGGTGCGCGATCTGCGGGTGCGCCAGCGGACTACGCTGATCCATGCCGTGCGCGGGCACATGGCCGAGTTGGGCAAGGCCCACGAAGCCAGCCGCCGGCTTGCCGCCATCCGCGGTGTCGGCCCGATCACGGACAGCGCCATCGTGGCCACCGTCGGGGGCGCGTCGCAGTTCCGTTCGGCGCGGCACTTCGCGGGCGGGCGGCCGGAGGCGTGGCGCGCGCTGCTGTGGCTTGCGAAATAGGACCTAGTCCCGATCAGCGTGGCAAACTGACGCCGAACCACGGAGAACAGAGGGCTTGGAAACCGCGCACTGGCTGATCCTGCTGGGCGGCGTGCTGGGGCTGCTCAGCGTGTTCGCAGGCTTGCTGTCGCGGCGTATCGGCGCGCCGTTGCTGTTGGTCTTTCTGCTGCTCGGGATGTTGGCCGGGCAGGATGGGCCGGGCGGCCTCGCCTTCAACGATTTTCCCGCCGCGTACCTGATCGGCAGCGTCGCGATGGCAGTGATCTTGTTCCAGGGCGGGCTCGCCACCGAGCAGCGGATGCTGCGTCTCGCCCTCGGCCCGGCGCTGGCGCTGGCGACGATCGGCGTCGCGGTCACCGCCGCGGTGGTGGCGGCGGTGGTTGTGCTGCTATCGCCGTTCGGCTGGCTCGCGGCGCTGCTGGTGGGCGCCGTGACCGCTCCGACCGACGCAGCCGCGGTCGCCAGCATGCTCAGTCGCGCGCAGCTCGCCGTGCCCGAGCGGGTCCGTGCGGTGCTCGAGGTCGAATCGGGGCTCAACGACCCGATGTCGGTGTTCCTGACCGTGGTTGTCACCACCGCGCTGGCGACGCATGGCGCGATCGGCCTGGGACACGGCGTGCTGCTGTTCGCCGACGAGATGGGCGGCGGTGCGGCGCTCGGGATAGGAGGCGGAGTTGCGACGGTGATCGCGCTGCAGCGCCTGCCGATCGAGCCGACGCTGGCCCCGATCATGGCGCTGGCCGGCGCCCTCGCACTGTTCGGCGGCGCTCAGACGGTGGGCGCGAGCGGCTTCCTCGCGGTCTATCTGATGGGCATCATCGTGGGCACGCGGCGGTCGCGGCAGCGCGAGGCGCTCAAGCGCTTCTTCACCGCGCTGGGCTGGCTCGCGCAGATCGTGCTTTTCCTGATGCTCGGCCTGCTGGCGACACCGCACGACCTGCTGGGGTCGGTGCGCCCGGCGCTCGGCATCACGGCGATGCTGATCGTGCTGGCCCGCCCGGCGGCGACGGCAATCTGTCTGCTGCCGTTCGGCTACGGCGCGCGCGAAATCGCGTTCGCCGCCTGGGTCGGACTGCGAGGCGCAGTGCCGATCTTTCTTACCACCATCCCGGTCCTTGTTGGGCTGCCCAGGGGGGGCGAACTGTTTACCACGACCTTCGTCGTCGTCATCGCGTCGCTGCTGGTACAGGGGTGGACGATCGCGCCCGCCGCCCGTCTGCTCGGTTACAGCACGCGGCGAGAGGCAACGGCCGCCGCCCTCCCGCCGGGCGCGACCTCGTGATAGGCTGCTCGCGCGAAAGCGACGTCACGGGCACGGGCACGCCCAGGAGGACGCAATGGAGACCGACGAGCGCCTGTCCGGCTACAAGCCCGCGGACCTGCTGCGCTGGGACCAAGCGCTGCGGCGGCTCGGGCCGGACATGGTGCGGATGCGGCTCGACGAGCGCGCCCGGCCCGGCGCGCGCGACGATCAGGTGGTGCCGGGCCTGGTAGCGGAGCCGCCGCACCCGCCCGCGCTCTTCGTCGAGCGCTGGCTGCGCGGCGAGGCAATGACAGCGATCGACAAGCGCGGCATGCTGCCGGCGATCGGCGTCGGCGCGGTCCTCCTGGTGCTGTGCTTCCTGACGTTCTGGCAGGTCAGTGCCGCAATACAGAGCACCGCGGGCACTGCCGGCACCCCGCCCTCGATCAACACGGTGATGGGAAGCGGTGGCGTGTCGATCGGGCAGGTCTATCCGGGACCGGGGGCGCCCACCACGGGCACGCAAGCCGCACCCGTGCTGGCACCGGGCGCTACGTCGAACTGATCGCCCTCAGGCCGGGACGCGCAACGCAGATTCCGGCAGAGGCTGCAGCTCGGGCAGGACGTCCAGATGGCAGGCCGCCTGGTGCCCGGCATCGCCGAGCCGGCGCAGCACCGGCTCCTCCGGGATGCAGCGGTCGAACACGTAGGGACAGCGCGTGTGAAAGCGGCAGCCGCTCGGCGGGCGGATCGGGCTCGGCACGTCGCCCGAAAGAATGATCCGGTCGCGGCGGACGGTCGGATCGGGAACCGGGACCGCCGAGAGCAGGGCGCGGGTGTAGGGATGACGCGGGTCGGCGAACAGCGCGCGGCGCTCGGCCAGTTCCACGATCTTGCCGAGATACATGACCGCGACGCGATGCGTCAGGTGCTCGACGATCGCGAGATCGTGGCTGATGAACAGCAGCGCCATCCCCAGCGCGGCCTGCAAGTCGCCGAGCAGGTTGACGATTTGCGCCTTCACCGAGACATCTAGCGCCGAGACTGCCTCGTCGCAGATGATGAGGTCCGGCTCGGGCGCGAGCGCGCGCGCGATGCCGATGCGCTGCCGCTGGCCGCCGGAGAACTCGTGCGGGCGGCGTCCCATCGCATCGCGCGGAAGCTGCACGCGGTCGAGCAGGGCGGCCACCCGGTCGTCCAGCTCGGAGGCGTTGGCGGCAAGACCGAAATTGACGATCGGTTCCGAGAGGATGTCGCGCACCCGCTGGCGCGGGTTGAGGCTGCTGAACGGATCCTGGAACACCACCTGGATGCGCTTGCGCAGCCGCCGGAGTTGGCCCGAGGGCAGGCTGTCGATACGCTGTCCATCGAGCCACACCTCCCCCGCGGTCGGCGCCAGCAGGCGCAGGATCGCCTTGCCGACGGTCGACTTGCCGCAGCCGCTCTCGCCCACGAGCGAGAGCGTCTCGCCGCGCGCGATGTCGAAGCTGACGCCATCGACGGCATAGACGAAGCCCGTGGTGCGGCCGAGCAGCCCGCCATGCAGCGGGAAGTGCTTTTTGAGGTCGCGAACCTCGAGGAGCGGCGTCGTCACGCGGCCATCCGGCGTTCGGCGTAATGGCAGGCCGCCGCGTGGCTGGGCTGCTTCTCCTCGCAGGCTGGCGCGATGCGGCGGCAGAGGTCGGTCACCATCGGGCAGCGGCCGGCGAAGGCGCAGCCTACGATCGCCTGACGCAGGCTCGGCACCAAGCCGCGGATTTCGGTCAGCCGCGTGCGGGTCTCTTCGCTCTCGAGCGAGGAGCCGAGCCGCGGCACCGCGCCGAGCAGGCCACGCGTGTACGGGTGCAGCGGGTTGGCGAAGATCTCGCGCACGCTCGCCTCCTCCACCTTGCGTCCGGCGTACATCACCACGACGCGCTCGGCCATCTCCGCGACCACGCCCAAATCGTGCGTGATGAGCATGATCGCCGAGCCGAGCCGGTCCTTGAGGTCGCGCATCAGGTCGAGGATCTGCGCCTGGATGGTCACGTCGAGCGCCGTCGTCGGCTCGTCGGCGATCAGCAGCTTCGGGTTGCAGGCGAGCGCGATCGCGATCATCACGCGCTGGCGCATGCCGCCCGAGAGCTGGTGCGGATATTCGCGCACCCGCCGCCCGGGTTCGGGGATGCCCACGAGGGTAAGGATTTCGACCGCACGTGCCTCGGCCTTCCGCGCGTCGAGCCCCTGGTGCAGCCGGAGTGTCTCGCCGATCTGCTTTCCGACGGTCAGCACCGGGTTGAGGCTGGTCATCGGCTCCTGGAAGATCATCGAGATGTCGTTGCCACGCAGACCGCGCATCTCGACCTCCGAGAGCGTCAGCAGGTCGCGGCCGTTGAAGCGGATGCTGCCCGCGATCTTGCCCGGCGGCTCCGGGATCAGCCGCAGGATCGACATCGACGTGACCGACTTGCCGCAACCGCTCTCACCCACGATTGCCACGGTCTCACCGGCCTCGATCGCGAACGAGACGCCTTCGACCGCGCGCACCACGCCGTCCTCGGTGGCGAAATGCGTCTGCAGCCGGTCGACTTCGAGGAGCGCCATCGGCTCAGAGCCGCTTCGCCAGCCGCGGATCGAGCGCATCGCGCAACCCGTCGCCCAGCAGGTTGACCGCGAGCACCGTCACCGAGAGGAAGAATGCCGGAAAGAAGACGATGTAGGGCTTGATCTCCCACAGCGCGCGTCCTTCCGCCATGATGTTGCCCCAGGAGGGAACGGTGGGCGGCGTGCCGGCGCCGATGAAGGAAAGAATGCTCTCCGCGATCATTGCCGAGGCGCAGATATAGGTCGCCTGCACCATCAGCGGCGCCAGCGTGTTCGGCAGGATATGCTTCACCATGATCTTCGGCACCCGCGTGCCAGCCGCGACCGCCGCCTCGACATAGGGCTGCTCGCGCAGGCTGAGCACGATGCCGCGCACCAGGCGCGCGACCTGCGGCACGTTGGGGATGGTAATCGCGATGATGACGTTCTCCACCGAGCCGCCGTTCAGCGCCATCAGGGCGATCGCGAGCAGGATGCCCGGGATCGCCATCAGCCCGTCCATGATCCGCATGAGTATGGCGTCAAGCCAGCGCACGAAGCCGGAGAGCAGCCCGATCGCAAGCCCGAGCACTGATGATGCGACTGCGACGAGGGAGCCGACCACGAGCGAGACGCGCGCGCCGTACATCGTGCGCGAGTAGATGTCGCGGCCGAGCATGTCGGTGCCGAACAGATGGACAAGTGAGGGGTCACGCAGGCGCTGGATCGGGTGGATCGCGGTCGGGTCCGTGGTGCCGAGCCAGGGCGCGAAGATCGCGATGAACACCATGACCCCGATCAGCACGCCGCCCGCGACAATGGCCGGATGCCGGCGGATTGCCGTCGCGATCCGCCCGCGCGCACGCGGCGCCGATAGGATGTCGGGCAGGGCGGGTGCTTGCGCGATGCCTGCCGGCAGCATGTCGGGCGGGAGGGCGGAGGCGCTCAATAGCGGATCCTCGGGTCGAACAGGGTGTAGCTCAGGTCGACAACCAGATTGACCAGCACATACAGGAAACTGAGCAGCAGCACGATGCCCTGGATCACCGGATAGTCGCGCCGCAAGATCGCATCGAGTGTCAGCCGGCCGACGCCGGGGATGGCGAACACGCTCTCGGTGACGACGGTGCCGCCGATCAGGAAGGCGAAGCCGATGCCAATGACGGTCACGATCGGCACCGCGGCATTCTTCAAAGCATGAAGGAACAGGATCGACCGCTGGCCGACGCCCTTGGAGCGCGCGGTGCGGACGTAATCTTGGCTCATCACTTCCAACATCGTCGCGCGCGTGATCCGCGCGATCAGTGCGATGTAGATCAGGCCGAGGGCGAATGCCGGCAGGATCAGATGGCTCAGGAACGGCCAAAACCCCTGGCTGATCGGCACAAAGCCCTGCACCGGCAGCAAGTTCAGCCACAGCGCGAAGACGTAGGCGAGCACGTAGCCGATGACGAACACCGGCACCGAGAAGCCCAGCACCGCGACCATCATCACCGCGCGGTCGATGAGCGTTCCCTGCTTCCAAGCCGCCAACACCCCGAGCGGAATCGCGATCGAGATCGAGAGCACGAGCGTCAGCACCATCAGCGAGAGCGTCGGCTCGATCCGCTGCGCGATCATGTGCGTGACCGGCAGGTCGGTGAAGATCGAGCGGCCGAGATTGCCGTGCAGGACCTGCCACACCCAATGGCCAAAGCGGAACAGGAACGGCTGGTTGAGCCCGAGCGAGGCGCGGATGTGCGCCACCTGCGCCGGTGTCGCCTGATCGCCGGCGATGATCGCTGCGGGATCGCCCGGTGCCAGATAGAGCAGACTGAAGACGAACAGCGCCACGAGGGCCATGACCGGGATGGTCGCGGCGATCCGCCGGAGTGCGTATGCGAACATGCTAGGTCTTGGTCACTCCCCAGAACACCGGGAACGGCGCCGCGTCACGCCCGAAGGATTGCTTCGCCACGCCTGACAGGCAAGGGAAAAACCCGGTTGGCACTTAAGTCATGAACTCCGGCAGTACGCGGTTGACGGTCTCGACGCGCAACCTTTTCGGCGGCGGCGTTCGGCGCGGCATGCCGGTCCCCGGTCACGCGTGCCGATCTTGGGCGAATTTGGGCAGCCAAACCAGACCGTTTTGCCGCTCGTGTCGAGGGCGGTATAGCACGCCCGATTGATGCTGTCGGCGGCGGCGGATCGGTCCTGGCGCCGCGCGGCCCGGAGCCGGCGAACCGATCGAACACGGCGCGGGCCGGTCATCCAATGAATCGCGTGCCAGCGCCTTTGACCCGGACGGCTTGGCCAGCCTGCGCCGCGCCGCCACGTTTTAGCGCAGGGTACTTGCACGCGCCGCACGCTATCCGGCCGGCTCGGGAAGGCGCATCCAGTCCGGGACTGTCGCGGCGAGTGTTGCCGCCTCGCAGGCGAGCGCCTGGCCAATCGCCTCGATCCGCAGCAGCGCCATGCCCCGGTCGTCTCGTCCCGAGCGCATCGTGCCAACCTCGCGGCCGGCAGCAGTCACCGCACTTCCCGGCGGGGGCAATGGGCCCGAAACTGAAACCGGGACGAGCCGGCGCTTGACCAGACCGCGGTATTTGGTGCGCGCGGTCAACTCCTGGCCCATGTAGCAACCCTTGGCCCAGGACACGCCGTGCAACTCGTCGAAGCCGGCCTCCAGCAGCACGGATTTCTCAGGCTCCAGGTCGCGCGGCTCGGGCAGGCCGAGGGCAAGGCGATGGCGGTCCCAGTCGGCGGCATCGGCGGTGGCTGCCAGCGGTGCCGCCGCCAGCACGCGGAAACCGGCCTGCGGCAGCCGCGGGTCTGGCCCCATGATCGCGGCCTCGTCCGGCACGCCGTCCCAGGCAGCATGGACTGCGAGCGGGACGGGCGCGATCGCGACCCGCGAACGCAGGCGGAAGCGTGCGAGGCGCGGCGCCAGCATCGCCGCCTGCGCGGCGTCGCAGTCGAGCAGCAACCGCTCGCCGTCCGCCAGGACGAAGAAATCAGCGAGGTACTTGCCCTGCGGCGTCAGCAGCGCCGCCCAGACCGCCCGTCCGGGCGCGGCATCCGCCACGTCGTTGGAGACAAGACCTTGCAGAAAACCGACGCGGTCCTCGCCGTCGATCGCGAGCACGGCGCGGTCCGGGAGCAGGGCGAGGCGGCTCATGGGAGGAGAAAGTGGGCGGCGCGACGCGCGCGGGCAAGCGGGGGCGCGGAATGCCGCGTGCTGTGCTAGGCGGCAGGGATGCCATACGAAGCCATCATGGCCTGGCCGCATGACCGAGGCGGCGTGCCCAAGGCCCTCCCCCGTCGCGCGCGAGAGCGCTTTCGCTCGGCACCTCCGGCGGCCGCATGAAGATCCTCTTCATCACCGCCAACCGGATCGGCGACGCGGTCCTGACCACCGGCCTCCTCGACCATCTCCTCCGCACCCACCCTGCGGCGCGGTTCACCGTTGCCTGCGGGCCGGCCGCCGCCGGCCTGTTCGACCGGATGCCGAGGCGCGACGCGACGCTCGTCTTCGACAAGCGCCGCTTCGACCTGCACTGGCCAGGCCTCTGGGCCCGGGCCGCCTGCACCCGATGGGATCTGGCGATCGATCTGCGCGGTTCGGCGCTCACGTATCTCCTGCCGGCGCGCAAACGCCTCGTGATGCGCGGTGGCCGGCGCACGGGACACCGGCTCGGACATATCGGCGCCGTCCTCGGTCTCAACCCGCCGCCGCTGCCGGTCGCCTGGACCGCCCCCGAGGATGAGGCGCTCGCCGCCCGCACCTTGGCCGCCTCCGGCCCGGTCATCGGTCTCGGCCCGACGGCGAACTGGGACGGCAAGGTCTGGCCGGCCGAGCGCTTCGTGGCCCTCTTCCGTGCCCTCGCGGCCGGTCCTCTCCCCGGTGCGCGCGCCGCCGTGTTCGCCGGCCCCAGCGAGGCGGAGCGGGCACTCGCGGGACCCGTGCTCGCCGCCCTCCCCGCCGCGATCGACCTCGCCGGGCGGCTGTCGCTGCCGGAGGCCGCCGCCTGCCTCGCTCGTTGCAGGCTGTTCATCGGCAATGACAGCGGCCTCATGCATCTCGCCGCCGCGGCCGGCGCGCCGACACTCGGCCTGTTCGGCCCCAGCATGGCGAGCCAGTATGCCCCAACCGGCCGCCGCACCGCCTTCGCCGTCGCCCCAGGCCCGGAGGGTGCCGCCCCGATTGCGGCCCTGACCGTGGAGGCAGCGCTCGCAGCAGCCTTGCCGCTGCTGGAGGCCACGCATGCAACCGAGGCCGCCTGATGTGCCGCATCGTCGGCATCGCGCTGGCTGCCGACGCGCGGCCTTGAGCCGCGCAATGAGCTGTCCGAGCCTGGCATCTCCACGGCCAGCGACTGCGATCCGCCGTTGCATCTCTGGCTGCGTGATGGGCCGGACGGCGCAAGACACCTGCGCGCGACGAATGCAGTTGCAGTATACGAGCGCGCGGTGCGCAGGGTGTCCGAACCGTTCGCGCCGAAGTGGGAGTTCATGGTGCCGATCGGCGCCTGAACCGCGGCCGTGCTGGATTGCTGACGCGGATCGCAGGTACCGCGTCTCGGGCCATCAAAGGCGAACGCCATTTGCCAAACCGACGGAGACATCAATG
>DATAYA010000364.1:0-15444 GCA_036272815.1 Acetobacteraceae bacterium
CCAGCCACTCGTCGTCGGCCCAGGTGTAGTCGGACTGGTAGACGACCGAGGCGGTCGCGGGCGGCATCTCGGTCGCCCACGCGACCGGATCGGCCTTCACCAGGATCTCGCCATGCGGGCCGCGGATTTCGTATTTGTAGATCGTGCCGGGACCGATGCGCGGGATGAAAAGCTCCCAGACCCCGGCGCCGTGGCGCAGCCGCATCGGATGGCGCCGCCCGTCCCACGCATTGAAGTCGCCGACCACCGAGACGCGCTGCGCATTCGGCGCCCAGACCGCGAAGCGCACGCCGCGCACGCCGGCGATCTCGGTGACATGGGCGCCCATTGCGCGGGCGAAATCGTGGTGGCGGCCCTCGCCGAGCAGATACACGTCAAGATCGCCCAGCACCGGCGGGAAGGCATACGGGTCCTCGGTCTCGACCACCTCGCCGCCGGCCGCGATGCGCAGCCGATAGGGTGCAAGCTGCCGCACGATGCCGGTCCAGAACCCGGCGGGATGGATGCGCGCGAGGCGGCCGACCGGCAGGCCGGTCTCGGCGGCGATGACCTCGACGCTCTCCGACTGCGGCAGGAAGGCGCGAATCGCGACGCCGCCCGGCGCCGGATGCGGGCCGAGCAGCGCGAACGGATCGCCGTGGCGCGCCTCGACGAGGGCGTCGATCGCGCCGGGATCAGGCAGGTCCTCAGGCATCCACCGGCTCCCGTGCCAGCAGCCGGTCGGCGATCCGGGCGAGGCCCCGCAGCGGAATCGGCAGCCATGCCGGCCGGTTCGATGCCTCGTAGCGGATCTCGTAGGCGGCCTTCTCGATCAGGAAGAGATTGAGCAGTGCCGCCTCGGCGGATTGCGCCACCCAGGGCTGCGCCGCCGCGTGCAGCACCTCGCGATAGCCGGCCAGCGCCGCCGCCGCCGCGTCCTCGCGGAACCGCTGCAGCAGTTGCAGCCGCCGCTCCTGCACCGTCTCGGAGACCGCGGTGCGTCCCGGCGCCGCCGCGGCGGCCGCATAGTCGAACGAGCGCAGCAGCCCGGCCAGGTCGCGCAAGCCCGAGGACTTCGCCCGCCGCTCCTGCATCGGCCGCGCCGGCTCGCCCTCGAAGTCGATGATGAAGGCGTCGCCCTGCACGACCAGCACCTGTCCGAGATGGAAGTCGCCGTGGATGCGCGTCGCAAGCGCTCCCTCGGCGCCGTGCACGAGGCGCCGCATCGCATCACGCAGCGCATCCGCATTCGCGATGATCCGGTCCGCCTCCGCCTCGGTCTCCGGATCGGGCCAGACGCGGATGCCGCGCAACACCGCGAGTGCCGCATCGAACTGTGCCGCGGCGCTGTCCGCCCAGCCGTCCATGATCGTCTCGTCTGCCGGCAGCGGCGCGAATTCGGGCGCGTCGGACGGCTCGGCCAGCAGCGCGTGCATCTCCGCCAGCCGCCGTCCGATGGCCTCGGCAAACCCGCCGTACTCGGAAAAAGTCTCGCCCGGATCACCGTCCTCGCCATCGGTCTCGCCGGTGACCGCGCGCTCCTCGACGCTGCGGGCGAGGAAGTCGAGTGTCCAGGTCCAGCCGTCGCCCTGGTTGCGCACGAAACCCTGCGCCAGGCCGATCGTGTGCGGCGTGCCGTCGGCACCCACCCGCACCACCTCGCCATAGAGCGGCGCGGTATTGCCGAAGCCGCGCTCCGTCAGATGGCGCGTCATCTCGCCCTCGGGATGGATGCCGGCGGCGACGCGGCGGACGATCTTCAGCACCAGCCGGTCGTCGAGCACCAGCGAGCTGTTCGACTGCTCGGCGGAGAAGCGCCGGATCGGCGCGTGGTGAGCAACCTTGAACCCATCCATGAGCGTGGTCGGGCGGAACTCGACGCGGCCCTCGCCGTCCTCGAGATCGACGCTGACGCGGCCGCGGAGCGCGCCGATCCAGGCGCGCACCATCGGATCGAGCGTGAAGGCATCGGTGAGGAAGCCCACCCGCGCGCCGCGCCGGATGCGCGCCAGCGCCAGCGGCTGCACCAGCGGGTCGAGCGCCTCATCCTCCCAGGCAAGGCCCATCGGCAGCACGTAGCGCTCACGGCGCTCGCCGACATGCGCCTCGATCTCGGCCAGGATCACCGGCTGGTCCGGCACCGGCACGGCGTAGGCGATGCGGGTCCCGAGCAGGCGCTCGCCCTTGGCCGCGAACCAGCGGCGCTTGGGCAGGTATTCGGGCAGCACCTCGGTCTCCAGCAGGCCCCGCGCCGGGCCGGAGAGCACTTCGGCAAGCTCGCGCCGCACCACCAGGGTGATGAACTCCGGCAGCGCCTCGGGTGCCGGCTGGTGCCAGGACGGAACCTGCGTCTCCGCCGCGAGCTGGAACCAGAACGAGCCATAGGGCGGCAGCGTCAGCAGATAGGTGAGCTGGCCGACCCGCGGGAACACCGAGCCGCCGACGATGTCGACCGGCACCCGGCCCGCATAGGAGGCGAGATCAAGCTCCACCGCCTGCGCCGTGCGCGACAGGTTGCTGACGCAGAGGATGGTCTCGTCCGAGGCGTCGCTGCCGGGCAGCTCGCGAAGGAAGGCGAGCACCTTGCGGTTTGCCGGATAGAGAAAGCGCTGCGACCCCCGCCCGAATGCGCGAAACCGCTTGCGCACCGCGAGCATCCGCCGCGTCCAGTTGAGCAGGCTGTGCGGGTCGGCCGCCTGCGCCTCCACGTTGACGGCGTAGAACCCGTATATCGGGTCCATGATCGGCGGCAGCACGAGGCTTGCCGGATCGGCGCGGGAGAAGCCGCCGTTGCGGTCGATCGACCACTGCATCGGCGTGCGCACGCCGTCGCGGTCGCCGAGATGGATGTTGTCGCCCATGCCGATCTCGTCGCCGTAATAGATCACCGGCGTGCCGGGCATGGAGAGCAGCAGCCCGTTCATCAGCTCGATCCGCCGCCGGTCGCGCTCCAGCAGCGGCGAGAGCCGGCGGCGGATGCCGAGATTGATCCGCGCCCGGCGGTCCGACGCATAAGTCTCCCATAAATAGTCGCGCTCCGACGAGGTGACCATCTCCAGCGTGAGTTCATCGTGGTTGCGCAGGAAGATGGCCCACTGGCAGCTCTCGGGGATCGCCGGGGTCTGACGCATGATGTCGGTGATCGGAAACCGATCCTCGCGCGCGATCGCCATGTACATCCGCGGCATCAGGGGGAAATGGAATGCCATGTGGCATTCGTCGCCCTCGCCGAAATACTGCTGCGCGTCCTCCGGCCACTGGTTCGCCTCTGCCAGCAGCATCCGTCCCGGCGCGTGGCGGTCCATCTCGGCGCGGATGCGGCGCAGGATCGCGTGCGTCTCCGGCAGGTTCTCGTTGCTGGTGCCCTCGCGCTCGACCAGGTACGGCACGGCGTCGAGCCGCAGCCCGTCGATGCCGAGGTCGAGCCAGAACCGCATGATCGACAGCACTTCCCGCATCACCATCGGGTGGTCGAAGTTGAGGTCCGGCTGGTGGTCGTAGAAGCGGTGCCAGTAATAGGCTTTCGCTTCCTCGTCCCAGGTCCAGTTCGATTTTTCGGTGTCGACGAAGATGACGCGCGTGCCGGCATAGGCCGTGTCGGTATCGGACCAGACGTAGAAATTGCGTGCCGCCGAGCCGGGCTTCGCGCGCCGGGCACGCTGGAACCAGGGGTGCTGGTCGGAGGTGTGGTTGATGACCAGCTCGGTGATGACGCGCAGGCCGCGAGCATGCGCCTCGTTGATGAAGCGGCGCACCTCGGCGAGCGTGCCGTATTCGGGATGCACGCCGCGGTAGTCGGCGATGTCGTAGCCGTCGTCGCGCCGCGGCGAGGGATAGAAGGGCAGCAGCCAGATCGCGGTCACGCCAAGCTCGGCGATGTAGTCGAGCTTCTGCAGCAGCCCGCAGAAATCGCCGACGCCATCATTGTCGCCGTCGAAAAAAGACTTGATGTGAAGCTGGTAGATGACCGCGTCCTGATACCAGAGCGGATCCTCGGCCGGCCGCAGGCGATGTATCTTCGTCATCTCTCGCTCAATGTGATCGATCGGGACAAAGGCGCATTCAGCCGGGAGGCCGCACGCGCCAGATCGCATAAGGCCGTTCCGCCGGCAGTCTGATACGCTGCTGCTTGCCGGTCCAGACGAAGCGGGCGTCCGTCGTCAGATCCTCCGCCTCGACGGATGCCGTATCCGGCAGCTGCCATTTCCACAGCGGCAGCTCGATCTCCGCCTCCTGGGCGGCGTGGGGGTCGAGGTTGACCGCGACCAGCACCACGTTCGAGCGATCCTCCGTCGTGCGCTCGTAGAACAGGATCGCCGCGTTGTCGGCGGCCATGAAACTCACCCCCAGATGCGATTGCAACGCGGGATTGGCGCGGCGGATGCGGTTGAGCTGCGTGATCTCGGCGCGGATGTTGCCCGGTCGCTGCCAGTCCCAGGCGCGGAGCTGGTATTTTTCGCTGTCGGAATATTCCTCGCGGCCGGGCAGGGCGGCCGCCTCGCACAGCTCGAAGCCGTTATAGACCCCCCAGAGCCCGGACAGCGTCGCCGCCAGTGCTGCCCGGATCAGGAAACCGGGCCGGCCGGATTGCTGCAAGAAGAACGGATTGATGTCGGGCGTGTTGACGAACAGGTTCGGCCGGAAGAACTCCCGCGGTGCCTCGGTCGAAAGCTCGGTGAAATACTCCGTCAGCTCGCGCTTGGTGTTGCGCCAGGTGAAATAGGTGTAGGACTGGGTGAAGCCGAGCTTGGCCAGCCGGTACATCAGCTTCGGCCGGGTGAACGCCTCGGCCAGGAAAATGGCGTCCGGGTGGCGCGCGCGCACCTCGCGGATCAGCCACTCCCAGAACGGCAGCGGCTTGGTGTGCGGGTTGTCGACGCGGAAGATGCGCACTCCCTGCGCCGCCCAGAACAGCACCACCTCGGCCAGCGCCAGCCACAGATCCGGCACCGCGTCTTGGGTGTAGAAATCGACGTTGACGATGTCCTCGTATTTCTTCGGCGGGTTCTCCGCGTAGCGCAGCGAGCCGTCCGGCCGCCAGTTGAACCAGCCTTTGTGCTCGGTGAGCCACGGATGGTCGGGCGCGCACTGGATCGCGAAGTCGATCGCGATCTCCAGGTCGGCCCGCTGCGCTGCGGCAATCAGGCGGCGGAAATCGTCGAGGCTGCCGAGTTCGGGATGGATCGCGTCATGCCCGCCCTCGGCGGCGCCGATCGCATAGGGGCTGCCGGGATCGCCGGGGGCGGCCTTCAGCGCGTTGTTGCGGCCCTTGCGGTTGATGCGGCCGATCGGGCTCAACGGCGGGAAATACAGCACGTCGAAACCCATGTCGCGGATGCGCGGCAGATGCCGGATCACGTCGTCGAAGGTGCCGTGCCGCGCCGGATCGTCGCTCATCGAGCGCGGGAAGGCTTCGTACCAGCTCGCGAAGCGCGCGGCGGCGCGGTCGGCCTCCACCGCCAGCGCCGGCGCATGACGGACGGCGAACGGCCGGTCGTCCGCCTCCGCCATCAAAGCCGCCGTCGCCTCGTCGAGCAGGACGGCGCGCTGCACGTCGAGCGGTGCCGCCGCCAGCCGGTCGCGCAAGTCCGCCACCGGCGCGTGGCGGGACGCGGCGGCCTCGACCAGCGCGCAGCCCTCGGCCACCTCGAGCTCCGTCGGCACGCCGGCCGCGTGCTTCTTCGCCAGCTCGTCGCGAAAACTCGCAAAGCGGTCGCGCCAGGCCTCGATGGTGAACTCGTGCCGCCCGAGCCGGTTGAGCGGGAATCGCGCCCGCCAGCGGTCGTTGCCGAGCGGCCGCATCCGTGTCCGCTGCCACGCCTCCTCCTCCGGCCCGCGCCAGAGCAGGGCGACGCCAAGCATGTCGTGGCCGTCGGTGATCACGTCCGCCTCGACCGCGACGGCGTCGCCCAGCACGCGCTTGGCGGCGAAGGCGCCGCCATCGACGCGCGGCGTGATGTCCTCGACGCCGATCCGCGGCGCCGCGGCGGCGGCACACGCGCCGGCGCGGTCGAGCGGCGCCGGTTCGGCGACGTCCGGGGCCGGTGCGGCGGCGGCGTAGAGCCGCGTCTCGCCCGGCGCCAGCACCAGCTCGCCCACCGGCGAGAGCGCCTCGCCCGCGTCCGGCAGCAGCGGCGCGAAGCCGGCCAGCGCGCCGCCGACCGCCGTCAGCACCTCCGGCAGGGCCACTGCGTGACGGTGCTGCAGATCGGCATTGACGAGCAGCAGCGCCGCACGCTCGCCGCGCCGCGGGTCGGCGGCCTCGGCGCGCAGCACGGCCAGCACCGGCGCCCCGGGGCCGGAGAGCGGGCGGCCCGGCGCATCGCCGCGCAGCGGCGCGCAGTCGCGGGTCGCGGCATTGGTCT
Source organism: Acetobacteraceae bacterium (assembly GCA_036272815.1). GTDB lineage: Bacteria > Pseudomonadota > Alphaproteobacteria > Acetobacterales > Acetobacteraceae > DATAYA01. The sequence goes on from DATAYA010000364.1 coordinate 6,345, forward strand.
CTGCGATCGTCTCGCCGAGATCGAAGGCGGCGGCCGCGCGCACATCGTCCGGGGCGGCGGCAGCAGGCTTCTCGGCGCCGGTCAGGCCGAACTCGAAGCCCATCGGCAGCAGCAGGCCGGGCGCGATCGCGGCGGCGAAGGCAAAGGCGCGGCGCAGCAGCCGTTCGCGCGCCGCCGGGTCGCCCGCCTCGGCGGCAAGGCGCCGGCGACCGCCGGGCGCCTCGGGGCAGCCGATCAGCCGCCCCGCCGGGCGCAGCAGTTCCAGTTCGCGCCACAGCCATTCGTCGCGCCAGTTCCACCACGGCAGCGACGGCACCACGCCGTCCAGCGTGCCTCCGGCGAGCCCTTCGGCCGCCTGCCAGTCGATCCCCGGCGTCCAGCCGATCAGTGTGGCACCTGGGCAGGCGCGGCGGAGCGCTCCCAGCAGCGGCGCGAGCGACGGGCCGGGCACGCGCGCCAGCCCGAGCAGGCGGGCGCCCGCAAGCCCGAGGCCGCGCCAGGCGGCGATCCGGCCGCCCCACCAGATGCCCGCGCGCCCGGCCAGCTCGGCGCCGCCGAGCCGGGCCAGCGCCGCGTCGTCGCGCTCCACCGGACGCCGTGGGTCGGGCAGGGCGCCGCGATCCGGCGGCGCAAACACCGCCTCGGCGGCGGCGGCGAGCGGACCGTCGGCCGCGATCCGGTCGAGCACCACGTCGAGCAGCACGCCGAGCCCATGCCGGCGCGCCTCGGCCGCGACCGACGCGAGCCGCCCGGCCGCCTCGCCCTCGCCGAACGAGGGATCGAGCACGGTGTCGTCGCGCAGCAGGGCGGCGTCGCCGTCACCGGCGCCCGGTGCGCGCGCGAAGGGGGAGGGGAGCAGCACATGATCGAAGCCGAGGGCCGCCGCGTGCTCGAGCCAGGGCCCGATGCCGTCGAGGCCACCGGCAAGACCGATATCCAGGGCGTAGATGCGCGGGGCAGTCCCGATCTCGCGTGCCTCCACCGGAACCCGTCTCCCAATCGTGCCGCACGATCGCTGAAGCGCCGGACACTGAGGTCCCGGACGCCGAGGCGCCGGATCAAAGCGCCCCACGACCGCGAGAGGTTGCCCCCGCTGGGGAATTATTCGGCGCTGAACCGTTCTCCCGCCGCGAGCGGAAATGTCATTCCAGCCGCACCCCGCCGGTCACCGCCTGATAGGTCGCGATCGCGAGGGTCAGCGGCTCGAACGGCTTGGTGATGACGAAGGCCGGCTCCAGCGCCTCCCCGGTCAGCAGCCGCTCGGGATAGGCGGTGACGAAGATCACCGGCGCGTGGCGGTTGCGGGTGATGCGCGCGACCGCGCTGGTGCCGTCGCCGCCGTGGCCGAGATTGATGTCGGCGAGGATCAGGCCGGGGCGTGTGCGCTCGGCCATCGCAACCGCCTCGCCCTCGCTGGACGCGACGCCGACGACGCGGTGGCCGCAGCTCTGCACCAGCTCCTCGATGTCCATCGCGATGATCGGCTCGTCCTCGATGATGAGCACGTCGGTCGCGGCCGAGCTGCGCAGCCGCTCGCGCGCCTCGGCGAGCTGGACGCTGGCGTCGTCGAGGTCCAGCGCCACGATCCGCGCCGCGATCTCGATCGGCATCTCCTCGAGCGCGGTCAGCAGCAGCAACTGCCGCTGCTTCGTCGAAAGCCCGCGCGGGACCGCGGCGGCGCCTGCGCCGGCGTCGAAGCGCTGGGTGACGTGACGATAGAGTGCGTGGCGCGGGTCGATGCCCCGGTCGGCATTGGGGTCGGCATTGGGCAGCGTGGCATCCAGCATGGCGCGCAGGCTCTCGGCGACGAGGCTGTCACCGCGGGGCTGGCTGCCGGTGAGCGCCCGGGCGTATCGTCGGACATAGGGCAGCGCGCGGATCAGGTCTTCGCGATGCGGGCTGGTCATCGAACGCACCCTTGTTGCACGCGGTTGAGGACAGGCCGGATCGGCCGGCGACGGAACCGCGGGACATGGTTGAGCAACAGGCAATAGCGGAAACCGACCTGCGGCGCGAGGTGGCGATGTTGCTGCCGCAGTTGCGCGGCCTCGCACGTTTTCTTGCACGAGACCGCTCGGAGGCCGACGATCTGGTGCAGGAGGCGGTGCTGCGGGCGCTGCGCAGCCTGGCACAGTTCCAGCCCGGCACCAGCGTCCGCGCCTGGCTGTTCACGATCCTGCGCAACGTGTTCTACGAGCAGGCACGGCGCCGCCGGCGGGAGCGCGCGGCGATAGCGCAGCAGACGCCGGACTCCTCGGTCGCGGCGCACCAGCCGCACGAGACCGACCTTGCCGACCTCGCCGCCCAGTTTCGGACCTTGCCGCCAAGCCTGCGCGAGGCACTGATCCTGGTCGGCGCGCAGGAACTCACCTACGAGGAGGCGGCCGCGATCTGCGGCGTGCCGGTCGGCACGATGAAGGCGCGCGTCTCGCGGGCGCGGCGCCAGCTCGCAGCCCTCGTCGAGCCGCCCACCGCCGAGCCGGACCATGCGTGAGCAGGCGCCCGAAACTGCCACCAGAGGGTTTCCACTCCCGATCGATACGGATTTACACGCTATGACGAACGCGCCGCACGGTCGTGCGTTTCAAAGCGGCCCCCTCCCCAAAGCGCCCCCGACTTCGGGAGCAGACTTCAAGCTTCCACCCCGTCACCCTTGCTCGCGTGCCTGTTACCGGAGCGCCGCAACCATCCGTCGCAGTCCGTCATTGTCGCTTCGAATACGGACGAAAAAACACCGATCGAATACCGGGCGAAACACCCGAAACCGCGAACAAGACCTGGGAGACTAACCCCGATGAAGCCGACTTTTCACGACCAGCTTATCGCGATCCTTCCCAAGCTCCGCGTGCAGGCCCTGGCGCTGACCCGCAATCGGGCCGCCGCCGAGGATCTCGTCCAGGACTCCGTCTGCAACGCGCTTTCCGCCCAGACCAGCTTCATTCCCGGCACCAACTTCCCGGCCTGGATGCACCGCATCCTGCGCAACCGCTTCATCTCCAACCTCCGCAAGCAGCGTGACACCGCCGACATCGAGGACGTGCCCGCCTCGGCCTTCGCCTGCGAGGCGCCGCACGAGGATCGCTTGGCGCTGAAGGAACTCGGCACCGCGATGGACCGGCTGCCGGCCGATCAGCGCGAGGCGCTGGTGATGGTCGTCGTCCACGGCCTGAGCTACGAGGCGCTGGCCGAGCAGACCGGCTGCGCCGTCGGCACCGCCAAGAGCCGCGTCTTCCGCGCTCGCCGCCAGCTCGAGGCGTGGCTGCTCGGCGAGCACAATGATGGCCGCGTCGGCCGGCTTGGCAACCAGACAGCGGTCCGCGCGGCCCGCGACCTGGTCGCCCGCGCCCGCCTGGCGGCCGCCGACAACGCCGTGACTTCCGACTCGTAAAAAACCTGCCGGCGTGCGCTATGCTGTTGCAACGCAACTGGTTGGGGCGGCCGGCGAGTCGGGCCGTGGGGCATGAAGCACGAACCCATGACGCAGCAGCCCAGGAGGACGGACCCCAAGACCCCACGCAAGAAGGGGGATGCGGCGTTCGACCTGTGGCTGCAGCGGGGCCTCCACAAGCTGTTTGACGACGTCGCGCGGGAGCCGATCCCCGATGAGTTGCTCCGGCTGATCGAAGATGACCGCGAAGGCGGAAGCGGCCAGGGGGCCGATGCGCCCGGCCCGGAGCCCGGCCCAGGCGGAGGTTCAAGTGGCAGCTCTGGCGGCGGCCCCCGACCCACCGGCGGACGCTGAGCAGAGCCGGCCGCCGGAGGCCGCCTCCGCCGTGCCGGCCCGCCGGCTGCGTCTTTCAAATGGCCTTCTGACGCGCGTCCTGGGACTGGTCTGCCTCGCGCTGCTGCCGATCACGGTGCTGGCCTGCGTCATAGCGCTGCGCAACCATCAGCTCGCGCGGGCGCTGGCCCGGCAACAGGCCTGGTCCGCATCGGCGGCGCTGCTGGCGCGGGCGCAATCCGATGCCACATTCCTCGACCGCAGCCTGATCGACGTCGCGGCGCTGCCCGCCGTGCGGGGCGCGGGAGGAGGCGCGTGCAGCCAGGCGCTGGCGCAGGCGATGGCGGCGAGCGGCGGCCGCTTCAGCGGGCTTGCGCGGGTGGTGGACGGCACGCCGGACTGCATGGCGCCGGGCAGCGACATCCTTCCCGGCGCCGTCGCCCCGCTCGCGCACGCGCTCGCGCCTCCGGGCGGGTCGGGATTCGCGTTGCAACCGGTCGGCCCGGGTCTGCTGGTCGCGGGCCGCCGAATGCAGCTCGCCGACCGGCGGCCGGCGCTGCTGGCAGCGTCGCTGCGGGACGGCTGGCTTGCCCCGCCGGCCGGGGCGCCGGTCGGGGCAATGGGGGAGATGCAGGCGCTCTGGCTGGTGCTGCCGGACGGCACGGTGATGACCCTCGGCCCGGCGGAGGCCGGCTGGCCGGCGCCCTCGGCCGCCGACCGGCGGGCGCTGGCGGCAAGTCTTGGGACCCCGGTGCAGCAGGCGCTTGGTCCGCCTGCGGGCGGACCGCGGCGAGCAGCTTGGCTGAGTGCCACGAAGGTGGCCGGCGGCGGTCTGCTGGTGGCAGGAACGGTGGTGCCCGACGACGCCAACGGCATGAGTTTGCTGGGCGGCCGCATCGTCGAGGTCGGGGCAATGCTGCTGGCCGGCCTTGTCATCGGCGCGCTGGGCGCGGCGCAGGCGGTGGTGGCGCCGCTCGCCCGGCTCGGCCGCGCGCTCGGCCGCTGGCGCGCCGGTGGCCCGTTCGACGCCGGACAGGTGGCCGCCCTGCCGCGCGAGATCCGCGTGCTGGCGACCGCGCTCGAGAGTGCGACCGCCGCGATCGCCGAACGCGAGCAGCAGTTGCGGGTGGCGACCGACCAGCAGGAGCTGCTGATCCAGGAAATCCATCACCGCGTGAAGAACAATTTGCAGATCGTCGCGTCGCTGCTCAACCTCCAGGCGAACCGCATCCGCCAGCCCGCCGCCCGCGCCGAGTTCCAGTCCGCCCGCGACCGGGTGCGCGCGCTGGCGACGCTGCACCGCCACCTCTACACGCAGAGCGAGCTGCACGCGATCAACATGAAGGGCTTCCTGGAGGAGCTGTGCGGCCAGCTGTTCCAGGCGATGGGCGAGCAGCGTGGCCGGCGGATCACGCTCGACATCGCAGCCCCGGCCCTGCGTCTGTCCAGCGACCAGGCGGTGCCGCTGGCGCTGATCGTCACCGAGGCGGTCAGCAACGCGCTGAAATACGCATTCCCCGACGGGCGCTCCGGCCACGTCTCGGTGCGGCTGACGGCTGCGACGGATATGGCGGAGCTGCTGATCCGCGACGACGGCGTGGGCATCCCGGCGGGCTCTGCCGAGACCGAGACCGGCCCGCGCGACGGGCTCGGCCTGCAGCTCATCCGTGGCTTCGCCCGCCAGCTCGGCGCCACGCTGCAGGTGAGCGAGGATGGCGGCACGACGTATCTCGTGCGCCTGCCGTTGCACCGCGGCGGCGGGCTGGCCGCGGCCGCCGCGGGCGGGATGGAGGTCGATCCGGAACCGGCGTGATCCGGCTTGCGTGATCCCTCGCCGCCGCCGCCGGCCACTGCCATGATGCGCGACCATCCCTGCACGGAGGCCGCATGTCACCCGAACTCGCCGCGACACTGACCGCCTGGCGCCGGCACCTGCACGCGCATCCCGAACTCGGGCGGCAGGAGCACGCGACCAGCGCCTTCGTGCAGGCGAAGCTCGCCGAACTCGGCATCCCCTTCGTCGCCGGCGTGGGCGGCACCGGCGTCGTCGCGACCCTCGCGCGCGGCAGCTCCAACCGGGCGGTCGGCGTGCGCGCCGACATGGACGCGCTGCCGATCGCGGAGGAGACCGGCCTGCCTTACGCGTCGGTGAACCCCGGCGTGATGCATGCCTGCGGCCATGACGGGCACACCACCAGCCTGCTCGGCGCGGCGGCCCTGCTGCGTGACGATCCGGACTGGAGCGGCACCGTCCATCTCGTGTTCCAGCCGGCGGAGGAGGGCCTGGGCGGCGCCCGCGCGATGCTCGCCGACGGGCTGTTCGTGCGGTTTCCGATGGAGCGCATCTTCGGGATGCACAACTGGCCGGGGATGGAGGCGGGCACCGTCGCCGTGCATGACGGGCCGGTGATGGCAGCCGGTGCGAGGATCGAGATCCGGCTGATCGGCCACGCCGCCCACGCCGCGATGCCGCACCAGGGGCGCGATCCGATGCTGGCCGCGGCGCACCTGCTGGTGGCGCTGCAATCGGTGGTGTCGCGCAACGTCGATCCGCTGCAATCGGCGGTACTCTCGATGTGCACCATGCAGACCGGCGAGGCGGCGAACCAGATCCCGCGCGAGGTGACGATGCGCGGCACCTTCCGCACCCATCGCCGTGACGTGGGCGACACCGTGGAAGCGGCGATCCGGCGCATCAGCGTGGGCATCGCGGCGGCCTTCGACATGACCGCGGAGGTCGCGATTCCGCGCCTCGCGACGGTCACGGCGAACACCGAAGCGGAGGCCGCGATCGCGGCGGAGGCGGCCGGGGCGGCCGGCCTGGCGCTGCGCCGCGACCTGCCGCCGAGCATGGCAGGCGAGGATTTCGGCTGGTACCTGCAGGAGAAGCCCGGCGCCTTCGTCTGGATCGGCAACGGCTCGGCCGAGGACGGGCGCGGGCTGCACAACCCCGGCTACGACTTCAACGCCGCGATCCTGCCGGCCGCCTCCGGGTGGATGGCGGCGGTCGCGAAGCGGGCGCTGGCCACCGGGACATAGAGCGGGCGGCACGTAGCCGCGCGCAGCCTACCGGTACGGCAAAGGTTGGGGCGCCGGTGCCACCATCGCCGTCAGCGCGGCGATCAGCGTCTGCGTCCGGAACGGCTTGCCGAGCGCGCGCCAGTGCGGCTTGTCGGGCGGCAGACTGTCGGTGCCATAGCCGGTCAGGAACACGAACGGAACACCGCGCGCCTCCAGCGTCTCGGCCACCGGGCGCGTGTCTTCGCCGGCGAGGTCCCTGTCCAGCACGGCGATATCGAGCGCACCCTCCGTCGCCGCCGTCAGCGCCGGCCCGAGACGCACGAGCGGGCCGATCACCTCGCAGCCGGCCTGCTGCAGCGCCCCCTCGATGAGCATCGCGATCATCAGCTCGTCCTCAACCACCAGCACACGGCGTGCCGTCAGAGGCTTCGCATTCGCGGCAAGGTCGCGGATCTCTGGGTGCGTCATGGGATAACCGTCGCGCCGGCGGTCATGATCCAGTGTCCCGGCACCCAGGCGTAGCCGCCATTGACGAACTGCCAGTACCCGTTCTGCCAAAGGCGGCCGTGGTTGCCGCGCGGCACGTAGCGGCCGGGCGCCCAGACATAGGCCGTGCCGGTCCAGTCCCAATGGCCCGGCTGCCACACCAGCGCCGTCTCCGAAACTGGCGGCAGCGGAACGGTCTCGGCAAGCGGGGTGGGTACCGGCGGGTACGGAGGCGGCGTGGTCGCCACGACGCAGCCGCCGAGCAGCGGTGCAGCCACCCCGAGCATCATAAATGCGACAGTCAAGCGCATGCTCGCGACCTCCGGTCGCATCTACGTGTGGAATACCGGATGGTTCGACAAGCGCAAGCGATCAATCGCGGCTAAATAATTCACCCTCGCTATGAGCCAATACGCGTCGCAAGCGGAATAAGTATTGTAACTATCGCCTGCGCGGCGATTCCCTCGCCGCGTCCGGCAAAACCCAGCCGTTCCGTCGTTGTGGCCTTCACCGAAACCGCGCCGGGCGCGACCTCGAGCAGCGCCGCTAGTCGTGTGCGCATCGCGTCCGCGTGCGGCGTGATCTTGGGCCGCTCGCAGATCAGGGTGACGTCGGCGGCGGTGAGGATACCGCCCCGGCCGGCGATGCGGCCGGCGGCGTGGCGCAGGAAGCGGGCGCTGTCGGCGTCCTTCCACGCCGCCTCGGCGGGCGGGAAATGGCGGCCGATGTCGCCCTCGGCGAGCGCGCCGTAGATCGCGTCGCACAGCGCATGGATGCCGACATCCGCATCGGAATGGCCGGCGAGGCCGCGGTCGTGGCTGATTTCAACGCCGCATAGCACGAGCGCGCGGCCGGGCGCGAAGGCATGGACGTCGAAGCCGGTTCCGCAGCGCGGCACCAGCGTCGGCAGCAGCACGCGCTCCATCCGGCGCAGATCCTCGGGGTAGGTTATCTTCACGTTGTCCTCGGCGCCGGGGACCAGTGCCACCGCCAGTCCGGCCGCCTCGGCCAGCGCCGCGTCGTCAGTCGCACCGGGGCCGGCGGCGCGGTGCAGTGCGAGCAGGCGCGGGAACAGGAAGGCCTGCGGCGTCTGGGCGCGGACCAGGCCGTCGCGGGAGACAGCGCCGACGATGCGGCCGGCCTCGGCGCGCTTGAGCGTGTCGGCGACCGGCACGGCCGGGATCGCGCCCTCGGCGCCGTCCCCCTCGGCGCCGTCCAGGGCGGCGAGCAGGGCCGCGATCGTGCCCGGCGGAATGAACGGCCGGGCCGCGTCATGGACCAGCACCACGTCCGGCGCGTGCGGCGCCAGCGCCTCCAGCCCGGCCCGCACGCTCGCCTGCCGCGTGGCGCCGCCCGCGACCGGGGGCAGGTGCTCCAGCCCGGCGAGGCACGCGGCGAGCGCCGCCGTGTCGCCGACCGGTTGCAGCAGCGCCACATGCGGCACCAGCGCCTCGGCCGCCCAGCGGGCGACCGGGCGGCCGGCGACGGAGAGGAATTGCTTGGGCGTCGCCTCGCCGAATCGACTGCCCGATCCGGCGGCGACCAGCACGGCGGCGATCTTCATGCGCCGGCCATGCCGGGACGCGGCGGCGGCGTCAACGCCGCCGCGGTGGTTGTAGCGGTCCGCATCGCCCGAGACCTTGAGCGGCGGTTCCTTGAAGCCTGCTCGACCTGCGCGAGATAATTGGTCGCGCTGGTCGCTCTCGCGGTGCTCGCCGATCGGCTTCCCGGCGTCGTCGTCATGCAGGAATGGAAGCCCTGCATGGTGTTGAAGTGGAACTTGACCCAGTGCCGCTCGCCGGCGGCATTGATGAAGGCATCGGTGTGCAAGCCATAGTCGTTCATCTCGCGCAGGCCGCGCGGCAGCCCGCG
>DATAYA010000365.1:0-3309 GCA_036272815.1 Acetobacteraceae bacterium
ACGTACTCGAAATCTCCCGGCCGGTTGTCGATCCCCGTCTTCGGCGGTGCGATCCACCCCGCAAACGCGCCCGGCTCGCGCATCGGCTGCATCAGGCTCCCGAGATAGTCGTTGTCCTCGGCCGAAGGCAGGAACGCCGCCTGCCGCTGTGCCCACGCATCGGCGCCCATCAGCCGCCCCTCCGGATCGGCCTCGACCGGCGAAAACTCGCCGATCCGCCGGTTGAACGCGACATGCGGCAGCCGCAGCGCGAATTCAAACCCCGCGCGAGCGATCACCCGGTTCCAGCGCCCGACGCCACCGTTGCAATCGTCGAGATAATCGTCGCGCAGCCGCATGTTCAGCGCCGACAGCGCCGCGACGTCCTCCGACACGATCGCCCCGTCGCGCAGCCGCAGCACCGGGTACGTCGCATCGAGCAGCCGATGATCGTCGGCGATCTTCTCCTCGCGGTAGCGGCCCTTGAGGCTGGCGCTGAACGCGCTCGCCGCGTTGCTGCTGATCTCGCGTCCGAACAGATCGAGCGTCAGCGAGAAATGCAGGTTTATCTTCTTCTGAATTGTCGGCAGGTCGATCACCCCGAGCGCCCGCACCCGCTCGATGTCGCTCGGATCGTCGATCCCGGCATCCCGCATCGCCTCGCAGGTGCGCTCGACGATGCGCGCGACCCCCGTCTCGCCCACGAACATGTGGTGCGCTTCCTCGGTCAGCATGAACCGGCAGGTGCGGCTCAACGGATCGAAGCCCGACTGCGCGAGCGATGCGAGCTGCATCTTGCCGTCGCGGTCGGTGAAGGTCGTGAACATGAAGAAGCTCAGCCAGTCGGGCGTCCGCTCGTTGAACGCGCCCAGCATCCGCGGCTGGTCGGCATCGCCCGAGCGGCGGCGCAGCAGGTCCTGCGCTTCCTCCCGCCCGTCGCGGCCGAAATACTTCTGCAGCAGATAGACCATCGCCCAGAGATGCCGCCCCTCCTCGACATTCACCTGAAACAGGTTGCGCATGTCGTAGAGCGACGGCGCGGTCGCGCCGAGGTGCCGCTGCTGCTCGACCGATGCGGGCTCGGTATCGCCCTGGATCACCAGCAGCCGGCGCAGCATCGCGCGATATTCGCCGGGCACGTCCTGCCAGGCGGCCTCGCCCTTGTGCGCGCCGAACGCAATTTTCCGGTTTTCCACGGCAGGGGCCAGGAGAATTCCCCATTTGTAGTCCGGCATCCGCACGTAATCGAACTGCGCCCAGCCCTCGGGATCGACGCCGATCGCGGTGCGGAGATAGACGAGGCTCTGCTGGAACCCCACGGGTCCCATGTCGCGCCACCAGTCGACGTAGCCCGGATGCCACGTCTCCAGCGCGCGCCGCACCCGCGCGTCGTCGCGCAGGCCCACATTGTTCGGGATCAGGCCGTCGTAATCGACCGCCATGCCATCCGGCATGCTTGCCTCCCCTACACGCGTCCCCAATCGAAGCGCGCCCTGACGCCGCTGCCGTAGCGGTGCAGCGCACCCTCCTCGCCAACCGCGTTCGGCCGCTGGAACACCCAGTTCTGCCAGGCGGTGAGGCGGCCGAAGATGCGCGTCTCCATCGTCTCCGGCCCGGCAAAGCGCAGATTGGCCTCCATCGCGGTCAGCGCGTCGGGCGAGAAGCTGGCGCGCTCCTCCAGCATCATGCGCACCTCGTCGTCCCAGTCGATCGCCTCGGTGACGATCGTCACCAGCCCGAGATCGGCAGCCTCCGCGCCCGGGATCGCGGCGCCGATCCGCGCCTCCGCGCGTGCCACGCTCTCCGGTTCGCCGAGGAACCGCGTGGCCAGCCGCGTCAGCCCGTTCGCCATCGGATAGCGGCCGAAATTGAGCGCCCCGACCGCGACCGCCGCATCCTCGTGCGCGACCGCCCGATCGGCCGCGAACACCAGTTCGGCGAGCGTGCCGGCGAAGCACGATCCCGGCTCGATCAGCGCGATGACGCTGCGCGCGGTGAGGTCGAGGCGCGAAAACACCCGCTTGAGGTACAGAAGAATCTCCCGCACCAGCCAGTCGTCCGCGTGGCGCGCGAGCAGCGCGTCGGCTTCCAGCACGCGCGCGGCCTCGCCCTCGGTGCGCAGCACCAGCAGCCCGAGCTCCGGCTCGTTGAACCGCAGGTGCAGCAGCGCGTCGTCGAGCGCGCGCGCCATCGCAAGCGGCCAGAAATCCGCCCCCGCCGCATGGATCGCGGCCAGGTCCGCCGGCAGTGGTGCTGCGGGTGCGGCGATGGTCAGCACCGCGCGGCGCCCGGCTCGGTCCATCTCCACCCGCAGATGCGGGTAAGACACGTCATCGTCCGAAAAACGCCGGTCGAGCGGCCCGAGCACGATCCCCGCCGCCGCCTCCGGCCGGTCCGACCCCGCCGCCAGCGCCAGCGCCCGCTCACGCACCGCGCGATCCCAGGCCGACGGAGGAAAAACCTCGTCCACCAGCCGCCACGCGACGGCGCGGCGGCCGCGCACGCCCTCTTCGGTGGTGCAGAACAGGTCGGCGATGTCGCGGCGGACGCGGCGCTTGTCGGTCAGGCGGGTCAACCCGCCGGTCCCCGGCAGCACCGCGAGCAGCGGCGTCTCCGGCAGCGAGACGCTGGCACGGCGGTCGTCGATCAGCATGATGTGCCCGGCCGAGAGCGCCAGCTCATACCCGCCGCCCGCCGCCGTGCCGCCGATCGCGGCCAGCCACGCCTGCCCGGAATGCCGCTCGGCATCCTCGATCGCGCAGCGTGTCTCGTTGGTGAACTTGCAGAAATTGACCTTGTGGACATGGCTCGCGCGGCCGAGCATGCCGATGTTGGCGCCGGCGCAGAACACGCCCTCCTGTCCCGATCGCAGCACCACCGCGCGCACCTCGGGATGCTCGAAGCGCAGCCGCTGCACCGCGTCCGCCAGCTCGATATCGACGCCGAGATCGTACGAATTGAGCTTCAGCGCGCAGCCCTCGAACAGGCCGGCGGCGGGATCGACGTCCATCACGAGATGCGCAACCGACCCCTCGAACGCGAGGCGCCAGTGCCGGTAACGGTCGGGGCTGGTCTGGAAGTCGATCACGGAACCTGCACTATACTGCAACTTGGCGACCCGGCAAGCACGGTGCTTGATGGTGCGGAAAGCTACGAGAGGACGACCCTGATGGATATTGTCGGCACGCGCGATTTCCACACGCCCGGCCGCAGCCCGGCACTGGCCGGCGAGGCGATGGCCGCGACCGCGATGCCGGCGGCGACGCTGGTCGCACTCAAGGTGCTGCGCGGTGGCGGCAACGCGGCGGATGCGGCGGTGGCGGCGGCGGC
>DATAYA010000366.1:0-11632 GCA_036272815.1 Acetobacteraceae bacterium
GGCGGCGGCGGCTGCGCGCTGGCGCAGGACGAGGCGAGCAGCATCGTCTGGGGGATGCCGGGCGCGGTCGCGCGCGCCGGGCTCTGCCACGCCGTGCTGCCGCCGCCGCTGCTGGCCGCCCGCATCCTGACGCTGCTGCGACCGGGCCGGCGATGAGCGCCCCGCCGACGGCCGCACTCTCCGAAACCGCGACCCCCGTGAGCGCCGACCCTGTGAGCGCCGCCGGCTTCGCGAGCCTGGCGGCGCTGGTGCGCGCCCGCTCCGGCCTGGCACTCGGGGAAGACAAAATCTACCTCCTCGAGTCGCGCCTGGGTCCGCTGATGCGGCGCGAGCGGCTGGCCGGGCTCGATGCGCTCGCCGTCCGTCTGCGCCAGCCCGCGCAGGAGCATCTGGCCGACGCGGTGGTCGACGCGCTGACCACCAACGAGACGTTGTTCTTCCGCGACACGCATCCCTTCGCCCATGTCCGCGAGCGCGCGCTGCCGCGGCTGCATGCGGCGCGGCAGCCGGGGCAGGGATTGCGCATCTGGTCGGCCGCGGCCGCAACCGGGCAGGAGGCCTATTCGCTCGCGATGATCGTGGCCGAGCTGGCAGCGCTGCTGGGCTCGCGCCGGGTCGAGATCATCGCCACCGACATCGCCCGCGCGCCGCTCGCCCGCGCGGCGGCCGGCCTCTATTCGCAGTTCGAGGTGCAGCGCGGCCTGCCGATCCAGATGCTGATGCGGCATTTCGCGCGCGAGGACGAGGGGTGGCGGATCAAGCCGGCGCTGCGCGCGATGGTACGGTTCGAGCAGCGCAACCTGCTGGGCGACCTCCGCCCGCTCGGCACCTTCGACCTCGTGTTCTGCCGCAACGTCCTGATCTACTTCGACGCGCCCACCAAAGCGCGCGCGCTGGAGGCGATCACCGCCCAGATGGCGCCGGACGCGCTGCTCTACCTCGGCGGCGCCGAGACCACGATCGGGCTCACCGACCGCCTCGTCCCGGTGCCGGAGGCGCACGGCATCCACGCGCTGCGGCGGTGATGGCCAAGCGTGAAGCCCCAGGCTTGAACGACCAGGCTTGAACGATCGGCCTTGAACGATCAGGCGGGCCTGGTCGCCACCAGCATCGCGACCGCGAGGCTGAAGCTGCCATCCGCCGCCACCGCGAAATGCCGCCGCACGTCCTCGGCGACCGCCGCCTGCAACGCCCGGATCGCCGCGACCTGCGCCGACGGCGTGCGCATCCGCGCCACCCAGGAGGCGAAGTCGAGCCGCAGCGGAAACGCCCGCGTCAGCCCGACCGCGAGGCCCGCAGCGGCCAGCATCGCCTCCCATTCGGCGCGCGTGTGATTGCGCACATGGGACGGGTCGCGCAGCAGTTCGATCGCCTGGAGGAAGGTGTCGAGCACCGGGGTTCCCGGCGAGACGGTGTCGATGAACACCGCCGTCCCGCCCGGGCGCAGCACCCGCGCGGCCTCGCGCAGCCCGGCCGGCAGGTCGCGCCAGTGATGCGCGCTGTAGCGGCTGCACACGAGGTCGAAGCCGGCATCGGCGAAGGGCAGCCGGTCGGCCGAGGCCTGGCGGGTCGCGAGGTTGGCAAGGCCGCGCCGGGCCGCCTCGGCCGCAACCACGCCGAGCATCGCGGCCGAGAGGTCGCAGGCGACGACCGAGCCCACGCGCGGCGCCAGCGTGAAGCTGACATGGCCGCCGCCGCAGCCGAGATCGAGCGCCGCAGCACCTGCGAACCCGTCCGCGAGGGCGGCGAGTGCGACCAGGTCGTCGCCCACGGCATGGACCGCGCTCGCGAGATACTCACCCGCCTGCGCGCCGAACTGGGAGCCCGCCAGCTGTTCCTGGGTCCGTGCCGCCCCTGTCTGTGCGGCCCCCGTCTGTGCCGCCCCTGGCCGTGCCGCCATCGCCTCAGCTCCCGAGCAACTGGCCGCCATCGACCACGATCGTCTGCGCGGTGATCCACGAGGCGAGCGGGGAGGCCAGGAACAGCACGACGTTCGCCACTTCCTCCGGCGTGCCGAGCCGGCCGAACGGGATCTGCCCGTGGATGCGCGCATAGATCGGGTCGCCGGCCAGCCGCCGACGTTCCCACGAGCCGCCGGGGAACTCGATCGAGCCGGGGGCGACGCAGTTCACCCGGATGCCCTTCGGCGCCAGCATCGCCGCCTGGCTGGTCGTGTAGTGGATCGCGGCCGCCTTCGCCGCACCATAGGGCGCCGAGCGGACCGAGGCCCGCATCGCCGCGATCGAGGAGATGTTGACGATCGAGGCGGCCGCTGCCGGTTCGGGCCCTGATCGTTCCAGCCAGGGCAGCGCTGCCTGGCTCGCGTGCACGATCGCCATGACGTCGACGGCGAAGCTGGCGCTCCAGCCCGCCTCGTCGTCGGTCATGCCGAAGCCGGAGGCGTTGTTGACCAGCACGTCGATGCCGCCGAGCGCCTCGGCCGCCGCCGGCACGTAGCGCGCGATCCCGGCCGCGTCCGAGAGGTCGCAGGTCGCGGCATGGACCAGCCCGCCCAGGGCTGCGAGTTCGTCCCTAGTCCCCGCCAGCGCCGCCGCGCCGCGCGCGCAGATCGAGACCGCCGCGCCGGCGCCCGCGAAGCCGAGCGCGATCGAGCGGCCGATCCCGCGGCTGCCGCCCGCCACCACCACCCGCCGCCCAGTGAAATCCATCATCCCCGCCCTCCGTCGGTTTCGAGTATGCCGCCCGGCGTCAGGAAATCCAGGCCGGCACCCGGCGATGGGGGCGGCGCCGCCGCCGGCACGCGCGTGATCGCGTCGCCCAGGCCGTTTCCGCGGCCCCCTTTTTCGCAAACCGCCAAAACGCGGGAACCGCCCGTTACGACCATGTGATATCATCTCAACTGTTGCGAGCGGCGCCCGGCCTGCGGACCGGGCCGGCGGCAGGAACCGAAAGGCGAGGCCATGGATCATCGCGCCGAGCCGCGCATCCGCCAGGCTCCGGACCAGGACCAGGCTCCGGACCAGGACCAGGCTCCGGACCGGGGCGCGCCCGCATGACCGCGCCGCTGCCGCGCTATGAACGCGTGTTCCTGCAACTGCGCGAGCGGATCCTGCTCGGCGCCTGGCCCGCCGAGCGGCCGATGCCGGGCGAGCACGATCTTGCCGCGCAATTCAGCGTCTCCCGCATCACCATCCGCCGCGCACTGCAACGGCTGGAGCAGCAGAAGCTGGTGAGCCGGCGGCAGGGCGTCGGCACCTTCGCCCTGTCGCCGGCGCCGAAGCGCACGCTGCGGCTGCACGGGCTGCTCGAGGCGGCCGTCGCGACCGGCTCCGGCACCGAGCTGCGGCTGCTGGGCACGTCGCGCATCGGTGCCACGGAGGAGGCGGCGGAACTGCTGGAGCTGCCGCCCGGCACGCCGGTCCGCGAGGTGCGGCGGCTGCGCGCGGTCGATGGCACGCCCTATGCCTATCTCGTCTCGTGGGTGCCGGAGGACATCGGCAGCCGGCTGCCAGACGAGGCGCTGCAGAATCAGGGGATGTTCGCGATGCTGCAGGCGGCGGGGGTGGCCCAGGTCCGGGCCGAGCAGGTGATCTCCGCCAAGCTCGCGGAGGAGCCGGGCGCCGGTGCGCTCCGCGTGCCCGCGGGCTCGGCGCTGCTCTGGGTGCGGCGGCGCGTGCGCGACGCGGAGGGGCGCGCCGTCCACGGGCTCGACGCGCTGTATCGTCCCGAACTCTATGAATGCCACATCGAGATGGAGCGGCGCGGCACCGCCTGGAACGCCGAGCTGGGCCGCGCTGCCGCGATGAGCGGCTGAAATCGACCGCCCCGATTGCGCGGCCGGGATCAGTCGTAGACCAGCGAGATCGTCTCCGCGACCAGCGCCGGCCGCTCCTGGCCGTGGCACTCGACCGTGCTCTCCATCGTCACGCGCACGCCGCCGGCGACCGGATCGACCGCACTGATCGCCTGCCGCAGCCGCAGCCGCGCGCCGGCCGGGACCGGGGCGGTGAACCGCACCCGGTTGGAGCCGTAATTGATGCCGCGGGACCGCCGCCGCACGCGCCACAGCGCCTGCGACAGGCGCGGCAGCAGCGAGACCAGGAGGTAGCCGTGCGCGATCGTGTGGCCGCCCGGCATCTCGCGCCGCGCCCGCTCGACGTCGACATGAATCCACTGGTGGTCGCCGGTCGCCTCGGCGAACAGGTCGATCATGCGCTGGTCGACGACGAGCCATTCGCCCGGGCCGAGCGACGTGCCGAGATGGGCGGCGAGATCGGACGGACGTTCCACTTCCAGCATTTCTTGTCTCCCGGGCAGGTCTGCGCCGTCATTCAGCGGTCGCAGCCACCGGCAAGCAAGGCCTCCGCCGCGGCCAGGTCTTCGGGCGAGTTGATGTTGAAAAAGGGATCGCGCGGCGTCGCGGCGAATGCGGCGACTGCGGCGCCGGTCCGGGCCGCCCAGTCCGTGGCGCGCGACCGCCCCAGGGCGAGCTGGGATTGCAGGTCCTCCGCCAGCCCCACGCTCCAGCAGCCGATCACCGGGTGCAGCCGATCCCCGGACCCGGCCACCGCCGCCCGGGCCGACCCGCACGCGGCAAGCAGCCGCGCCACGAGGTCGTGCGGGAGGAAGGGCGTGTCGCCCGGCACGCTCACCACGGTCTCGCAGCCGAAGGACGCGGCCCAGCGCATCCCCGCCAGCAATCCGGCCAGAGGACCGGCCAGGGGACCGGCCAGAGAACCGGAACCTTCCGGCGGGGTGTCGGGCAGGACGGGGAGGGGCCACGCCGCAAACCGCGCGGGATCGCCGTTGGCATTCAGCGCGAGACGATCGACCTGCGGCGCGATGCGGGCAACCACATGGGCGAGGATCGGGCGGTCGCCGAGGCGGCGAAGCGGCTTGTCGCCGCCGCCCAGCCGGCGCGCCCGGCCGCCCGCGAGAATGATGCCGAACGGGGTGCCGCCCATGTGCGCCAGGAAGCCGCGGGGCCAGCGGCAACGTCAGGCGCCGGACGATCCTTCGCCGGACGATTTTTTGGCCGCCGATTTTCCGCCCGCCGATTCCCCGGGGCGCTCCTCGTGCTGCTCGTGATGAGCGGTCTCGGTGTCCTGCCGCTCGGAGGTCGGGAAGCCTTTCGGGTTGCCGCCGTCCGGTGTGCTCGATCTATCGCGATCGCCGTGCGTCGCGCGGTTGGGCAGCTCGGGTGTCGCTTTCGGGTCGGGCATTTCGCGCCTCTTTCTGCCGTGCGGGGCCGGCGGCGTAGCGAGGCGCGGCGACAACGTGCCGCGCCTCGTGTCTGCCCGATCCGACCTCCGGCCGACCTCGAGGGATGTGGCTCTCAGGCGGCCTGGCGCATAGCCTGCTGGTTCACGGCGCTGTTCGCAAGTTGGCTCAGCGTCGAATCCGCTTTCTTCTCCTCGTCAAGCGTCTGCTGCAGCAGCGAGGCGCAATCGGTCTTGCCCATTGCCTTCGCCCAAGCGATCAGCGTGCCGTACCGCGCCATCTCGTAATGCTCGACGGCCTGTGCGTTGGCGATGATGCCGGCGTCGCGGACGTCGCCCTGCGGCAACGACTGGCTGACTTCATCACCCTCCTGGATAATCCCGTTGATTGCCTCGCAGGTGGTGCCGCGTGCCGGCTGGCCTGCCATCTCGAACACCGTCTGCAGGCGCGAGACATGGCCCTCGGTTTCCTTCAGGTGATGCTGGAGCGCCTGCTTGAGCTGATCGCTCTTGGCGGCCGCGACCATCTTCGGCAGCGCCTTGGTGATCTGGGTCTCGGCGTAATAGACGTCCTGCAGAAAATGCAGGAACAGGTCGTTCGGCGTCTTCATCGTGGATGAACTCCCTTTAATCGTGGATGCCTTCCTTGGGGGCTTACTTCCTCGGGGGCACGGCACCACGCACCCTCGGCCGCGTCACGGGCGACCGGACGCGATGACGCCGTGCGGGGACAGAACGGCGCCGATGCGGCGACGTTCACGCCGGACGGCACACATTGGCGTGCGTTTTGTACGCTTCCGAACGCAAAATTTGCAGGCGCAGCCGTCCTGCTTGACAAGCCTCCCGGCACCTCGTGTTGTCACGGACCATAGGGCGTGGGCCACACGACAATGCAACGAGTGAGGGACGTCGTGTCCATGCGTGCGCCGGACGCTGCCGGCGATGTCGCGCCGGCAACCACGAACCGCTTTTTCGCGGCGATGCCCGTGCAGGACCGCGAGTATCTGCGGCCATTGCTGGAGCGGGTCGAGCTGCCGATCGGCGAGACCGTACTGCCGGCTGGCGGTCCGTGTTCGTCGGTGCTGTTCGTCGATCAGGGCGTCCTGTCGGCGATCGCGCGCTTCGACGACGGAAAGCGCGCGGAAGTTGCAACGATCGGCCGCGAGGGGGTGGTCGGGTTGGTCGCGCTGCTCACGGGAGAGAGCGAGCCGTTCGAAACCATCGTGCAGGTTGCCGGACACGGGCGGCGGATGCCGGCGGCGGCACTCGCGCAACGGGCGGAGGGAAGCCCGGAGCTGCGCGCACTGCTGCTGCGCTATGCGCACGCGCATATGGTCCAGGTGGCGCAGACCGCGGCGTGCAATGCGGTTCACGCTGTCGAGCAGCGGGCGGCGCGGTGGCTGCTGATGACGCAGGACCGGATGGGAACGGGCTTCGAACTGACGCAGGAGTATCTGGCCACAATGCTTGGTGTGCGACGACCGACGGTGAATGCCATTGCACAGACGCTGCAGGAGAGTGGCGCCATCCGCTACACCCGCGGCGCGGTCATGATCTGCGACCGCCCGATGTTGGAGCGGTTCGTCTGTCCCTGCTACGGCGTCGTTCGCGCGGCCCACGAGCGCGCCGTTCCGGGATGCTTCGCATGACCACGGGCGAGGACAGCAACACGCCCGGCACCGACGCACCGGCCGCGGCCCCGGTGTCGGTCAGCTATGTGCAGCGCGAGGTGATGAGCGCGGTGATGCAGAGCCGCGAAAAGCGCGAGGCCTACATTCACGCCGCGATGGTCAACATGCTGGTGGCGCTGACGGCGGAGCTGCTGGATGCGGCCCTGGTGCGGCCGGGGCCTCTCGCCGAGCGGCTGGAGCGCGCCCGCCGCACGCAGTTCAAGGACGAGAATGCAGCGCCCGCGCGAGACCTGCTCACGACGATGATCGACTGGCTGAACAATCTCCAGCCCGACCTGCCAAGTTCGGTTCCGCCCGAATGGATGGAACCGATGATCCTGGCAGGCGGGCTCGCCGAGACGCTGGCACGCTTGCGCGGCGAGCCCTGGCCGCCGCCCGCTTCCGGCGAACCGGGCGCCGGGGATGCGGGACGGCCCCCGGAGCCGCCGCGCTGACAGTGGCGGCGGACGGCGCGTGCCGTCCGCCGGTGATCGTCACGCCGCCGCGCGCTTCGGGGATGCCTCGGCAAACAGCGTCAGCATCTCGCGGTTGAATGCGGGGATGTCGTCCGGCTTGCGCGAGGTCACGAGCTTGCCGTCGCGCACCACGGTCTCGTCGACCCAGGTGGCGCCGGCATTCTTCAGGTCGGTCCTGAGCGATGGCCAGGACGTCACGCGCTTGCCGCGCACCGCGTCGGCCTCCACCAGCGTCCACGGACCGTGGCAGATCGCCGCGACCGGCTTGCCGGCATCAACGAAATGCCGGACGAAGGCGACCGCCTTCGGGATGGTGCGCAGCGTGTCCGGGTTGGCGACGCCGCCGGGCAGCAGCAGCGCGTCGAACCCATCGGGCTGCGCCTGATCGAGCGACTTGTCGGTGCCGATCTTCTCGCCCTTCTCGTCGTGGTTCATGCCCTGGATGGCGCCGCCCCTGGGGCTGACGATCGTCACCTCGGCACCCGCCTGCTTAAGCGCCTTCACGGGCTCCGTGAGTTCGACCGCCTCGACCCCGTCGGTGGCGAGCACGGCGACCCGGCGCCCCTTCACGTCGGCCATGTTCCTTCTCCTCTGCTGTGGGGACAGGGGGAGAAGTGCTGAGGGCGCGGCCGGTTGCATCTGGCCGCGCATCGTCACTCCGCGGCGGCGACGATCGGCTTGCGGCCGCCGCGCACGAGGCCTTCGAGCGCCAGATAGACCACCGGCGTCGTGTACAGCGTGAGCACCTGGCTCACGATCAGGCCGCCCACGATCGCGATGCCGAGCGGGCGGCGGTATTCGGCGCCGGTGCCGAAGGCGAGTGCCAGCGGCAGCGCGCCGAGGATCGCGGCGAGCGTGGTCATGATGATCGGGCGAAAGCGCTCGATCGAGGCCTCGCGGATCGCCGCCAGCGGCGCGCTGCCGCGGTCGCGTTCCTGCTCCAGCGCGAAATCCACCAGCATGATCGCGTTCTTCTTCACGATCCCCATCAGCAGCACGATCCCGATCAGGCTGAGCAGGGAAAGCTCACCGCCGGTCAGCAGGATTGCGAGCAATGCGCCGAGGCCGGCCGAGGGCAGGGAGGAAAGAATCGTGAGCGGGTGGATGAGACTTTCGTAGAGCACGCCGAGCACGATGTAGATCGAGACCAAGGCGGCCAGCAGCAGCAGCGGCTCGCTGGAGAGGCTCTGCTGCAAAATCTTGGCATTGCCCGCGAATTCCGTCCGCACGCCGGGCGGCATCCGCAGCCCGTCCGCCGCATTCTGCACCAGCGTCTCGGCGGTGCCGAGCGCGGTCCCGGGCGCCGTGTTGAAGCTGAGGGTGGCGGCCGGGAACTGGCCCTGGTGGCGTACCGTGAGCGCCGCCGTGCCGCGTTCGAAATGCGCGAGCGAGGCGAGCGGCACCTGCGTGCCGTTGGTGGCGCCGACATAGATGTGCTGCAGCATCGAGGCATCGGTCTGCAACGCCGGCGCCACTTCCAGCACGACCTTGTACTGGTTGCGCTCGGTGTAGATCGTCGAGACCTGCCGCTGCGCGAAGGCGTTGTTGAGCGCGTCGTCGACCGCGGACACGGAGACGCCGAGGCGCGCGGCGGCATCGCGGTCGATGACCACGTTCTCCTGCGGGCCGGCGCGGTCCTGGTCGCTGGCGACATCGGTGATCCCGCGGATCGTCTTGAGCTTCGCCTCCAGGCGCTGCGACCAGACGCGCAGTTCCGAGAGCGAGGGATCGAGCAGCACGAACTGGAACTGCGACCCGCCGCTGCGGCCGCCGGCGCGCAGATCCTGCGCCGAAAACAGGAAGGTCTGCACGCCGCCCACATGCGCGAGCCGCGGGCGCAGGCGCGCGATCACGCGCTCCGACGAGATGCCGCGTTGCGCCAGGGGCTTGAGCTGGATCGTCAGGTTGCCGCGGTTGAGCCCGTTGAAGCCGCTGGAGACGCCGATGGTCGAGCCGACCGAGTCGATCGCAGGATCGCGCAACAGGACGCGCACCACCGATTCCTGCCGCTGCTCCATCGCGTGGAAGGAGATGTCGGGTGCGGCGAGCGTCTGGCCCATGATGAGGCCGGTGTCCTCGATCGGCAGGAAGCCCTTGGGCACCGCTTTGTAGAGCCAGACGGTGCCGGCGATCGTGGCCAGCGTCACCAGCAGCATCAGCCGCCGCCAGCGCAGCGCCCAGTCGAGTGTGCGCGCATATCCGCGCAGCACGCTGCGGAAGCCGCGTTCGACGGCGGCATCGAGCCTGCCACCCGATCCCGGCTCGAAGCGATGCATGAAGCGGCCGCAGATCATCGGCGTGAGGGTGAGCGACACCACCGCCGAGATCGTGATCGCGAGCGTGATCGTCATCGCGAACTCGTGCAGCAGCCGGCCGAGGATGCCCGCCATGAAGGTGATCGGGATGAACACGGCGACCAGCGAGATGCTGATCGAGACGACGGTGAAGCCGATCTGCCGCGAGCCGTCGAAGGCGGCGCACAGCGGCGGCTTGCCCATCTCCATGTGCCGGTAGATGTTCTCGATCATCACGATCGCGTCGTCGACGACGAAGCCGACCGAGATGGTCAGCGCCATCAGCGAGAAATTGTCAAGGCTGTAGCCGAGGAACCACATCCCTGCGAGCGTGCCCGCGATCGAGAGCGGCACCGTCACCGCCGCGGCGACGGTCGGCACCAGGCGGCGCATGAACAGGAACACCACCATCAGCACCATCGCGACCGTCAGCAGCAGCGTGTACTGCACGTCGTCCACGCTCGCGCGGATGGTGCTGGTGCGGTCGGAGATCACCTTGAGGTGCAGCCCCGCCGGCATCCAGGATTGCAGCAGCGGCAGCAGCTCGCGGATGCGGTCGATGGTGCTGAGCACGTTGGCGCCGAGCGATTTCGTCACCGTCAGCAGGATTGCCGGCTGGTTGCCGTCCCAGGCGGCAAGCTGCGAGTTGGCAACCCCGTTGATGACGGTGGCGACCGAGGAGAGCCGCAGGATGTCGCCGTTATTCGCCCGCAGGATCAGCGAGCGGTAGTCGCGCGCCTGGGTGATCTGGCCGTTGACGCCGATGCTCTGCGCCCGAAGCGGCCCCTCGAAGCCGCCGGTGGGCTGCGTCACGTTGGCGGAGAGCACCGCATTGTAGACGTCCTGCCCCGACAGGCCGGCCGCCGCCAGCGCCACCGGATCGAGCCGGATGCGCACCGCGGGCTTCTCGGCGCCGTTGATGGTGACCTGGCTCACGCCCTCCACCTGCGACAGGCGCTGGCCGAGCACGGTGTCGGCCGCGTCATAGACCTGCGCCGTCGAGAGCCGGTTCGAGCTAAGTGCGAGCGTCATGATCGGCGCTTCGGCAGGATTGAACTTGCGGTAGTGCGGCGCCTGCGGCAGGTCGGCCGGCAGGTCGGCCTCCGCACTGTTGATGGCGGACTGCACGTCATGCGCGGCGCCGTCGATGCTGCGGTCGACGTCGAACTGCACGATGATCGAGGTGGCGCCGAGCGAGTTGATCGAGGTGATCTCGGAGACGCCGGCGATCTCGCCGAGCCGGCGCTCGAGCGGCGCGGCGACGGAGCTTGCCATCGTCTGCGGGTCCGCGCCCGGACGGTTGGCGAACACCACGATCGCCGGGATGTCGACGCTCGGCAGCGCCGCGACGGGGAGGAACCAGTAGGCAACCGCGCCGGCGAGCAGCAGGCCGATCGAGAGCAGGATCGTCGCGACCGGCCGGCGGATGAAGGGGTCGGAGAAGCCCATCGCCTACTCCGCCGCAGCGGCGGCCCGTGGTGCCGCACCCCAGCGGGCGCGCAGCCGCTCGAAGGCGAGATAGATCGAGGGCGTGGTGTAGAGCGTCAGGAGCTGGCTGAGCAGCAGGCCGCCGACGATGGTGATGCCGAGCGGATAGCGCAGCTCCGATCCGGCGCCGCCCTCGAACACCAGCGGCAGCGCGCCGAGCAGGGCGGCCGCCGTCGTCATCATGATCGGGCGAAAGCGCAGCAGGCTCGCCTCCTCGATCGCGGCCCGCGGATCGAGGCCGCGGTCGCGCTCCGCCTCGATCGCGAAATCCACCATCATGATCGCGTTCTTCTTCACGATGCCCATCAGCAGCACGATGCCGACAAGGGCGACCAGCGTGAGATCGGTCCCGGTCAGCATCAGTGCCAGCAGCGCGCCGATGCCGGCCGACGGCAGGGTGGAGAGGATGGTGATCGGATGGATCGGGCTCTCGTAGAGCACCCCGAGCACGATGTAGATCACCACGATTGCGGCGAGGATCAGCCACGGCTCCGCGGCGAGGCTGCTCTCGAACTGTGCGGCGT
>DATAYA010000367.1:0-5621 GCA_036272815.1 Acetobacteraceae bacterium
AGATAGCAACGCCGGGCTCCGCCCAGACCCGCCAAAGGGCAGTCGCCCTTTGGAAACCCCGGGATTATCAAGGCTCCGCCTTGAGCGGGGTCCAGGGGCGGAGCCCCTGGCCTTTCACACCGAAAAATATTTTGCGTGCCGGTTCAGGATCACGATGGCGCTCGTGCTCTGCTCGGGGTGGAGCTGCCACTCCTCCGACAGCGAAATTCCGATCCGCTCGGCGTCCAGCAATGCCAGCAGCGGCGCCTGGTCCTCCAGTCTCGGACAGGCAGGATAGCCGAACGAATAGCGCGAGCCGCGATACGACTGGCCGAGCATCCGCTCCATGTCGCGATCGTCCTCGGCGGCGAAGCCGAGTTCGGCGCGGATGCGCTTATGGGTGTATTCCGCCATCGCCTCGGCCATCTCGACCGAGAGGCCGTGCAGGTAGAGATAATCCTGGTAGCGGTCGTCCTCGAACCAGACGCGGGCGACGTCGGACGCCTTCTGCCCGACGGTCACGACCTGCAAGCCGATCACGTCGCGCACGCCGTCGTCGATGTCGCGGACGAAATCGGCGATGCACTCGCCGTCCTCGCGCGGCTGCCGCGGCAGGGTGAAGCGGCCGACCTCGCGCTCGCCGTCCTCGCCGAACAGCACGAGATCGTTGCCCTGCCCGGCCGCGTGCCAGTAGCCGTAGATCGCGCGCGGACGGAGGATGTCGTCGGCCTCGGCGAGCGCCAGCATGCGCTTCATCACCGGGCGGAGTTCCTGCTTGGCCCAGCCAAGGAAGTCGTCGAGCGAGCGGCCCTGCTTGCGGAATCCCCATTGCAGTTGATAGAGGCTGCGCTCGTTGAGGAACGGCACGACCGCGCGCGGGTCCGCCTCGATCACGCGCGGTCCCCAGAATGGCGTGGCAATCTCGGGGGCGTCCGACGTCATCCGCCGCCGCCGCGCCTGCACCGCCGCGACATCGACCGGGCGGAAGGCGCGCGCATCCGCCTGCCCCAGCGTGCGGCTGGTATTGCGCGGCTTGCCGGCGCGGCGTGCCTGCACGGCGCCGAGGTAGTCGTCAAAACCGTTGCCCATCACGCGGTCCATCAGGTGCAGCCCGTCGAAGGCGTCGCGCGCATAGGCGACGCGGCCGGAGGCATAGGCCGCGACGCAATCGTCCTCGACGTAGTTGCGCGTGAGCGCGGCACCGCCGAGCAGCACCGGGATTTCGAGGCCCTGCCGCGTCATCTCCTCCAGGTTCTCGCGCATGACAACGGTCGATTTCACCAGCAGGCCGGACATGCCGATCGCATGCGCGCGGTGCTCGGCGACGGCCGCGAGCATGTCGGGCAGCTTCACCTTGATCCCGAGATTGACGACGCGATAGCCGTTGTTGGTGAGGATGATGTCGACGAGATTCTTGCCGATGTCGTGAACGTCGCCCTTTACCGTCGCGAGCACGATCGTCCCTTTCTCCTGCCCCTCGACGCGCTCCATGTGCGGCTCCAGCCAGGCGACGGCAGCCTTCATGGTCTCGGCACTTTGCAGCACGAAGGGAAGCTGCATCTTGCCCGCGCCGAACAGCTCGCCCACCACCTTCATCCCGTCGAGCAGGATCGTGTTGATGATGTCGAGCGGCGCGTGGCTGCGCATCGCGTCGTCGAGATCGTCGGTCAGGCCCTTGCGGTCGCCGTCGATGATGCGGTCGCGCAGCCGCCCCTCGACGGTCTCGGCGCGCCGGCGTGCCGTCGCTTCCGTGGCTTTCCGGTCGGCGAACATCTCCAGCATCCGCTGCAACGGGTCGTATCCCTCGCGGCGGCGATCGAAAATCAGGTCCTCGGCGACCGCGACCTCCTCCGGTGCCAGGAGATGCAGCGGGCGGATCTTGCTGACGTGGACAATGGCCCCGGTCATGCCGGCGCGCACGGCGTGATCGAGGAACACGCTGTTCAGCACGGCGCGCGCCGCCGGGTTGAGGCCGAAGCTCACGTTGGAGAGGCCGAGGATGATCTGCACGTCGGGGAAGCGCGCGCGGATCGCGGCAATGCCTTCGAGCGTCCACTGCGCCAGCTTGCGGTCGTCCTCGTTGCCGGTCGCGATGGTGAAGGTGAGCGGATCGATCAGCAGGTCGGATTGCGGCAGCCCGTGCGTGTCGCAGGCGAAGGCAACCAGCCGCTCGGCGACTGCGAGCTTGCGCTCGGCGGTCTTGGCCATGCCGGCCTCATCGATCGTGAGCGCGATCACCGCGGTGCCGAAGCGGCGCGCGAGCACCATCCGCGCGGTGGCGGCGCCCTCGCCGTCCTCGAAGTTGATCGAGTTGATGATCGGCTTGCCGCCATGCAGCTTCAGCGCGCGCTCCAGCACCGGCGCCTCGGTGCTGTCGATCACCAGTGGCGCGTTCACCGACGCGGTGAAGCGGCGGATCACCTCGTCCATCTCGGCGCCCTCGTCGCGGCCGACGAAGGCGGTGCAGACATCGAGCGCGTTGGAGCCCTCCGCCATCTGCTCGCGGCCCATCGCGACGCAGCCATCCCAGTCGCCCGCCTCCTGCAACGCGCGCCATTTCTTCGACCCGTTCGCATTGCAGCGTTCGCCGATGGAGAAAATGGCGTTTTCCTGGCGCAGCGGCACCTGGCCGTAGAGGCTGGCGACACTCGGCACCCACACGGCGCGGCGCTCGACCGGCGCCGGCCGCCGCTCGCCACGCCGGCGCAGCATCGCATCGAGGGCCGCGATGTGCGCGTCCGAGGTGCCGCAGCAGCCGCCGATCAGGTTGATGCCGTCCTCGGCGACGAAACGCTCCAGCCAGGTCGCGAGGTCGGCCGGCGACAGCGGATAGCGGGTGTGGCCGTCGACCAGCTCCGGCATCCCGGCATTGGGCTGGACAGAAATCAAGCCGGGCCAGTTCTTCGCGAGCCAGCCCACGTGCTCCGCCATCTCCTGCGGGCCGGTGGCGCAGTTGAGTCCGAGCAGTGGCACGTCGAGCGCCTCGATCACGGTCGCGGCGGCGGCGATGTCAGGGCCGACCAGCAGCGTCCCCGTGGTCTCCACGGTGACCTGCACGAAGATCGGCGTGTCGGTCCCGGCCGCACCCCGCGCGCGCTTGCAGCCGTTCACCGCGGCCTTCAGTTGCAGCGTGTCCTGCGCGGTCTCGATCAGGAAAGCATCGACGCCACCGGCGACCAGCCCGCGCGCCTGCTCGGCGAGTGCCGCCTCCAGCGTGTCGTAATCGACGTTGCCGAGCGTCGGCAGCTTGGTCCCCGGCCCCATGCTGCCGAGCACGTAACGGTGGCGGTCATCGGCGAACATCTCCGCCGCCTCGCGCGCGAGTTCCGCGGCGCGGCGGTTGATCTCGAACGCGTGCTCGCTGATGCCGAACTCCCCGAGCGTGATGGGCGATGCGCCGAAGCTGTTGGTCTCCACCAAATCGGCGCCGGCGGCGAAGAAGCCGCGGTGGATGTCGCGCACGAGGTCGGGACGCGAGCGCACCAGGATGTCGGTGCAGTTCTCGCAGCCGCAGTAATCATGCTCGACGTCGAGCGGTTCGGCCTGCATGCGCGTGCCCATCGCACCGTCGCAGAGCAGCACGCGGTCTCGCAGCGCATCGAGGATATGGGGTCGTGACATGCGGTCTTCGTTTCCCTCAAACGGCGGGTCGAGCGGCGGCAGCGGCCGCCTTCGCGGCCGGCCACAGGCGGATTTCCAACTCTCCCGGCAGTGCCACCGGGGCGTCGGCGTCGAGGCCGGCGCTGCCGAGGAGGGCACTCATGCGGGCGTCGTCGAAGCCGGGCCAGCGATGCGCCAGCCGCATGGCCGCCGCCGCCCCGCCATGCGCCGCGAGATCGACCACGATCAGCCGGCCGCCGGGGCGCAGCACGCGCGCGGCCTCGGCCAGTGCCGCCGCCGGGTCCTCGGCATGGTGCAGCACCATTTGCAGCACCGCCGCGTCGAACGCGTCGTCGGGCAGCGGCAGGCGATACATGTCGGCCTGCCGCACCGCGCAATGCGTGAGGTCGGGCCGGGCGAGGCGCGCGCGGGCCAGCGCCAGCATCTCGCGGCTGGCATCGATGCCAAGGCCGGCGGCGACGCGCGGCCCGAGCAGTTCCAGCAGCCGCCCGGTGCCGGTGCCGATGTCGAGCAGCCGGCCGTTGCCCGCCTGCGGCAGCAGGCGCAGCAGCGCCGCCTCCACCGCCTCGGCCGGCAGGCCCATCGCCCGCATTTCGTCCCAGTCCGCCCCCTGCCGGCGGAAGCTCTCCGATGCCGCGCGGGCGCGGGCGGCCAGCACCCGCGCGGCCTGCCGCCGGTCGGCGGCAAGCTGCGGGTCATCCGCCGCAAGCCCCGCCAGCAGGTCGCGGGCGAACGCACCGGCCGGGCCGGCCGGCAGGGTCAGCCAGACATTCGCCCCCTCGCGCACCCGCTCCAGCAGCCCCGCCTCGCCGAGCAGGCGCAGGTGGCGCGACAGGCGCGGCTGGCTCTGGCCGAGGATTTCCGCAAGTTCGGTCACGCAGAAGCAGCCGCCCGCCGCGAGGGCCAGCAGCCGCAACCGGGTCGGCTCCGCGCAGGCGCGCAGGCGAGCGAGCAGCGTGTCCATGCGGGGCATCTATACATAAGGATATCTTTATGTCCAGGGGTGCGAGAACGGCCGGTAATCCCCTCGATCCACCAAGGACCGGCGGGTCCCCGTCCCTCAAATCATCGGATCAACGGCTCTCGGCGGTTCGCGAGTTCGGGCAGAAGCCGACTTCCTGCTCTCCGCCCTACTGCACCGCGGGACCTTCGGGCATCCCATAGACCGGTGTCGGGATGCCCTCCATCCGCGCCTTGAGCTGCAACGACAGGAACTGCGAGTAGTGCCGCGACTGGTGCAGGTTGCCGCCGTGGAACCACAGCGCGTCCTGGCGCGTCGGCTTCCACATGTTGCGCAGCTCGCCCTCCCAGGGGCCCGGGTCCTTGGTCGTGCCGGAGCCGAGACCCCAGCAACGGCCCACCTTCTCCGCCACCGCCTGCGAGATGAGCTGCGCCGCCCAGCCGTTCATCGAGCCGTAGCCGGTCGCATAGACGATCAGGTCGGCCGGCAACTCGGTGCCGTCGTCGAACGCGACCGACCGCTCGCGGATTTCCTCCACCGCCGCACCGGGCCCGCTCTTGAGCCGGATCTGGCCGCCGCCGACGAGGTCGGACGCGCCGACGTCGATGTAATATCCCGAGCCGCGCCGCAGATATTTCATGAACAGGCCGGAGCCGTCCTCACCGAAATCGAGCATGAAGCCCGCATCCCGCAGCCGGTCGTAGAAGGCGGCGTCGCGCCGCGCCATCTCCGCGTACACGGGCGTCTGCTGCCCGGCCATCATCCTGTATGGCACCGACGCGAAGATCAGGTCGGCCGTCTCGTGGTCGATGCCGTTCCGCACGGCCTGTTCCGAGTAGAGCGGGCCGAGGCCCAGCTCCATCAGCGTCTCCGACCGCGCGACGAGGGTCGAGGAACGCTGGACCATGGTGACGTCGGCCCCGGCCTCCCACAGGGAAGCGGCGATATCGTGCGCCGAATTGTTCGAGCCGATGACGATGCACCGGCGGCCGGCATAGGCGTCGGGGCCGGGATGCCGGCTCGAATGGTGCTGCTCGCCCTGGAAGCGCCCGGCGCCGGG
>DATAYA010000368.1:0-7830 GCA_036272815.1 Acetobacteraceae bacterium
TAAGCCGCGGACCGCGACAGTCCCTCAAGCGCCCACTTGGACGAGGAGTAGCCGGTGGCAAAGTTGCCGGTGATGCCGGCAACCGACCCGATGTTGACGATCGAGCCGCCTCCGGATTCCCTAATCAGCGGAGCGCAAGTCTGGACGCGCCTGAGAGTGCCGGTGACGTTGATCTCAAAGATCTTGTTCCATCAGTCGATGTCGACTTTGGGGAACCGCACCAGGGCATTGCTGCCAACGATGTTCTGATGGCGGAACCCGCGCGTATGGGGCTCTGCCCTGGACCCCGCCAAGGGCGGAGACCTTGGAACCCTACTTGGCCATTTCAGGCATGCGTGAGAATGTTGACCAGCCGTCCGAACGGATCGCGAACGAAGAACCGCCTGACGCCCCACGGCTCGACCACGGGGCCGTGTTCGACCGCAAGCCCTGCCGCGAGCACCCGGCGATGGACGTCGTCGAAGTCATCGACTTCGATCGAGAGGTCCGGGACCGGGGTTCCGGAGCCGCCTTCGGTCGCCACGCTGAGCTGCGGGGCGGCGGTGGCGTCGGATGCGAAGGTCACGATCCACCCGAGGTCCATGACGACCTGCATGCCGAGAACGTCGCCGTAGAAGGCGCGCGCGGCGTCGACCTGCGCCGCCGCGATGTTCGCCACGATCCGCTTGACCGGCAATGGGGGCCTCCGATGGCCCTGATCCTACTCCGGGCCCACGGGGCCTTGAAGGGGCGTCCTTCCACCGGCAGCGTCGGCGGGTGGACGATGCCCTCCTGGCCGCCGCGCATCGGCTCTGGCGCACTCTGCCGGCCGGCGCACGGCGGCGGCTGCTCGCGAGCGGAGCCGCCGCGCTGGCGCCGCGCCCGGACCGCGTGCCGCCGGACGCAACCGGCGGGGTGATCGTTGGCGGCGAGATCGGGCGGGCGACCGGGCTTCGGCCAATCGGCGCGGCTGATGCTGGCGGGGCTGGCGGCGCTGGGTGTCGCCGGCTGGGGGATCGAGGCCGGGTTGCGCCTGCCGGGCGACGGGACGGCCGTGCCTCCGTCCGGGCACCTGCCGGATCGAGCGCCGCTGCTGCTGCACGTCAATGCGCCGCTGCTGCCGGCGGCGCTGCTGCGGCTGCCGCGCAGGCGGCGGGTGATCGGGCATTGGGCGTGGGAGCTGCCGACCATGCCGGCCTCCTGGCACGCCGGCGCCCGCTTCGTCCATGAGGTCTGGGTGCCGTCGCGCTTCACCGCGGCGGTGGAGGCGCTGGCGCCGGGCCGGGTGCGGGTGGTGCCGCCGCCGCTGGCCGCGAGCCCGCCACGTCCGGCCGCGCTCGACCGGACGGCGTTCGGGTTGCCGCCGGATGCCGTGGTGACGCTCGCCTCGTTCAATCTTGCGTCCAGTTTCGCGCGCAAGAACCCGCTCGGCGCGATCGCCGCGCACCGGGCCGCATCCGGCGAGCGAGCGGACCGGCTGCTGCTGCTCAAGCTCACGCATCCGGAGCATTTCCCCGCCGATTTCGCCCGGCTGCGCGCGGCGATCGGGGGGGCTGCGAATATCCGGCTGGAGACCCGCACGCTGCCCGCGGCCGACAGCCATGCGCTGACGGCGTGCTGCGACGTCGTGCTGTCGCTGCACCGGAGCGAGGGGCTCGGATTGGTGCCGGCGGAGGCGATGCTGCTCGGGCTGCCCGTGGTCGCGACCGGCTGGTCGGGCAACATGGACTACATGGACGCCGATTGTGCCGCCCTGGTGGGCTTCACGCTGGTGCCGGCGCGCGACCCGCGCGGCGTGTTCGAGGCGCCGGGCGCGCATTGGGCGGAGCCGTCGGTCGCGGAGGCGGCGGCGCATCTGCGACGTCTCGCCGGCGACCCGGAGGCGCGGGCGGGCCTGGGTGAGCGCGGGCGGGCGGCGGTCCTGGCGCGGCTCGGCACGGCGCCGCTGGCGGCGGCGTTGCGTGGGATCGGGCTGCTGGCGGGACCGGCAATTCGCGGCGACCGGGATAACCGGCCGTGATTCAGGATCGGCGCTCGACACGAGCCACTGGCCGGCCGTTCCTCAGATCGACCCTGATCGCGAAGTCGTAGCGATCGAGATCGAGTGCGATGTCGCGGTCGCGCGGCGACGATGCCCTGGGTACCCGCGCCGGTCCGTTGCACGACGGTCTTTCCTCGGAAGTCCCGGTGCGATATCTCGAAGGGAGAATTGCCGAAATCGAATCCCGGCGTTGCGCGAGTTCCGACTTCTCCGATGCAGATCTGTGCGAAACCGCTGTCGCGCAATGGCCGCGCCTCCTCCACCGAGCCGACCGTGATGATCTGCGACGCGCATTGGCGAAGGCGACGGCGGCGGTGAAGGCACGAAAGACGTCGATGATCGCAACCGCGCCGGTCGCCCGTTTCGCACCGTCGAGCAAGCTCCCAATCAGGATTTCCAGAGCCAGAGTTTTTTTCCGCGATGCTGCGGAAACCCGGGCATTGGCTTGAGCGCGCGAGGTGGATACGCGGGTCGAGCCCGCGCGTGACGATTTCGGCCGCGATATGGCACCACGTTCCTGCCCCGGAAAGACCATGAAACTGCTGGTCTGGCAATGGGGGCGACGCGGCGCGGGGCCGCTGCTCGCCGCGAGCCTCGCCGCCGGATTTGCCGCGCTGCCGCGGACCGAGGCCGCGCTGTCGCTCGCGGCCGGGGCCGAGCTGCTGGCCGGGCCGGATGCGCCCGACTGCGCATGGCCGGTCGCGACCTATGCGGGACCGGCCGGGCTGGCGGTGCGGGCTTTGGCGGCGCCGCTTCTGGTGGCGGGCCTGGCGCGGCGGGTGGCGGCGCTGGCGCCGGACCTGGCGCTGTGCGCGATGCCGGCGGCCCTCGACGGCATGATGGCGGCGACGCTGGCGCGGGCGCGGGTGCCGTGGGCGGTGATCGTGCACGACGCCACGCCGCATCCGGGCGACAGCGCCGCCTTCGTCCGGCTGATCCAGGCCCGCACCATGCGCCGGGCCAGGGCGCTGGTGGCGCTCAGCCGGCATGTGGCGGCGCGGCTGGCCGGTGATCCGGCCTCGGCCGGGAAGACGCTGCTGCGGGCGCGGCTGCCGCCGTTCGTCTTCGAGGTCGCCCCGATCCCTCCGCCGCGCGCGCATGGCGGGGCGCTGCGGCTGCTCTGCGTCGGCCGGCTGCGGGCCTACAAGGGGCTCGACCTGCTGGCGGACGCGCTAGCCCGGCTCGGGCCGCGCGACGACCTCGCGGTGCGGATCGTGGGGCAGGGTCCGGCGCTGCCGGCGCTGGCGCGGCTGCGCGCGCTCCCCGGGGTCGTGATCGAGCGGCGCTGGGTGCCGGAGGCCGAGATGGCGGCACTGCTGGCCTGGGCGGACGCGGTGGTGCTGCCGTATCGCGAGGCGAGCCAGAGCGGGCTCGCGCCGGCGGCACTGGCGGCGGGCCGGTGGGTGCTGGCAACCGCGGTGGGCGGGCTGCCCGAACAGCTTGCGGGCGCTCCGAACGGGCGGCTCTGCGCGCCGGAGCCGGATGCGCTGGCGGCGGCGATCACGGCGCTGCTGGCCGAGCCCGCGCCGCTTCCGGTCACGCCCGACGCGGCGGCGTGGCGGGACGAGGCCGCGTCGCTGCGGGCGGGGCTCGAAGCGGCCCTGTCAGGTCGTCAGGACCAGTGGCCGGGAATCCAGTAAGGCCCGCGCCAGTGGGGCGGAATCCACACCCCCGGCGGCGCGAAATAGACCGGCGGCCGTACAAAGACGATCGGCGGTGGCACCCCGATCACCACGCCGCCGCCCCAGCAGCAGCGGCCACGCCAGCCCCAGCCCCGACGCCAGCCACGATTCCACCCGCCGCGGTTCCATCCCCCGCCGCCGTGCCACCCGCCGCGGTTCCATCCCCCACCGCCGTGCCAGCCGCCGCGGTTCCATCCCCCGCCGCCGCTCCAGGCGAGCGCCGGGGTCGGCCGTGCCGCGAGTGGCACCGCCACGGCGATGGCGGCGGCCGTCCCGACCAACAGGCGGGTAAGCTTCGTTCTCATCGATGCAGCCATCGCGATGCACCTCGCTGTTCAGTCCATCACCATCATTGCCGGAAATATGGCGACGCTGTGCCGAATGACGTGTCGGCCCGTGACTGTCAGCGCGGCGAAAGCACCATTATCATCTGCCGATTCTCCATCCGCGGCATCTGCTCGACCTTGGACTGTGGGTCCATGTCGCCGCGGATGCGCTCCAGCACCCGCACGCCGATGTCCTGGTGCGCCATCTCGCGGCCGCGGAAGCGGAGCGTGACCTTGACCTTGTCGCCCTCCTCGATGAACGACTTCATCGCGCGCAGCTTGACCTGGTAGTCGTTCTCGTCGATGTTGGGACGGACCTTGACTTCCTTTATCTCGACGACCTTCTGCTTCTTGCGTGCCTCGTTCTTCTTCTTCTGCTGTTCGTACTTGAACTTGCCGAAGTCGAGGATCTTGACCACGGGCGGGTCGGCGTTGGGGCTGATCTCCAGCAGGTCGAGCCCAAGCGAAAACGCGCGGAGCAGCGCCTCGCGGGCGGTCATCACGCCCTGCATCTCGCCTTCCTGGTCGATCAGGCGTACCTGGGCGGAGCGGATCTCCTCGTTCACGCGCGGCCCGTCGCGGGACGGCGCGGCCTGCATTGGCGGTCTGGGGATGGGTGTATCTCCTCTAAGTGGGCTATAGGCGCGAGTTGTGCCGCAACCGCGGGGCGCGGATCAAGCAACCTCGCGCGCGGGTGACCGCTCGCGCCTCAAATCGGGCGGCGCGGCCTCCCGCGCAAGGATCGCGACCGCATCGGCGAGCGGCAGGCTCTCCTGCGCCTCGACCCCGAGCCGGCGCAGCGTGACGCGCCGCCCCTCCGCCTCCCGCCTGCCGAGCACGACCAGCACCGGCACGTGGGCGACCGAGTGTTCCCGCACTTTCGCGTTGATCTTCTCGCGCCCGAGGTCGAGCCCGACCGACAGGCCGGCCTCGGTCAGCGCCGCCGCCACCTCGCGCGCGTAGTCGTCGGCGTCCGAGACGACGGTCGCGACCACCGCCTGAACCGGGGCCAGCCAGAGCGGGAAGCGGCCGGCGTAGTGCTCGATCAAAATGCCGAGGAAGCGCTCGAAGCTGCCGAGGATCGCGCGGTGCAGCATCACCGGGACGTGGCGGGCGCCGTCCTCGCCCACGTATTCCGCCCCCAGCCGGTCGGGCATGTTGAAATCGACCTGCAAGGTGCCGCACTGCCAGTCTCGGCCGATCGCGTCGGAGAGGACGAATTCGAGCTTCGGGCCGTAGAACGCGCCCTCGCCGGGGTTGAGCGCGTAGTCGACGCCGGCGGTGGCGCAGGCCTCGCGGAGTGCGGCCTCGGCGCGGTCCCAGACTTCGTCCGCGCCGACGCGCACGAGCGGTCGGTCGGCGAACTTCACGCCGAACTCCGGGAACCCGAAATCACGGTAAATGCGGGCAAGCAGGGAAATGAAGCGGGCGGTCTCACCGGCGATCTGCGCCTCGGTGCAGAAGATGTGCGCGTCGTCCTGGGTGAAGCCGCGCACCCGCATCAGGCCGTGCAGCGCGCCGGAGGGCTCGTAGCGGTGGCAGGCGCCGAACTCGGCGAGGCGCAGCGGCAGCTCGCGGTAGCTGCGCAGGCCCTGGCGGAAGATCTGCACGTGGCAGGGGCAGTTCATCGGCTTCAGCGCGAGTGTTTTATCCTCCGCCTCCACCTGAGCCACGAACATGTGCTCGCGGAACTTCTCCCAGTGGCCCGACCGCTCCCAGAGCGCGCGATCGACGAGCTGCGGCGTGCGCACCTCCTGGTAGCCGGCGGCGTCGACGCGGCGGCGCATGTAGGCCTCGGCGGCGCGGTAGAGCCGCCAGCCATTCGGGTGCCAGAAGATGCTGCCGACCGCTTCTTCCTGCGTGTGATAGAGGTCCATCTCGCGGGCGATGCGGCGATGGTCGCGGCGCTCGGCTTCCTCCAGCCGGTGCAGGTAGGCGTCGAGTTCGCGCCGGTCGCGCCAGGCGGTGCCGTAGATGCGGGAGAGCATGGCGTTGCGGTGGTCGCCCCGCCAGTAGGCGCCGGCGACCTTCATCAGGCGGAACGCGTCGCCCACGTCGCCGGTCGAGCGCATGTGCGGGCCGCGGCAGAGGTCGACCCAGTCGCCCTGCCGGTAGAGGGTGATGGTCTCGGAGTGCGGCAGGTCGCGCACGAGCTGCGCCTTGTATTTCTCGCCGCGCCGCTCGAAGAATTCTATTGCGGCATCGCGGTCGATCACCTGCCGCTCGAAGGCGGCGTTGCGCGCGATGATCTCGCGCATCTTCGCCTCGATCGCCGGAAAATCCTCCGGCGTGAACGGCTCGTTGCGGGCGAAGTCGTAATAGAAGCCGTCCTCGATCGCCGGGCCGATCGTGACCTGGGTGCCGGGATGCAGCGCCTGCACGGCCTCCGCGAGAACATGCGCCGCGTCGTGGCGGATGAGCCCGAGCGCCTCGGGGTCGCGGCGGGTGACGAACACCACGGCGGCGTCGTGGTCTATCGTCGCGGCGAGGTCGCGCAGCGTGCCATCGACCTTCATCGCCAGCGCCGCGCGGGCGAGGCCGGGGCCGATCGCGGCGGCCAGCGCAGTGCCCGTAACCGGCCCGTCGGTGCGGCGGACGGAACCGTCGGGCAGCGTAATGGCGGGCATTCGGCGGTCTCCTCGGCAACGCGGCTGATCTATGGCGATGAGGAGCGCGACGCAAATATGCGGAACGGAAGGGGCTTACCCGAATGCAGCGCCGGGGCGGAGCTGGCTGGCTACCGCCACCAGGACGACTTCCGGCTTGGCTTGGTCGCAGACGGCTCGGCCGACGCCCACGGCAGGGCCTTCCTCGCTGGCGGACTGGTCGGTAACGGGGAGCGGTACAAGCAGGACGTCGCCGAACTCAAATGGCATCGTAGGCGCAGTCGTCCGGATTTTTCCAGATTGCGGCGGAAGCGGGCTCGCGCGGTTTCGTCGCGGCACGGGTAGGCGAACGCGCCCGTTCGCGCTCCGTCAGGAACGCCACGAAGTCCTCGACCTCCGCCACCCGCTCTGGCGGAAGGGACTTGATCCTCTCCAACAGCATGTCCGCGTTGGTCATCATGCGCCTCGTGATGCGGCGAACAAGTGAAATCTAGCAACCCTCAGCCTGGATTGCACGCGACGGCCGCCGCGACCCGCTCGACGGGGAGGTGACCGAGGTCGGCCTCGCGCAGCACCAGGACGTCGCCCCGCGGCGCGGTGAGCGCCGGGTCGCTTTCGGCGGAGAACAGCACGATGCAGCGGCAGCCCACCATCGCCGCGAGGTGCATCGGGCCGGTGTCGTTGCCGATCGCGAGTGCGGCACCGGCGGCGAGGCGGGCGATGTCGGGCAGGAGGGTGCGGCCGGTGAGATCGATCGCTTCAGGGCAGGCGGTGCGGATTGCGGTGGCGAGCGGCGCCTCGGCGGCGGTGCCGATCACGGCCGGCGTGGTGCCGGCGGCGGCGAGCCGGGCCGCGATCGCGCCGAACCGCGGGGCGGGCCAGCGTTTTGCCGGCCTATGCGGCGCGGCGCCCGGGATCAGGAGTGCGTAGGGGCGCCGCAGGCCGGGCGGCCGGGCGGCGGCGGCAAGCCAGCCGAGATCGGGCGGCGGCACCGCGGTGATGCCGGCCATCGCGAGCTGGTCGCGCTGGCGGTCGATCGTGTGCATCCGGTCGCGCGCGGGGTTGGCGTGCGGATGGCTCGCACCCGGCGCAATGCCCGACCAGGCCGGCCGGCCGGCCAGGCGGAAATACCGCGAGGAACGGGCGGAGGTCTGCAGGTCATAGACGAAGTCGAATCCGCGCAGGCTGCGTGCGAG
>DATAYA010000369.1:0-10548 GCA_036272815.1 Acetobacteraceae bacterium
GCCTGCTCAAGGAGAACATCGACGGCGAAGCCCTGCTCTGGGCCTATCGCCGCCTGGTCGCCCGCCCCGAACACCGCCGCATCCTCATGGTGATCAGCGACGGTGCCCCGGTGGACGACAGCACGCTCTCGGTCAATCCCGGCAACTACCTGGAAAAACACCTGCGCGAGATCATCCACGAAATCGAAAGCCGCGAGGCCGTGGAACTCATCGCCATCGGCATCGGCCACGACGTGACCCGCTACTACCGCCGCGCCGTCACCATCGTGGACGCCGAGGAACTCGGCGGCACCATGATGAAGAAACTCGCCGAACTCTTCGACGAAGACGCCGCCGCCGCCTGGGCCCGCGCCGCGTCGGAACGGGCGCCGCTGGTGGGGTAGGGGGGCCGCCTAACCGCCCTCCAGCGCCGCCAGCAGCGGCCCCAGATGCGCCTCGTACCGCCGCCAGCGCCCGACCGAGCCGGCATAGAGAGGCTGCCTCACCTGCCACGCGCTCGCGGTCGTCACCACCCGCTCGGTGCGGTGGAAATCGAGGCACCCCGGCTCCCACTCCAGGCCGAGGAAGCCGATGATGCGGCGGCTGCCCGCCTCCAGGTCAGCCACCATGTCCTCGTAGCAAACCTCCAGCATGGGCAGGTCCAGCGTCCGCTGCCAATGGTCCTGCAACCGGCTCACGGCGCGCCAGCGGCGGCCGCAATCGGCGAGGTCATAGGACCAGAGATTGCCGTCCTGCAGCATTTGGAAGAAGCACGAGACGCAGGTGTCGCGCGCGTCGCGGGTGCAGAAGATCACGCGCGCGCCGGGGAACAGTGCTGCGATCAGTCCGAGGCTCAGGACGTTGTCGGGCAGCTTGTCCACCACCCGCGCCCGGCTGCCCGCGAGCGCTGCCAGCCGCGCCACGTGCCGGTCCGCCATCTCCCGCGGCCGCGCGCGCGACCAGTCCTGCACCGCCATGTCGCCGATGTCGGGCCGCTGCAAGTCGAGCATCATGCGCCGTATGTCAGGCAGCTCGCCCGCGGCGTGGGCGGCGCTGTGGCTTGCGATCACCTGCTCGACCAGCGTCGAGCCCGAGCGCGGCATCCCGACCACGAAGACGGGCAAGTCCGACGGGTTGCCCCAATCTTTCGCGCGCGCGAAAAACTCGGGCGTGTAGCTCGCGATCAGGTGGTCGACCTGGCGCGCGAGCGTCGCCGCATCGAACCGCTCGCCGCCGCGCGCACGCAGATCGCGGAAGGTTGCGTTCGCGCACGCATAATGCCGGAACGCCGCATCGTGGCGGCCGGCGTCGTCGTGCAGCTTGGCGAGTGCGAAACCGGCCGAGATGCGATCCAGCGGCGGCAGCGCCGGATCGTCCACCAGCGCCGCGAGCCGTCCGGCGGCGTCCGGCGGCAGGACCTCGCCGCCGGTCAGGGCGAGATTGCGCCACGCATCGCCGAGACGCGGCTCGATCGCGAGCGCACGCCGGAAGCACAGGGCGGCCGCGCGGAACCGCCCGGCCGACCGGAAGCACCGGCCGAGCCCGTTCCACGCCGCCGCATGATGCGGCGCGCGGGCCAGCGCCCGGCGGAAGCTGCGCGCCGCCGCGGCCACGTCGCGCGCGCGATATTGCGTCAGGCCCTGCGCGTGGAGGGCGGCAGGATCGCCAGGCAGCAGCGCCAGCGCCTGGCCGTGACACGCCAGCGCCTCGCCGAAAAGCTCGCGCTCGGTCAGCAGCAGGCCGAGGCCGCTCAGCGTCTCGGCCGTGTCCGGGCCAAACCGCAAGGCCGTGCGCAATGCCGCTTCGGCCGGTCCGAGGCGGCGCTGGTGCAGCAAGGCGAGGCCGAGCTGCGCGTGCGCCTCCGCAAGCCTCGGCGCCAAGGCGAGCGCTCGCCGCGCGGCCTGCTCCGCCGCCTCGGGCCGCCCGCGCTCGCCTTCGGCGCGGGCCAGGTTGGCGTGCATGTCGGCGATTTCGGGACGCAGTTCGATGGCGCGGCGATAGCTCCCGACCGCCTCCGCCGGGCGGCCGGCAAGCCGCAGCGCGTTGCCGAGATTGGCGTGCGCATCGGCAAAGTCGGGCAGCCGAGCGAGCGCCCGGCGGATCAGCGCGATCCCCTGCTGCGGATTTCCGCACTGGGTTGCGATCACGCCGAGCAGGTGCAGCGCGTCGGCATGGTCGGGCTCGCAGGCGAGGATGGCGCGGTACGCCGCCTCGGCCTGCGCCAGCCGCCCGGCGCGATGCTCGGCGAGTGCCGCCTTGAAGGCGGCACTCGCCCCTTCGTGCTCGCCGATCAGACGAAGTTCGACAGATTGAGCCCGGTCACGCCCACCAGGGTGATCTGCGTGTTGTCCGACAGGAACAACGTCTCGTTGCCGCCGCTGGTGAAGGCGCCGGCCAGCGCGTTCGCCGCCTCGCCGGACGTGTAGCCCTGCAACCCGATCGCGTCGCCCTTGGCCGCGTTGAACCCGAAAATGAAGTCCGATCCGCCCGATGAGAGGCCGTTGATGAAGCCGTAGAGGTCGGCCCCGGTGCCGCCGATCATGGTGGTGAAGCCAGAGCCCGCGATGAAACTCTCGTTGCCCGCGCCACCGCCCAGCAGGTCGCTGCCGGAGCCAGCGAAGAACGTGTTGTTGCCGGTCGAGCCGATCCCGCTCAGCGTCTCGTTGCCGGATCCCGCGATCAGCAGGTCGGACGCGTTGCCGCCCGCGAGCAACAGGTCCGAGCCGCTGCTGCCGAACATCGTGGCGGCGCCGCTGCCGCCGAAGATGACGTTGCTGGCCCCCTGGCCGCCGGCATAGAGGCCCCCGCCGGAGCCGGTGTTGATGACGTCGTTGCCGAAGCCGGTGCCGCCGACCACGGTGTTGCTCTGGCTGCCGTTGATGAAGAACATCGGCCCGCCGCCGCCAAAGGTGAGGTTGCGGCCGGTGGCGAACACGGTGGCGCTGCCGCTGCCGCCCACGATCGTGTCGTTGCCCTGCGAGAGCACCTGGCTGTTGCCCAAGCCGAGGCTCACGAAGTTGTTGCCCGTGCCGGTCGTGATCTGGTCCGAGCCGCTGGTGGCGAAGACGGTGTTGCTGCCATTGCCGGTGATGATCGTCGAGGTGCCGGGGCCGTCCTGGAACGTCGTGTTGCCGGGGCCGCCGAGCATGAGGGCGCCGCCCGAGCCCTGGGTGCTCGCCGTCAGCACGTCGCTGCCGGAGCCGCCGACAAGTTCGGCGTTCGGTCCGACGCCGCCGAACAGCGTGTCGGCGCCGTTGCCCGCCACGATCGTGTCGTTGCCGGTGGCGCTGTTGTCGGTGAGCTGCTGATCGCCCGAGCCTGCGGCCAGGAGCGCGCCGCCGGTGCCGGTGGTGGTGTTGTCGGTCAGGGTGGCTGGGGCGGCGTTCTCGAGAAAGATCGCCTGGTATCCTGCCGGCACTATGTCATTGAGATGGAAGTCGCCGAGCACGCCGATATTGAGCACGCCCGGGGTGGCTGGCGGGACGGAGCCCATCGCGCCGTGCACGGTGGTGAAGGCGCCGCCGAACGCCGCGGCGAGGCTGTCGAGGCTCTGCTGGATGACCTGGATGCCCTCAAGCGAATAGACGTCCGTCGGCACCGGGATCGTCACCATCATTCGTGTCCTTTGCGCAATGGTCGAGCCGCAATTATAGCGAAACGGATCGCTGCCGCCACAACCATTGACGCATGGCGGATGTCTCCGGGCAAGCGGGGGCCGCTCAGTCGCCCGCGAGCTTCGCCGCCATCAGCGGGGCCGCGAGCCGCATCAGCTGCGCCACGTCCGCCGCCCGGTCGATCGCCAGCACCGCATCCGCGAGCCGCACGGCGCGCGCGCCACCGAGCACCGTCTCGGTCAGCCCCATGAATTTTTCGCGCAGCTCCGCTTCGGTGAGGAAATTGGCCGGCTCGCCCTTCGGCACGATCACCTGCTTCCGGAAGGTCTGCCCGCGCGCCTTGACGGCGAGGTTGGCCGCCATGTTGGCCGGGAACAGCGCCTCGATTCCCGGATCGTGCACGCAGGCGACGAGCGGCAGCAGCCGGCGGATCGCGGGGTCGTGCAGCAGGCGATAGCTGTCCCAGCCCATCGCCCCGGTCGCGAGCGCCGCCGCGATCACGAACGGCCCGCTGAACTGGCCGTCGACGACGCCCTCCGGGTTCGCCTTCTTCTCGGCGGGCGTGCCGATCAGCAGCATCCCGGCGCGCGAGAGGCCGAGCGTCACGCCCTCGATCTCCTCCGGCCGCAGCCCGTGTTCGGCCCGCAGCGCCAGTGCCGCGTCGATGCCGGCATGGCCGTAGCGGCAGGACGGATAGGGCTTCACCGCGGTTGCCATCAGCTCGAAGCGGGCCCCGAGCCCTTCGATTGCGCGCGCCGGTTCGGGCGCGGGCGCATAGGCGCGCAGGAAGCCGAGCTTTCCTTCCAGCGCCTCGGACGCGCCCTTGAACCCCTCGCGCGCGAGGGCGGCGGCGGAGAGCCCGCTCATCGCCGCCCAGCCGACCTGGAAGCGCTTGGTCCAGGCGCCGTTGGCCAGGAATTGCAGGCTGCCGGCGCATTGGCTGAGCGCGATGCCGAACGCCGACGCAACCCCCGCCGCGTCGAGCCCGAACACACGCGAGGCCGCCGCCGCGGCGCCGAACGCGCCGCAGGTCGCGGTCGGGTGGAACCCGCGGTCGTAATGGGCACCTGCCGGCAGCGCGAGTGCGACGTGGCACGTCACCTCGTAGCCCGCAATGATCGCCGCCAGCACGTCCGCGCCGGACGCCGCCGCCATCTCGCCCGCGGCCAGCGCGGCCGGGATCACCGGGCAGCCTGGATGCAGGGAGCCGGCGGCGTGGGTGTCGTCGAAATCGAGGCTGTGGCCGAGCGCGCCGTTGAGCAGCGCTGCCCCGGCCGGGGTGTATCGCGCGCAGTCGCCGAACACGCCCGCGCTGCCGGCGGCGAGCCCGAGCGCGCGGGTGGCGGCGAGCAGGGCAGGGGTGCTCTCCGCGTCGTGGCGCGCGCGCACGATGTTGCCGACCAGGTCGAGCACGAGATACCGCGCGCGCGCCACCACTTCGGCGGGCAGGCGGGGCAGGGCGATGGCGGCCGTGAAGCCGGCGAGGTCGGCGGTGACACCCATCGGACAGTCCTCCCGTTTGCGCGTGACATTGGCTTAATCGCTTGATGCTTCCAAGCGCATTGCCCGCTCCGCAGGCGTTCAAGCGCGCCGCCCGCTCCGCGGGCATCCAAGCGCATTGCCGCCGCCGCGGCCTTCGTGGCAGAGAGGCGCATGATCTCCCGCCGCCGACTCGCAGGCCTGTCCGCCGCGGCCCTCGCCGCCAGTGCGGCTCCGGCCGCGGCGCAGGAGAGTTTTTCCGCGTTCCTCGGCAGCCTGCGGGCCCAGGCTGCGCGCTCCGGCATCTCGCGCGGCACGATCGACCGCGCGTTCTCGGGGATGCAGCCGAACGCGCAGGTGATCGAGCTCGACCGCCACCAGCCGGAGTTCACGCTGACCTGGGCGCAGTACCGCGCCCGCGTGCTGGAACCCGCAAAACTCGCCGGCGGCCGCAGCGCCTTCGCCGCGAACCGGGCGCTGCTGATCGAGGTCGACCGGCGGCTGCGCGTCACCCCCGATGTCGTCGTCGGCATCTGGGGGATCGAGTCCGATTACGGCGCCATCACCGGCGACTTCAACGTCGTGCAGTCGCTGGCGACGCTCGCGTGGGAGAGCGGCCGGCCGAGTTTCTTTCGCTCCGAGGCGGTCTCGGCGCTGCGCATCCTCGATCACGGCGACATCGGCTTCGCGCAGATAACCGGCAGCTATGCCGGCGCGATGGGCCAGCCGCAGTTCATGCCGGACAGTTTCCTTCGCTACGCCATCGATTTCGACGGCGACGGGCGTCGTGACATCTGGACCAGCCGGCCCGACGTGCTCGGCTCGATCGCCAACTACCTCGCCAGCTCCGGCTGGCGCTACGGCGAGCCCTGGGGGCAGCCGGTGATGGCGCCGCCGGAGATCGACACGGCACTCGCCGGACGCGGCCGGACGCGTAGCCTCGGCGAGTGGATGCGTCTCGGCGTGCGCCGGGCCGATGGCGCGGCGTTCTCGGCGCCGCTCGTGCAGGGCGCGCTGCTGCTGCCGGACGGACCGGGCGGCGATGCGTTCATGGTCTATCCGAACTTCGACGTGATCCGGCGCTACAATCCGTCCGATTTCTATGCGCTCGCGGTCGGGCTGCTCGGCAGCCAGAGCGTGTGACGCGGCGCGGCCTCTGGCTGCTGCTGCTACTCGCCCCGCTCGCCGGGTGCGGCCGTGCGCCGCCGCCGGTCGCGGCGCCCCATTACGTGCTGGAGAACGCCTGGCGCTCGCCCGCCGGCGTCTGGTTCTATCCGCGGCAGAGCTTTTCCTATGATGAGACCGGGCTCGCGTCAGTGATCGGCGCGGATCATCCGGCGCTGACGACGGACGGCGAGGCGTATGATCCGCAGGCAATGAGTGCCGCCAGCCAGACGCTCCAACTGCCGGCGATCGCCCGCGTGACCAATCTCGAGACCGGACGGCAGGTGGTGGTGCGGGTGAATGACCGCGGCCCGGCCTCGCCCGCGCGGCTGATCGCGCTCTCGCCGACGGCGGCGCGGCTGCTCGGCATCGCGCCGGGCGGGACGGCGCAGGTCCGCGTGCAGGTCGAGAGCGGCCCGAGCCAGGCGCTGGTGCAGGCGCTGGCCGGCCCCTCGGCGCGTCTCGGCATCACCGCCGCACCCGTGACTGCGGTCACGGCCGAGGCGCTGGCGCCACCACCGGGGATCACGGCCGCACCGGGCAGCGACGCGCTGCCGCCCTCCGCGGCTCCGGCGGGACCGTCGTTCGACCTCGCTTTGCCGCCGCTCCGGCTGCCGGTGACCGCGACGCAGGGGCCGGCCGCTCCCGGCCGGCTCTATGTCCGCGGCGATACCTTCCAGACCCGCGCCTATGCCGAGGCGCAGCGTCGCGCGCTGGCCGGGATCGGGGCGGCCGGGATGGGGGCGGCCGGGATGGAGGCGATGGTGGTGCCGCAGGGCGCCGGGCGCGGCCAGTCCTACGAGGTGCTCGCCGGCCCCTTTCCCGACGTCGCCGCGGCGGAGGCAGCGCTGCAATCCGCA
This sequence comes from Acetobacteraceae bacterium, assembly GCA_036272815.1. Lineage (GTDB taxonomy): Bacteria > Pseudomonadota > Alphaproteobacteria > Acetobacterales > Acetobacteraceae > DATAYA01. Next base: position 7,097 of record DATAYA010000369.1, read on the forward strand.
CTCGGCGCAGGCGTCGCTGATGCCCGCATCGTCGTGCAATAGGGGGGAGAAGAAAAATGCCGACCCGTCGCCTGCTGCTCGCCGCCGGGGTCGCGACCCTGGCCGCGCCTGCCCTGGCCCTCGCCGCCCCGGCGCACCGTCCGGCCGCGCCGAAGAAGACCGAGCCCGCGACCCCGGGAGACACGCCGCTGGGCCCGGTCGATACCGTCGCGCGCTGGGCCTACATCACGGACTTCAACACCGGGGCGACGCTGTTCGACAAGGCGGCCGAGGAGCGGATGCCGCCGTCCTCGATGACCAAGATGATGACGCAGTACATCGTCTATTCGATGCTCGCCTCCGGCCGGCTCAAGCTCGACCAGCAGCTTCCGGTGAGCGAGAAGGCGTGGCGCAAGCAGGGCTCGAAGATGTTCGTGCCGCTCGACGGCCTCGTCACGGTGCAGGACCTGATCCTCGGGGTGGTCGTCGATTCCGGCAATGACGCGGCGATCGTGCTCGCTGAGGGCATCAGCGGGTCGGAGGACCAGTTCGTCGACCTGATGAACGCGCAGGCGCGCAAGTTCGGGCTGCGCAACACGCATTTCATGAACTGCACCGGCTGGCCCGCGGACGACCACTATTCCTGCGCCCGCGACATCGCCACCATCGCGATCCATCTGATCCGCGACTACCCGCAATACTATCACTTCGATTCGGAAACGCAATTCACTTACGACAAGATCAAGCAGCAGAACCGCAACGCGCTGGTCTGGCGGCATCTGGCGGACGGGCTCAAGACCGGCCACACCGACGCCGGCGGCTACGGGCTCTGCGCCAGCAGCCTGCGCGGCGGGCGGCGGGTCGTGATAGTGCTGAACGGGATGCCGACCAGCCGCGATCGCGACGGCGAGGGCGTGCGTCTGATGGGATGGGCCTTCGTGCAGTTCGAGGACGTGGTGCTGTTCAGCGCCGCTGACACGGTGGACAACGCGCCGGTCTATCTCGGCGCGCAGCCGAGCGTCCCGCTGGTGGCCGGCCATGACGTGCTGCTCACCATGCCGCGGAGCTGGCTGCAGACAGCCAAGGTCACGGTGGACTACGCCTCGCCGGTGCCGGCGCCGGTGGCGCGCGGCCAGGTGCTCGGCAAGCTCTCGATCGCGGGGCAGGGGGTGCCGCCGACCGAGGTGCCGTTGCTGGCCGGCGCGGACGTGCCGCGGCTGAGCCTGCCGGGCCGGGCGCTGGCGGTGCTGTCGCATTACGTCACCGGCTCCTGAGTGCTGCTTGCGCGGCCGGTTCATCACGCTGGAGGGCGGCGAGGGCGCCGGGAAATCGACCCAGGCGCGACGCCTCGCCGCGTCCCTGCGCGCGGCCGGCATCGCGGTACTTGAGACGCGCGAGCCTGGCGGCACGCCGGATGCCGAGCGGCTGCGGGCGCTGTTGCTGGCGCCGGAGGCGGAATGGACGCCGCTTGCCGAGACGCTGCTGCATGTCGCGGCCCGTGCCGACCATGCGGAGCGGGCGCTGCGTCCGGCGCTCGGGCGCGGCGAATGGGTGGTCTGCGACCGCTACGCCGACAGCACGATGGCCTATCAGGGCTACGGCCAGGGAGTCGACCGGGCCGTGATCGCCGCGCTCGCCGGTATGGTCGGGCTGGCGCCGGACCTGACGCTGGTGCTCGACCTGCCGCTCGCGACGGGGCTGCGTCGGGCGGCGGCACGGCCGCGCGCGGCCGACCGCTACGAGCGGCTGGGTGCGGCGTTTTTCGCCCGCGTCGAGGCCGGCTTCCGCGCCATTGCCGCCGCCGAGCCGGATCGCTGCGCGCTGATCGACGCGTTGGGCAGCGAGACGGAGGTGTCGGCCCGCGTGCTCGCCGCCGTTCGTGCGCGGCTGGGCAAGCCTGCATGAGCTTGCCCGAGCCACGCGCCAACCCGCTGCTGCTCGGCCAAAGCACGGCCGAGGCGGCGCTGCTGGATGCGATGCGCTCCGGCCGCATCCACCACGCCTGGCTGATCGACGGTCCGGAGGGCGTCGGCAAGGCGACGCTCGCCTTCCGCTTCGCCCGCCGGTTGCTGGCGGGTCCGGCGCCGGGCCTCGACCTCGATCCCGCCGACCCGGTGTTTCGCCGCATCGCCGCCGGTTCCCACGCCGACCTGCTGACCGTGCAGCGCGCCTGGGACGAGAAGCGGCGGCGGCTGCGCGGCGAGATCGTCGTGGACGACGTCCGCCGCGTCGCCGATTTTCTCCGCCTCACGCCGGCCGAAGACGGTTGGCGCGTCGTCGTGCTGGACGGCGCGGAACACCTCAACCGCAACGCCGCCAACGCGCTGCTGAAGGTGCTGGAGGAACCGCCGTCCCGCGCCGTGCTGCTGCTGACCTGCGCCGCACCTGGCCGCCTGCTGCCGACGATCCGCAGCCGCTGCCGCCGGCTGCGGGCGGCCCGGCTCGGGGCGGCCGATATGAAACGGCTGCTGGCGGCGGCGTTGCCGGAGATGCCGGAGACGGAGCGCGCGCGGCTTGCCGACCTCGCCGAGGGCTCGCCGGGCCGGGCGCTGCTGCTCGCCGAGGAGGAGGGGCTGCGGATCGCCGGGCGCGTCGACGAAATCCTGGCGGCGGCCCCTGCGATCGACCTCCGGCGCGCCTACGCGCTTGCGGACGAGCTTGGGCGCAATGATACCGGCTTTTCCACGTTCATGGACCTGCTGCTCGCGGCGCTGGCGCGGCAGGTGCGGGAGGCGGCGCGCGCGTCCGCGGACGCGGCGGGACTTGCCGGCCCCGGTCGCGTGTGGCAGGCGCTGGGGCGTTTGCAGGGCGAGACGGAGCGTTTCAACCTCGACAAGCGGCAGGCGCTGGTCTCGGCCTTCGCCCTGCTCAACGGAACCCCGATCGAGGTCTTTGGCCCCGCATGAGCGAGCCCTTCTTCATCACCACGCCGATCTTCTACGTCAACGGCGCGCCGCATATCGGCCACGCCTACACGGTGATCGCGACCGACGCGCTGGCGCGCTGGGCGCGGCTTGATGGGCGCGACGTTTTCTTCCTCACCGGCACCGACGAGCACGGGCAGAAAGTGGCGCAGGCCGCCGCCGCGGCAGGGCTGAGCCCGCTTGAGTTCACCGACCGCGTCGCGGCGCAGTTCCGCACGATGGCGGACGCGATGGGGGCGAGCTACGACGATTTCATCCGCACGACGGAGCCACGGCACTACGCATCCTGCGCGGCCCTGTGGCGGCGGCTGGTGGCGGCGGGCGACATCTATCTCGGCGCCTACGAAGGCTGGTACGCGGTCCGCGACGAGGCCTATTACGCCGAGGACGAACTCTCCGTACAGCCGGACGGCAGCCGGCTCGCCCCCAGCGGCGCGCCGGTCGAATGGGTGCGGGAGCCGTCCTATTTCTTCCGGCTCTCGGCCTGGGCCGATCGGCTGCTCGCCTTCTACGAGGCCAATCCCGAGGCGATCGGGCCGGAGAGCCGCC
>DATAYA010000370.1:0-13345 GCA_036272815.1 Acetobacteraceae bacterium
CGCGAGGATCGGGCGGCCGCGGCGGAAAACCGGGAGCCGCGGCGGCTACCGACGTACCGTCTTCACGACGAGCGACGCTTTCGCGGTTGCGTCGCTCCTCGATGATCCGGATTGCATTTACCGCCTTTCAGAGCATCTCGGGCACACGCTCGTTTCGACGACGGAGAAATACACGGGCCATCTGCGCCGGGACGGCGCGATGTGGCGTCACAGCCGCGACGGCTCGGCGTTCGGTTCGCTGGCGGGATAGACCCGTACGCCCTAAATCGGATGTTGAAACGAATGGCGGCACAAAAGGTGGCACAAACCGCAAAAAACCGTTCTATTTGTATGCTGAGAAACGCCGCGCAAGCCATTGATCTGGCGGAGGGGATGGGATTCGAACCCACGATACGCCTTGACAGCGTATAACGGTTTAGCAAACCGCCGCCTTCAGCCGCTCGGCCACCCCTCCGCAGGAGCATCGGCGCAGGAACCACCCTGCCCCGCCGCCCACACCACGGCGTTTGCACCGCTGCTTGTATGGGCCCCGCGCGGGCGCGTCAAACGGCGCCTTCTTCCTCCACCCAGCGCCGCTGCTCGAACAGCATCATGCCCACACCCTCCGCCGCGCCGGCGAGACGCCGCCTGACCTGCTCCAGCACGCCGCGTTGCACCGGATGCAGATCGGCCGCCATGGCCTCGGCCACCGGCCAGAAGCGCAGCGCCTCAAGCTCGCCCGAGCCGCCGAGCACCCCGCCGACCCGCGCCGCGGCCACCATCAGGAACCGCGCGTTGAACCGGATCGGCGCCCCCGGCGGCGTCACCGCGCGGCAGAGATAGGCGAGCCCATCCAGCGCCGGCGGTGCGCCGAGCGACAATCCGGTCTCCTCACGCAATTCGCGCGCCGCCGCGTGCGCCAGCGCCACCGCAAGACGGGGGGCCGCCCGGCGCTCCAGCGCCGCGCGCACCGCATCCGGCAGACGTGTCGCCGCAGCCGCGTCGAAATCCTCCGGCTCCACCGCGCCGCCGGGAAAGACCAGGCGGTTGGGCGAGAACCGGTGGCCCGGGCCGCGCAGTCCCATCAGCACGGCAGGGCCGCCCTCTCCCGCCGGTGCGACCACAACCAGGCTCGCCGCATCGCGCGCCGCCACGCCGGCGGTGACGCCCTCAGCGGCGGTGGACAAGCGCCAATCCAAGCCCGGCGCCGACCAGGGCGCCGCCCGAGAGCCGGTTGCGGAGCCGACCGTGCCGCACCAGCAGGCCGCGCACCCGCCCGGCGAGGATTGCCCAGAGCGCGTCGATCGTGAGCGCGACCACGATGTAGGTGACGCACAGCAGCGCAAGCTGCGGCCCGAGCGGCCGGTCAGGGCGGACGAATTGCGGGAAAAAGGCACCGTAGAACAGCAGCGTCTTCGGGTTGGTCGCGGCCACCACGACACCGCGCAGCCAAATCGCGCGACGCGACCGCGGCGGCGGCGGCGGCGCACCCGCCGGTGGCACCGCCGCCCGCCACTGCCGGATGCCGAGCACGATCAGATAAACGACCCCTGCCCAACGGATGAGCGTGAACCAGTCGGCGAGCGCCGCCATCGCGGCCGCCATGCCGAAACCCACGAACGCGAGCTGCACGAGCGTCGCCGAAGCGGTGCCGGCCATCGCCAGCAGCCCGTAGCGCGTGCCGTGGCTGACGCTGTTGGCAACGATCACCGACACGTTCGGCCCAGGGATGAGCATCAGGATAACGGTCGCGAGCACGAAGGCGGCATAGAGATGGAGCGGGATCATGGCGGGCTCTCCGCGGCAGGGGTCAGGCGGTTCAGAGACCGCCGGATTGTCGCGCCGGAACCGGAAAGCTCGATAGGGCCATGCCGGAACCGTATTCGCCTCCGGCGTGCCGCGTCAATGCACCGGTGCGCAGTTGCTGCGGCCCTGCATGACGCAATCCTGCACCGCGGCGCTGCTGCGCAGCACGTGCGAAATCCACAGGCCGCCCAGCACCAGCACCACGATCACCACCAGCGCGACCAGCATGCCGCGCCGCCCCGGCTCCGGCTCGTGCTCGTGCCCGCTCATCCGCGCGACGCCGCTTCCGCCAGCACGTCCTCGACGCTGCCCGATGCATCGACACCGAGCAGGTGGTGCGCGTGCCAGAGCGCATAGAACAGCAGGCTCCAGCGCGCCTGCGCATCACCGCCTGCGAACACGGCGCGCACCGCCTGCGGCCGCGCGAAGCCGGCCACCCCCGGTGCCGCCGCGACCAGTCGCCCAAGCGCCTCGGCGCGCGCCGCCATCCAGCGGCCGATCGGCGGCTTGAAGCCGCGCTTGCGCGCGAACGGCTCCGCCTGCGGCAGTCGCGCGGCCAGCCAGTGCCGAAGCGCCAGCTTGCCGCGCCGCCAGTCGAGCTTGCAGTGGTCGGGCAGGCCGAAGGCGAACGCCGCGACCAGCGGATCGACGAACGGCGTGCGTCCCTCCACCCCATGCGCCATCAGGCAGCGGTCGAGCTTGATGAGCAGATCGTTCGGCAGCCACTCGGCGCAGTCGAGCGCCTGCATCGCGGCGACCGCGCTGCGCCCCGGCGCCGCCTCCCGTTCCGCTTGCGCGAGACCCGCGCGCCAACCCTCCAGCGCCAGGCCCGGAATGTCCTCGAACACCCCGCCCGAGCGCGGTCGGCGCTGTACGAAGCGCCAGGGCGGGACGGCGCGGCGATAGCGGCCGTAGCCGGCAAACATCTCGTCGCCCCCCTCGCCGCACAGCGTCACCTTGAGCTGCCCGGATGCCGCGCGCCCGAGCAGCCAGGTGGGCAAAGCCGCGGCGTCCGTCGTCGGGTCGTCGAGGGAAGCGGCGATGCGCGGCGCCAGCGCCCAGAAATCGGCCTCGCTCATCGCGATCCGCTCGCAGCGCGCGCCGACCGCGCGGGCGACAGCGAGTGCGCCGGCGCTCTCGTCCGAGGCGTCGGCGCCGTCGTACCCGATGGTGATCGCCTGCACCCGCTCACCCGTGGCGCGGTGCATCAGCCAGAGCAGCGCGGAGCTGTCGATGCCGCCCGAGAGGAACAAGCCATAGGGCACGTCCGAGCGCAGATGCGCCGTCACGCTCTCGCTCAGCACCGCATCGAGATCGCCCGGCGCCGCCGGCCCGCGCAGCGGATCGAGCCGCTCGCGCGCGACGATCCGGCCGCCCTCGATCACCAGCGTCTCGCCGGGCAGCACGCGGCTGATGCCGGGGAAGATCGTCGCAGCCCCGGTGGTGAACTTGAGTTGCAGCAGCTCGGTGCGGCGTGCGGGGTCGATGGCGCGCGGCCCCAGCCCCGCGCGCAGCAGCGCCTGCGGCTCGGAGGCGAAGGCAAAACCGGACGCGGCCTCCGTGTAGTAGAGCGGCTTGATCCCGAACGGGTCACGGGCCAGCACCAGGCGTCCCGCCGCCGGATCGTGCAGCGCCAGCGCATACATCCCCCGCAGGTGACGCGCGAAGCCGGCGCCATGCGCGGTGTAGAGCGGCAGCACGGGTTCGCAATCCGACCGGGTGCGGAACGGATAGTCCGGCAACGCGGCGCGCAGTGTCGGATCGTTGTAGATCTCCGCGTTGGCCACCAGCGCGAGGCCATCGGCACCGAACAGCGGCTGGTCGCCGGTCTGGAGGTCGACGATCGACAGCCGCGTATGTGCGAGCGCCGTGTCGCCACGGACATGGCAGCCCTCGGCGTCCGGCCCGCGATGCCGCAGCGCCGCGATCAGCGCATCCAGCGTCGCGGGATCGGGCGCCTGCCCGTCCCGCGTCATCAGTCCCGCGAGGCCACACATGGGAGGGTCATAGCGGGCCTGTGCGCCGCGGGACAGGGGTGGGTGTCAGAACGCCGCCGCATCGAGTTCCATCATGGCGCCCTTGCCGGACCGGATGGCGAGCCAGAGCGCGCCCGCTTGCGGCAGGATGCGCTCCATGAAGAACCGCGCGGTGGTCAGCTTCGCCTGGTAGAACGCGGCCTCGGCGCCCGCGCCGGGCAGCCGGCCCGCCGCGAGCTTCGCCATGCGCGCCCACATGAAGCCGAGGGCAACGAGTCCGAACAGCCGCAGGTAGTCGCTCGCCGCAGCCCCGGCCTCCTCGGGATCGGCGAGGCCCTTCTGCGCGACGTGCGCGGTCGCAAGCTGCAAGGCGCCGAAGGCCCGGCCGAGGGCGGCCACCATCGGCGCGAGCACCGCGTCGTCCTTGTTGGCCTCTAGGAACTCGCTCACCGGATGGAAGAATGTGCGCAAGCTCCGGCCGGTGTTGGCGGGCAGCTTGCGCCCGACGAGGTCGAGCGCCTGGATGCCGTTGGTGCCCTCATAGATCATCGAGATGCGCGCGTCGCGCGCGTACTGCTCCATGCCGTGATCACGGATGTAGCCGTGGCCGCCATAGACCTGCATCCCGAGACTGGTCGCCTCGAAGCCGAGATCGGTGAACAGCGCCTTGACCACCGGCGTCATCAGGGCGGTGAAATCCTCTGCCTCGGCGTGCGCCGCCGGGTCCTCCGCATGGGCCAGTTCGTCGAGCCGGCGCGCGACCCATCCGCCGAGCGCGCGGCAGCCCTCGGTCGTGGCCCGCATCGTCAGCAGCATTCGCCGCACGTCGGGATGCACGATGATCGGGTCGGCGGGCTGGTCGGGGTTCTTCGTCCCGGACAGCGACCGTCCCTGCAGCCGCTCGCGCGCATAGGCGACCGCGCCCTGATACGACGCCTCCGCCGCACCAAGGCCCTGGATGCCGACCGAGAGGCGCTCGCTGTTCATCATGGTGAACATCGCCGCGAGCCCGCGATGCGGCGCGCCGACCAGCCAGCCGGTCGCGTCGTCGAAATTGAGCTGGCAGGTCGCCGACGCCTTGATGCCCATCTTGTGCTCGATCGCGGCGCAGGAGACACCGTTGCGCGCGCCCGGACGTCCGTCTGCCGCGGGCAGATATTTCGGTACCAGGAACATGCTGATGCCCTTCACTCCCGGCGGCGCGTCGGGAAGTCGGGCCAGCACCAGATGCACAATGTTTTCGGTCAGATCGTGCTCGCCCGCAGAAATAAAGATCTTGCCGCCGGTGATGCGGTGGCTGCCGTCCGGCTGCGGCACGGCGCGGGTGCGCAGCAGGCCGAGATCGGTGCCGCAATGCGCCTCGGTCAGGCACATGGTGCCGGCCCAGGTGCCATCGACCAGTTTCGGCAGATAGGTCTGCCTGAGCGCTTCGGAGCCGTGGCTCTCGATCGCCTGATAGGCGCCGTGCGTCAGGCCCGGATAGAGGCTGAAGGCAAGATTGGCCGAGCAGATCATCTCCTCGACGAGCTTGTTCACGCTCTCCGGCAGGCCCTGGCCGCCGTACGTGGGATCGCTCGCGATCGCCGTCCAACCACCATCGCGGAAGGTCGCATATGCCTCGGGGAAGCCGCGCGGCGTGCGGACGACGCCGTTCTCCAGCACGCAGCCTTCCGCATCGCCGTGGGCGTTGATCGGGGCGAGCACCTGCTCGGCGATCTTCGCGGCCTCCTCCAGGATGCTGTCCAGCAGGTCGGGCGTGATCTCGGCCATCCCCGGCAACCGGGCGAGGCCGGCGCTGTCGTGCAGCTCGTGCAGCACAAAGCGCATGTCGCGCAGCGGTGCCTTGTAGGTCTGCATCCTATGCGTCCCCTCGGTCAGTTGCGCAGCGGCTTGCCGGTCTCGAGCGTGTGCTCGATCCGCGCGAGCGTCGCGGGCTTGCGCACCAGGCGCATGAACACGCGGCGCTCGAGATCGAGAAGCTGCTGCTCGGTCATCGTATCCGTGAGGTCGGTATCGCCGCCCGACAGCACTTCGGCGAGCCCGTCGGCGACGACGAGATCGTGGTCGGTCGCGAGCCCGCGACGGTGGAAGGACTGCGCCGCCATGTCGAGCGCCAGCCGCCCGCTCGGTCCAGGCAGCACGAACTCTGGCGGCGCGGGCGGCGCATAGCCGTCCACCATCGCGAGCGCACGCGCCTTGGCGTCCGCGAGCAGACGGTCGCGGTTCATCGTGATGCCGTCGCCCTCGCGCATGAATTTCTTTTCCCGCGCTTCGTGGGCAGATTTGGCGACCGTGGCCACGCTGACCACCTCGAACACGCGCCCGGGCGCCGGCATCGGGCCATGCGGCAGGCGCGCATCCGCGCGCACCCGCGCCAGCATCTCGCCGCAGCCGCCCCAGCCGGGGATGAGTCCGACGCCGCACTCGACCAGCCCGGCATAGGTCTCCGCATGGGCCTGCACCGCGTCGCTGTGCAGCAAGATCTCGCAGCCGCCGCCGAGCGCCATGCCGGCAGGGGCGGCCACCACCGGAAAGGGCGCGTATTTGAGTGCCTTGTACGCCTGCTGCCCGGCGGTGACGGATTTTTCGATCTCACCCCACGCGGCGATGTTGGCCGCGAACAGGGCCAGGCCGAGATTGGCGCCGAGCGAGAAGTTGGCCGCCTCGTTGTAGATCACCAAGGCCCGGAATTTCTCCTTCACGGTCTCGATCGTGCGGACGAGCAGCGCGATCACCTGGTCGTCGAGCGCGTTGCTCTTGCCGGTGAACTCGAAGCAGGCAACGCCGTCGCCGATGTCCCATAGTGCGGCCGAAGCGTTGTGCAGCACCGGTTTGCCCGCGCGCTTGATGTCCTCCAGCAGCAGCACGCCTGCGGGTCGGACGATATCGCGATAGGTGCCGTCGAGGCCGCGGAACTGCCGCCGCCCGGCCTCGGTGCGGTAGAAGCGGCCCTCGCCCAGGTCGCGCAGCAGCGCGGGTACGGCGATGCCCTCCTGCGCCAGCATCGTGACGAGCGCCGGGGCGCCGATCCGGTCAATCAGCTCGAACGGGCCGAAATTCCAGTTGTAGCCGAGCCGCATCGCTGCATCGATCGAGACCACGTCCGCGGCAGCCCCGGGGATCAGTGTCGCCGCATAGGCGAGCGTGGAGCCGAGCACGCGCCGCGCATAGCGCCCGGCGCGGCTGGGACCTGAGAGGAGCGCCCGCAGATCGCGGCCCGCTGCCTTGATCTCCGGCAGCTCCGCACGGCGTTCGGGACGATATTCGCCGGTCGCGAGGTCGATCGTCTCTTTCACGCGGTCGGAACCCTGGCGCTGGATGCGGTAGAAGCCACCCTTTCCCTTCCGGCCGGTGAGCCCCTGCGCGATCATGCGCGCGATCAACGGCAGGTCGCCCGCGATCTCGTGGAACGGATCGTCCGGCGGCAACGCGCTGCGCATCGAGGCATTGACGTGCGGACCGAGATCGATGCCGACGAGGTCGAGCAATCCGAACACGCCGGTCTTGGGGATGCCGAGCGGCCGGCCCATCACCGCGTCGGCCTCCTCGACGGTGAGCCCGATCGCCACCGCCTCATGCACCGCGCGCTGCATCCAGTAGATGCCGAGGCGGTTGGCGATGAAGCCCGGACTGTCCTCGCACCGCACGATGCTCTTGCCGAGCGCGACGTCGGCGAAGGCTGCGACCGCATCGACGGTGGCAGGATCGGCGGCCGCGCCCGCGACGATCTCCAGCAGCCGCATGTAGCGCGGCGGATTGAAGAAATGGGTGATGAGGAAGTCGCGCGCGAACGCCTCCGGCATCCCGGCGACAAGTGTCCGGAGCGGAATAGTCGACGTATTGGAGCTGACCGCGGTACCGGGGCGGCGCACCCGATCGATGCGGCGATAGAGCGCCTGCTTCGCATCCAGGCGCTCGACCACCGCCTCGATGATCCAGTCGCAGCCGGCGAGTTTCCCGATGTCGTCCTCGATGTTGCCGGTCTCGACCAGCCGTGCGGCGCGCGTCTGCATGAACGCGGCGGGCTCGGCCTTGAGCATTCGCGCGACGGCGCTCTCCGCGAGGACATTGCGGGCCGCCGCCCCGTCGGGGACGATGTCGAGCAGCAGCACCGGCACGCCCGCATTGGCGACCTGGGCCGCGATCCCGGCGCCCATCGTGCCGGCGCCGATGACGCCGACTTTCCGGATCGCCTCCATCAGACGCGCTCCAGCAGCGTGGCGATCCCCTGTCCGCCGCCGATGCACTGGGTCGCAAGCGCATAGCGCGCACCCTCGCGCACGAGCAGGCTGGCGGCCTTGCCGGTGATGCGCGCGCCCGTCGCCCCGAGCGGATGGCCGAGTGCGATTGCGCCGCCGTCGATGTTCAAGGATTCTTCGCGGAGGCCGAGTTCGCGCGCGCAGGCGAGCGCCTGGCTGGCAAACGCCTCGTTCAGCTCGACGATATCGACATCGCCGATCGCGACACCGGCCCGTTCCAGGGCCTTGCGCGTCGCGGCGACCGGACCGATGCCCATGACATCCGGCGCGCAGCCGGCGACCGCGACCGCACGGATGCGTGCGAGCACTGCCAGACCGCTGCGCCGCGCGTACTCCTCGCTGCACACCAGCACCGCGGCCGCACCATCGGTCAGCGGCGAGGACGTCCCGGCGGTGACGCTGCCGTGGTTGTCGAATGCGGGCTTGAGAGCGGCAAGACCTTCCTCGTTGGTGTCGGGCCGGATGCAGCCGTCCTGTGTGACCCCTGCCACCGGCACGATCTCGTCTGCGAACCGCCCCTCCTGCTGCGCCGCCGCGGCGCGATGGTGGCTGCGCACCGCGAACGCCTCCTGCTCGGCGCGCGGGATCTGCCATCGACGCGCGACGTTCTCCGCGGTCTCGCCCATGCCGATGTAGGCCGCCGGCATCTTCGCGTGCAGTGCCGGGTTCGGCAGCGGGTTGAAGCCCATGATCGGTACCCGCGACATGCTCTCGACGCCGGCGCAGACGAACACCTCGCCTGCGCCGAGCCCGATCTGGCCGGCCGCGATATGCACCGACTGCATCGACGAGCCGCAGAAGCGATTGACTGTCATTCCCGCCGCGGTGATCGGCAGGTCGGCGAGGAGTGCCACCAACCGGCCCGCGTTCAATCCCTGCTCGGCTTCGGGGAAGGCGCAGCCGAGAATGACGTCCTCGATGTCCTCGGGCTTGACGCCGGTGCGCGCGATCAAGGCGCGGACCACGTCGGCCGCCATGTCGTCGGGTCGCACGCGGGCGAGCGCGCCGCGGCCGGCGGGTGCGAAAGGCGAGCGGGCGTATCCCGCGATCACCGCATTGCTCATCGTCTCATGCTCCCGTTGCTCGTGCGGCAGTTCGACTCGGCAGTGCCGTCGCCGACAGCGCCGCTTCGGCCTGCGCCCGGATATTGCGCAATTCGCCCAGCGACTGCTCCACCGCGCGGCGCTGCTGCTCGAGATCCTCGATCCGCCGGTCGAGCTTGCCGAGGAGCATGCAGGTCTGCTCGCGCCGGGTCGGGTCGGCGTCGTAGAGATCGAGATACTCGCCAATGTCGCGCAGCGAGAAGCCCAGCCGCTTGCCTCGGAGTATCAGGACCATTCGCCCCCGGTCGCGCGCCGTGTAGACCCGCGTGGTGCCGGCCCGACGCGGCGAGATCAGGCCCTTGTCCTCATAAAAGCGCATCGTCCGCGGCGTGATCCCGAGATCGGCGGCGAGTTCCGTCACCGTGTAAAGGTGCTCCATCGGCAGGCCTCAATCCCTGGTTGTCTCCTAACGTAAGCGTCAACCATCTCACGTCAAGATCGCTCCCCGGATATGGGGCCGGATATGGTGCCGGATATGGTGTCAGTGCCGCGCCCCGTCGACCGCGGCCGCGGCCTCGGCCTCCGCCTCGGCCACCAGTTCCTTCTTGGAGAGTTTGCCGATCATCGTCCGCGGCAGGCTCGCACGGATCTCGACCTCGCGCGGCAGCTCGATCTTCGAGACGTAGCCGGCGAGGTGTGCACGCAGTTCCGCGGGCGTCGCCGCCGCGCCAGGACGCAACGTCACGAAGGCCTTCGGCGCCTGGCCGCGATAGGCGTCCGGGATGCCGATCGCGACCGCCTCGGCGACGGCGGGGTGCTGGTAGAGCGCCTCCTCCAGCACGCGCGGATAGACGCTGTAGCCGCCGCAGAGAATGACGTCCTTCAGGCGGTCGAGAATGCTGAGATAGCCGTCAGCATCGAGCGTCCCGACATCGCCGGTGCGCAGCGCGCCGTCGACGAACACCGCCTCGGTCTCGGACGGCCGGTTCCAGTAGCCGCGCATCACCTGCGGGCCGCGCACGCATACCTCGCCGCGCGCCTCCGCCGGCAGCACGCGATGCGGGTCGTCGAGATCGCGTATTTCGACGCTCGTGCCGAGCATGGGGATGCCGACCGTACCGTCCTTGATCCGGCCCTCGGGTGGATTGCAGGCGACAACGGGGGAGGCCTCGCTGAGGCCGTAGCCCTCGACCAACCTGCAGCCGGTGGCGCGCTCGAAACGTTCTCGCACCTCGGACGGCAGCGGTGCGCCACCGGAGATCGAGACACGGATCGAGGAGAGGTCGTGGCGGTGGCGCTCCGCCTCGGCGCAGATCGCACCGTAGATTGTCGGCACCGCGGGGAAGATCGTCGGCCGCTGCCGCTCGATCGCGCGGATCACGCGCGCCAGCTCGAAGCGTGGCTGCAGGATCATCTCGGCGCCAACGGCCACGCTGAAATTAAGGACCGACGTCATGGCGAACACATGGAACAGCGGCAGCACGCCGAGCGTCACCTCCTGCCCCGGCCGCAGAGAGGGCATGTGCCGCACCACCTGCCGGCAGTTCACCGTCAGGTTCGCATGCGTCAGCATCGCCCCCTTCGGCGTGCCGGTGGTACCGCCGGTGTATTGCAGCACGGCGATGTCGCGCTCGGGGTCGATCGCGACCGGGGCTGGCGGCGTCGGATCGGCGAGCAGCCGTGCCACCGGGACGATGCGCGGGTCGCCGGCTGCGCGTACCGTCTCTCGGCGCTTCAGCAGGCGATAGAGCGCGCCCTTGCCCGGCGGCAGGACCGCGGCGATCGGGCAGAGGACGATGTGGCGCAGGCCGCTTTCCTCGGCCACTGCGCGGACCTTGTCAGCGATCGCGGCGAGGTCGGCCACAACCATGATCGTCGTGCCTGAATCGGTGATCTGGTGGCGCAGTTCGCGCTCGACGTAGAGCGGGTTGGTGTTGACCACCGTGGCGCCTGCCGCCAGCGCCGCATAGTAGAACGCGACGAACCAGGGCATGTTCGGCAGGCACAATCCGACGCGCGTGCCCGGCCCCGCCCCGAGCCCCTGCAAGCCGCGCGTCAGGCGATCGACCATCCGGCCGAGATCGGCGTAGCTCCAGCGCCGCCCCTGAAACTCCATCGCCGGCCGGTCGCCGAACCGGCGCCGCGCCTCGGCGAGCAGCGCCGGGACCGGCAACCCCGCGAGGTCGGGATCGGGCGCCGTCGTCATGGTCAGAAGCGCAAGCGGGCGCCGAGGCTCACGCTGTCGGCGCTGATCGCATACTTGCCGACGATCTCGCCGGAGGTAGCGGACGCGGCGCTGGTGATCGGCGCGTTGGCGAAGAAGGTATGCACGTAGCCGAGCATCAGGTCCGCATTCGGCGCGATGTTGTAGGTGAGGCCTGCCGCGAGGTCGTAGCGGTCGGAATCGGGGACGCGAGTGGTGCGGTCCGCGTCGCGCACCGGGCTCTGGTCATAGGCAAACCCCGTTTGCAGCAGCAGCTCCGGCAGCACGCGATAGCTGGCACCGACCGCGGCGAACCATGTGTTGCGCCAGTTCTCGGGCATGATGGTCTGCGGCGCGCCGTTCTCCGGGGTGACAACCAAGCTCTTGAGCAGCGACCAGTCGGTCCACTGCACGTCCGACATCAGCGCGAGCTTCGGCGTCGCCTGCCAGTAGACGCCGCCGGCGAGGTTGTCCGGCAGCGTGATGCTGGTCGAGGCGGAGGCGTTGAGGGCCGAGAGCAGGGCAGCGGTCTGCGGGCTGAGGAGAGCGAGCGTTGGCGGCACGAAGATCGACTGCGTGCCGTCGATCCGATGCGTGATGCGGCTGTGGTAGTCGAGGCCGAAGCGCAAGCCGTCGTCAACCTGATAGAGACCGCCGACATTGAACCCGGCCGCGGTGTCGGAGCCGTGCAGGTCGGCCACCGGATCGCCGGTGATCGCCGCGGTGGGGCCAGTGTTGATCGCCTGCGTGAGGCGGGAATGGAAGTAGTCGATCACCGGCCCGAAACCGATCGAGAAGTGCCGGTCGATGGCGATGCCGGCGGCGATCGAGACGTTGATGTCGGTGATCGAGGAGACGAGGCTCTGGTAGCGGCCGACGAAATCCGCGGGATTGGCGACGCGCTGCCCAAACGGCTCGGTCACGGAGATGCCGAACTTTACCCGGGGCAGAAAGTCCCACACCGCGAAGGCGGCGCCGGTCGCGGCCGACTGGATCAGGTTCTTGCCCTGCGTGCCGGATGTCTCGACGCCCGGCCCTTCGAAGTTGGCACCGCTGAAGCTCAGGTTCGGGAAGATGCCGTTGATCGAGCCGTCGATCTCGTTGGCATGCAGCCGCACCATGCCCGCCGGATTGGCGAACACGGTGCTGGCGTCGTAGGCCTTCGCGGTCTCGCCGGCAAAGGCGTTGGCCATCCAGTCCGCGCTGCCTTCGCGTAGGGCGAAGCCGGTAGCGTGCGCCGCAACAGGCACCGCGAGCGCGGCGGCCAGGCCGAGGCGTGTCGCAGTGGCGGCGGGCGAACGATGGCGCGTCATAGCGTCCCCTTCTTTTTTGCGTTTGCGTCTTTGCGCAATACGCATATCGCCGTAACCGACGCCAGCCTGACGTTAACGTTATGCTCGATACCCAAGCGTGATGTATCCCGCAAGGGGAAAATGTCAGCGCGGGCGGACGATCAGCGCATCCACCGCGACCGCGCCATCGGCGCCACAGATCAGCGGGTTGGCATCGAGTTCCCCGATCATGTCGGCCTGATCGGCGAGCAGTTCGGAGATGCGCGCGATCGCGTCGGCGGCGGCGTCGAGATCGGCGCCCGGTGCGCCGCGGAAACCGGCGAGCACCGCCGCGCCGCGCAGACCTCGCAAGCCCTCGGCGATTCGCGCAGGGGTCGCCGGCGCGGGCAGCAGGATCGTGTCGCGCAGCAACTCGGCCAGCACGCCGCCGAGACCGAACAGCAGCAGCGGCCCGAATTGCGGATCGACGCGGCCACCGACCAGCAGTTCGACACCCGGGGGCGCCATGCGCTGCACCAGCACCCCGGCAATGCGCGGCGGCGGCTGCACCGCGCCGGCGCGGGCCATGATCTCGGCGTATGCCGCGCGCACCTCGTCGGCGGCGCGCAGCCCGATCCGCACGACGCCCGCCTCGGTCTTGTGCGGCAGGTCGATGCTCGCGACCTTGAGTGCCACCGGATAGCCGAGCGAGGCGGCGGCTCCGACCGCCTCCTCTACCGCGCCGGTCAGGCGCTCGGCGATCGTCGGGACGCCGTAGAGTGCCAGGATCGCCTTCGCGGCGCCCTCG
>DATAYA010000371.1:0-3724 GCA_036272815.1 Acetobacteraceae bacterium
TGTCCGACAACACGCACATCACCTTCCTCGGCGTCGCCAACCTGAACATCAACGCTTTCGGGTGAACGGCGCGTCGTAAGTCGGCCGCCTCAGCGGAACACGAAGCGCCGCGAGGCGCCGAAATTGATGAACATGCCCGCCCCGGTGCCCGCGATGATCGCGAGCACCGGGTGCGCGCGGGCCAGCGCCGAGACCGCGATCAACGCCGCATAGGTGCCCCGGTTCAGCACGAACCCGGCGAGGTTCGCCGCCATGAACCGCGCCCATTGGTGGTGCCGCTTGCCGCCCGCACCGCGGCCGCGAAAGGTCCAGGCGCGGTTCAGCCCCCAGGTGACCGTCGCCGCGAACACGAACGAGACCATCCCCGCGGCATAGAGCCCGATCGCACGCCGCAGCGAATAGACGATCGCGGTGTCGACGCAGAACCCCGCCAGCCCGACGCAGCCGAAGCGCAGGAACTCGGCGGCGATTGCCTGCCGTGCCGGGCTCGCCAGCCCGGCGAAGGGCGCCGGCACCAGCACCGCGATGCGGGCGACGAGACGCTCCATCGCGGCGGCGCCCGCGTCGGCCGCTAGGCCACCCCGGTCACAGCAGGAACCACGCCATCAGCAGCAGCACGATCACGACGGCGATCACGGCCGTCGTCACGGTGCGCGTGAACAGGGCCCAGAAATGCTGCCGATCGGCGATGAACGCCTCCGGCGTGGTCGGCCCGGTCGGCTGGGTCGAGGGAAAGCTGTCGGCCATGCGTATCCCGCTCTCTCGTGGGTCCTGCGGCGGATGGTGTAGGAGCGATCGAGGCCCCTTTCAATCCGGACCTTCTACTCGGGGCAAGCTGGGTTGCAGAGTGCCGCCTCGCCCGCGGGCGGCGCGCCCGCTGCCCCCGCGGCAAACGCCCGCAACGCCGCCGGATAGATCCGGTGCTCCTGCACCAACACCCGCGCGGCGAGCCTCGCCGCGTCGTCGTCCGGCAGCACCGGCACCGCCGCCTGCGCCAGGATCGGCCCCTGATCCAGCGCCTCGGTCACCAGATGCACCGTGCAGCCATGCAGCCGCACCCCTGCCGCCAGCGCGCGCGCGTGCGTCTCCAGCCCCGGAAAGGCAGGCAGCAGGCTCGGGTGGATGTTGAGCATCCGCCCGGCATAGCGCCCGACCAGATGCGGCGTCAGCACCCGCATGTAGCCGGCGAGACACACGATCCCGATCCCGTTTGCCTCCAGTGCCGCGATGATCGCTTCCTCGTGGGCGGCGCGGTCGGCGCCGAACGGGCGATGGTCGATCGCAAGCGTCGCGACGCCGCGCGCCGCCGCCATCGCAAGCCCCGGCGCCGCCGGACGGTTCGACAGCACCAGCGCGATCGCCGCCGGAAAACCCGGCCCGGAAGCGGCCTCGATCAGCGCCGCCGCATTGCTGCCGCGTCCGCTGAGCAGGATGGCCACACGAGCGCGGGACGATGGGGCGCGCGACGATGGGGCGGGCGAAGATGGGATGGGCGAAGATGGGATGGGCGAAGATGCGGCGGCCATCATCAATCCGTTGCGATGGGTGCGGCCGGCTTCTAGCCTCTGGGCGCGGCCGGCGCGATGGGGATGGCGGGATGCGAACATGCGCAGTGCTGGTCTGGATGTTTTTCGCGGTCTCGGCCGCGATGCTGGGCACGACCGTGCCGGCGCGGGCGCAGAAATCCGCCGACACGCTGCGCGCCACCGTCCGCGACCGATTGCCCGATATCGACTTCTACCACAACAACCTCCGCCTCGGCCTGATCGTGGCACAGCATGTCTGGGACGGGTTGATCTACCGCGATCCCGCGACCTTCCAGATCAGGCCGGCGCTGGCGACCGAGTGGCGCGCCAGCAGCCCGACCACCCTCGATTTCACGCTCCGACCCGGCGTGCACTTCCAGAACGGCGATGAGTTCAGCGCCGACGACGTGCTCTACACGATCAATCACGTGCTGCATGAGCATGGGACCGCGGTTCCCAGCAACTACGACTGGATCGCGGGCGCCGAGCGGATCGACGATCAGCACGTGCGGATCACGCTGCGGCGGGTGTTTCCGGCGGCCCTCGAATATCTGGCGCTGGTGCTGCCGATCTATCCGCGCGCCTATCGCGAGCGTGTCGGCCTCGCCGGCTTCGCGACCCACCCGATCGGCACCGGCCCCTACACGGTCGCGCACGCGGTCCCCGGCACCCTCACCCTTGAGCGCAACGACGCCTATTTCGGCGGCGCCAAGGGCCATCCGGCGATCCGCCGGCTGGTGTTCACGGAGCTGCCCGGCCCGAGTGGCGCGGTCGAGGCCTTGCTCGACGGGCGCGCCGACTGGATTTGGCAGTTCGACCCGGGGCGCGTCGAGGACATCCTGCGCAAGCCGAGCCTGACGGCGCTGCGGGCGGAGAGCATGCGCATCGAGTATCTCGCGATGGATGCCGCCGGCCGCACCGGCCCGGGCGATCCGTTCCACGATCGCCGCGTGCGCGAGGCGGTGTTCGCCGCGATCGACCGTGCCGCCTTCGCGCGCCTGGTCGGCGGCGGTGCGAGGGTGCTGGCGGGACCGTGCTATCCGACGCAGTTCGGCTGCGATACCGCCGGCACGCCCGCCATCACCTACGATCCGGTGCGCGCCCGCAAGCTGCTCGCCGAGGCCGGCTATCCGGACGGGTTCGACACGACGCTCTCGACCTATCTGCTGCCGGCCTGGTCGCGCGCGATCGTCGGTGACCTCGGCGCGGTCGGCATCCGCGCGCGGGTGCTCCAGTTCACGCCCGATCCCTTCACGCGCCGCTCGCGGAGGGGCCTCGATCCGATGGAACTGGCCAACTGGGGCAGCTACTCGATCAACGACGTCTCGGCGATCCTGCCGTATTTCTTCGCCGGCGGCCCGTCGGACTACGTGCGCGATCCGAAGGTGGAGGCGCTGGTCGAGCGCGGCGGCGCGGTCACCGACCCCGACGAGCGCCGCGTTGCCTATGGCGCCGCGATCCGCCGGATCATGGAGCAATTCTCCTGGCTGCCGCTGACGACCGAGGTGACCACCTACGCGTTCTCGCGCGATCTCGATTTCACGCCGTTCCCGGACGAGATCCCGCGCTTTTATCTGGCGCGGTGGCGATAGCGACGCGGGGCGGGGAGCGCCCATCGGCAGGGTAGTCGCCTATGGCGCTGGCCGTTGCTGTATCGTATGGGCGAAGGCTTTGAAACGCCGCCTATAGCCTGCACCATGCATCCGTCTCACGACTATGCCTTGAGAAAATCTGAACGACCGAAGCCGAGTTCCCCGAGGCCAACCGCTCAAACATCGCCTCCTCGTTCTCGCCCAGGCCACCTCCGAGGTTGCCCATGCGAATCCGCAGCTCAGCGGATCGCCCGACTCTACGCGGCTCTTACGGCCGTAACCCGATCTCCCGGTACGGACGCAGGCCGGTAACTTCCCGCTGCTCCCATCCCGAGGCGGCGACAACGGCCGCTCAATCGGAAGCAAGGGCGAGTACGGCGATGACCCCCATGAATGCCTTGTTGCATCGGGCGACCACGCGCCCCGACGGAACTGCCTTCGTCTATGCTGACGTTGTGTGGACCTATTTTGATCTGCTGACCGGCGCTGAGCAGCTGTCTCGCGCGCTCCTGGCCCGTGGTGTTCGGCAGGGAGACCGGGTTGTACTCCACATGCCGAACCGGCCGGAAATGGCGGCTGCCCTGTATGCATGTTTTCGCATCGGAG
>DATAYA010000372.1:0-5280 GCA_036272815.1 Acetobacteraceae bacterium
ACGGAGGCGTCGAACGGCACCACGATCGCCGTCGGGTCGCCCTGTGCTGCGGGTGCGGTCGCATCGGGCGAGGCGGCGGCGGGTGCGATGGCAGCCGGTGGCGGGGTTTCGGCGACAGTTGACAGCACCGCTGCGGCGGCCGGCGTGTCGGCCGGCGTGACGGCAGGTGCAGCGGGGCGCATCGCGGGCGGCAATGGCGCCCCCGGCGGGTGTGCAGCCGCGATCGCGACCGGTCCGGCCGGGACCGTCTGCGGCGCCGGCGCGGGTGCTGCGGCATCGCGCCGCGTGTCCGGCTCCATCCCCGGCGGCGCGGTGCGCATCGGCGGCGTCGCTGCGGCGACGCGGCCCCGGATCGGATCGAGCGCGTCCAGCACGACATGGTCGCCCAACATCATCTCGCGCGCACGGCTGCCGGGGGCCAGCGTCAGCGTCGCGCGCCCGTCGGCGACAACCATCGCCCGCACGTTGCGTGGCAGGCGCCGCGGCATGGCCGGCGTGCCGGGCGTATCGAACCGCAGCTCCACGACGGCGCCCTGCTGCGTCATCGCGGCACCGACCGGGCCGGGGAAATCGAATACCACGCGGCCGTAGCTGCGGTGGTCGCCGATGCGCACCGTCGGGCCGCTTGGCGGCGGTGCCGCCGGACCGCTGGGCGGCGGTGCCGCGGCCCCTCTCGCGAAGCCGGCGAGCAGCAGGGGCACCGCCACCAGCCGTGCACGAGCGCCGCGCATCAGTCGAAGCTCGCCAGCAGCCGGTCGATGTCGGACTGCGCCATCGCCGCCTCCGGCAGTTGCGGGCCCTCGCAGAGCGCCCGACCCGGATCGGCTTGCGGCGGCCAGTCATCCGCGGGCGCGCGGCCGGCGACCGAGAGGATCTGCGCCACGCGCCGCTCGATCGTCTGCAGCGTCGCGACGACTTTCGTGATCCGCTGGCCGGTGATGTCCTGGAAGCTGCACGCCTCGTAGATCCGCGTGGTCGCCGCCGTCAGCCGCTCGGCCGCCTCCCCCTCAAGCTCCGCGGCGAGCCCGTCCAGCCCCTCGCAGCTCTCCAGGATCGCATCCGTCGCGGCCGCGGTGTGGGTCACGATCGCGCCGAGTTCGTCTGTCGCGGCGGGGATGTGGCAGGCGGAGATCTCGCCCACCCGCAGCGAGGCGATGTCGGCGCGGGCGACGTCGATCGCGCGGCCCAGCTCCGCCACCTCGGCGAGCAGCAGCACCTCGTTCTCCGAGAGCGTGCGGCGCTGGGCCGCGATCCTGGCAAGACGCTCGACGAACGCAGCGGTGTCAGACATGCGCCAGCACCTTCTCGATCTTGTCGCGCAGCGTCTCGGCGTTGAACGGCTTGACGATGTAGTTGGAGACGCCCGCGTGCTTGGCGGCGACGACGTTCTCGGTCTTGCTCTCGGCGGTTATCATGATGAACGGCAGCGTGCGCAGCCGCGTGTCGGCGCGCACCTCCTGGAGCAGTTGCAGCCCGGTCATCGGCTGCATGTTCCAGTCGCTGATGACCAGGCCGAAGCCGCCGCCGCGCAGCTTGGCGAGCGCCTCGGTGCCGTCCGACGCCTCCTCGACGCGGTCGAACTCGATCTGCTTGAGCAGATTGCGGATGATGCGCAGCATCGTCTTGTAGTCGTCGACGATGAGCACCTGGATCGAGCGGTCGAGCGGCATGGTCCCCCCTCAGCTTTTGCCGAGCTGCGTTTCACGGGTGCGAAGTCGCGCCAGCGCGTCGGTGGCGGCCCTGGCGCGGTCGGGCTGCATCGCGGCCAGGATCGGCGCTGCGCGGCGCTCTGCCATCCGGTCGAGGATCGGCAGCAGCACCTTCATGTCGAGGCTGTCGAAGATCGTCGCGGCACCGCGCGGCGGCATCGCCTCGTAGACCTTCACGAGACCGACCCAGTTCGCGTCCTCGCGCTGCTTGCGACGGGCTTCGAGCGCCTCCAGGCTCGCCTGCAACGTGGCGAGTTGCTTGACGCGCGCATCGAGCGTGCGTTCGGCCGCCGACAGCACGGCCTCCCGCGCATCGAGCGCCTGCGCCCTTGCGTCGAGGGCGCGGCGACGCGCGCGCAGGTCGCCGAGGAGGGCCTGCTCGGCCGGGCTCGCCAGCGCCGGTGGCGGGATGACGGGCGTCAGGCTGACGGGCGGCGGAGCGGCGGCGGGCGTGATGGCGGCGGGCGTGGCGGTGGCGGGCGTGATGGCGGCGGGCGAGTTGGTGACGGGCGAGTTGGCAATCTGCGCCGGTGTCGCCGCGACGAGGGCAGGCGCAGGGGCGACCGGCGCGGCGCTTCCCGGCGCCGGTGCGGCAGCCCCGACCGGTCGCGTCGGAAGGCGCTGTGCCTGCGCCGGCGGCACGACGGCACCGGCCGCGGCCTGCGGCGATCCGGCCGCGGCGGCGCGCGCGACATCGATCGCCTTCGCGCCGAGCAGCACCGCCATCGCCGCGATCGTCAGCGGCAGTACGCGGGGAGCGGGGATGCGCAGCATTGCTCAGCGCGCCGTGCGCAGCGCGCGGATCAGGTCGCGCTCGGCCTGGCTGCGCACGCGCGGCTCGGCCTCCGCGCCCGACGCCCGCGCATCCTGCACCACCGACAATCGCGGCGCCTCGGCGATCGGGCGTGCCATCCGCACGAGTTTCTCCAGCCGGTCGGCCAGCGCCTCGCCCCGGCTCGAGAGGAAACCGAGATCCTCCTTCAGCGCGGTCGCCGTCTCGGTCTGCTTGGCGATGTGCCGGCCGGCGCCATCGGCGGCCGCCCGCAGCCGCTCGATCCCGGACTCGGCCGCGCGCGTCGCACCATTGAAGCCGGCGACCAGCTCATTGAGCGCCGCGCGGTCGCGCTTGAGCACGCCGAGCGCCCGCTCCAGCCGCACGGCGTGAAACAGCGTCGCCGCCAGCAGCATGCAGAGCCCGATTTCCAGCAGCCATTCCATACCGCCCATCATGCCGCTCCCGGGTTAGCGCTTTCTCACCGGCGGCCATCCGGATCGGCGCTGGCGCGCGGCAGCGCGCGTTCGATCCGCACCGCCATCCGCCGCTTGCGCCGGCCGATCCGCGCCTCAAAGAGCGGCACCGCGCCGCAGCGGAGCTGCACCGGGCTCTCGCGCGTCGCCGCGAGCGGGATGCGATCGCCGACCCGCAGCGCCATCACCTCCGAGAGCGGCATCACCTGCTCGTCCAGCACGGCATGCAGGTCGACGTCGGTGTTCCAGAGTTCCTCGGCGAGGTGCGTCTCCCAGATCGAGTCGCGGCCGAACTTCTCGCCCATGAATTGCTGCAGCAGCAGTTCGCGCACCGGCTCGAGCGTGGCGTATGGCAGCAGCAGCTCGAGCTTGCCGCCGCGGTCCTCCATGTCGACGCGAAGCCGCGCGAGAACCGCCGCATTCGACAGGCGCGAGATGGTCGCGAAGCGCGGATTCACTTCCAATCGCTCGAAGCGGAACGTCACCGGACAGAGCGGGTCGAAGCTGTGGCTGAGGTCGGCGAGCACGACCCGGATCAGCCGCTCGACCAGCGTGCGTTCGATCGTGGTGTACGGCCGCCCCTCGATGCGCATGGCAGCGGTTCCCCGCCGGCCGCCGAGCAGCACGTCGACGATCGAGTAGATCATCGCGCTGTCGACCACCATCAGGCCGTAATTGTCCCACTCCTCCGCCTTGAACACGGCGAGCATCGCCGGCAGCGGGATCGAATTGAGGTAGTCGCCGAAGCGCAGGCCGAGGATGTTGTCGATCCCGACCTCGACATTGTCGCTGGTGAAGTTGCGCAGACTGGTCGACAGGATCCGCACCAGCCGGTCGAACACGACCTCCAGCATCGGCAGGCGTTCGTAGGAGATCAGGCCGGAGCTGATGATCTTCTGGATGCCGGTGCGACTGTCGCCGCCGGCCTGACCGTCGTCGAAGCCGAGCAGGCTGTCGATCTCGGCCTGGTTGAGCACCCGCGCCGGCGCTGCGGCCTCGGCTTGTGTCTCCGCGAGCGTGTCGGGTTCGGTCTCTGCACCCCAGGCGGCGGCCAGCGCCGCCTCGTCGTCGCTGCTCCCGCTCATTGCACGATCATCTCGGTGAACAGCACGTCGACGATGTGCGCCGGAGCTGCGGCAATGTTGGCGCGCGCGAGCAGCGCCTCGCGCAGCCGCCAGGTGCCGGAGGCGCCGTGCAGCTCCTCGGGCCGCATCTCCCGCAGGTAGGTCATGAACAGGTCCTGCAGCCGCGGCATCGCGGCCTCGACCGCCGCCTGGTCGGCGGGCCCGGCAAGTTCGAGCCGCGCCTGCAGCTTGACGAAGCTGTTGCGCTGCGGCCCGGCGTTGAGGTTGGCGATCAGTTCGGGGATCGCGACGAACACCGGCGGCGCGACCGCCGCGACCTGCGGCTTCGCCGCATGGCCCAGCAGATGCGGCAGCCATCCGGAGAACCACAGCCCGGCGCCGAGCAGCAGCACGACCGGGCCAGCCGCCAGCAGCAGCAGCTTGCGTCTGCCGCGGCCCTTTGGTTCGTCGACAGGCGACGCGTCCGCCGCTGCCGCCTCCGCCTTGCTGCTCATGCCACGCATCGCCCCCGGCTGCGCCGTCCTGACGCGACCAGGATGCTGCGCGATCGGGGTTAAGGATTGCTTGCGCCGGGCGGCACGGCGCGCCGGGCAATTCGTGCCGCGGGTCGCGGCGATCCGCGGCGGCATGGCGCGCGCGGCGCTGGCATACGGCTTGCTCGGGTGGCGGCAAGCAGATCCGGACGCAGTCGCATGGACAACACCACCACGATCGCCCTCTCCCGCCTCACCGCGCAGAGTCGGACGATGGGCGTGCTCGCCGACAACATCGCCAACATGAACACGCCCGGCTACAAGGCCGAGCGGATGCTGTTCGCCGACTGGCTCTCGCCGCAGCAGGACACAAGCCTGCCCTCCGGCCAGCGCACGCTCGACTTCACCCAGGACCTCGCGACCTATCGCGAGCAGCAGGCTGGCCCGCTCACCCATACCGGCAACCCGCTCGACATCGCGATCGGGAGCGCCGGCTTCTTCACGGTCGGCACCGCGCGCGGTCCGCGGCTCACCCGTGCCGGGCATTTCTCGTTGAATGCGCAGCGCCAGATCGTCGACATGCAAGGGGAGGCGCTGCTCGACACCCAGGGCAAGCCGCTGACGCTCGGGCCGCAGGACAGCCACATCAGCATCGCCGGCGACGGCACGCTGACCAGCGACAGCGGACAGATCGGCCGCATCGGCATCGTCGCCCCAGGCGATACCAACCGCATGCAGGCCGAGGGCGGCGAACTCTACAGCGCG
>DATAYA010000373.1:0-4445 GCA_036272815.1 Acetobacteraceae bacterium
CACCGGCAGGCCGCGGCGCTTGTAGAGCCATTCGATCGGATACTGCATCCCCGGCCCGCTGCGCAGGTTCACCTCGTCGGTGAACAGCGAGACGAAGCGCGGCAAGGGCAGGCCAGTGACGCTGCCCTTGTGCGGATTGGCGACCGGTCGCGGGTGGGCGGGCGGGGCGACACTGGGCGGCGGCACGGCGACCGCTTGGCCCGGCGGGATCGGCGGGATCGGCAACGGCGGGGCCGCCGCCTGCGCGCGCATGGAGACCAGCAGGAGAGCGGCGAGGGCGCGACGCGGCACGGACATGCCGCATCCCTGGCCGCAGCATCCGCGCCGGTCAAGAGTGTATCAGAGTGTCACGACCTGCCCGCCGCGCGCCGCCTCGAGAAACGTCGCGACCCCGGCCACCGACACCTCGGGCAGCAGGCCCTCCGCCGCGATGCCCTCCGCGCGCAGCCCGGCTTCGCAGGCGAGCAGCACGACGCCAAGCTCCGTCGCGGCCGCGCGCAATTCATCGAGGCCGGCGACGCCGCGGGCGCGGATCAGCCCGTCGCGCGCGGCGTCGTCCAGGCCCGACCAGTCCGCCAGCAGCCCGCGCACGCCCGCATTGGTCGCGAACAGCACCACCCGGCGCCCGAGGGACGCGGCACCTGCGGCGAGCACGAAAGCGTAGTGCGCCCGCTCATGCGTCCCGCTCAGCAACAGCAGCGCGAGCGGCTCAGACGGCACAGAGCGGCGCCGTCGGGTGATGGCCCGAGAGGTCGCGGATGGTGGGCGCCTCGCCGCAAAGCGGGCAGTGCGGGTCGCGCCGCAGCCGCACCTCGCGGAACCCAGCAGCCAGCGCATCCCAGATCAGCAGCCGGCCGGAGAGGCCCTCGCCGATGCCGAGCAGCTCCTTCAGCACCTCGGTCGCCTGCAACGTGCCCATGACGCCGGTGACGGCGCCGAGCACGCCCGCTTCCGCGCAGCTCGGCACCAGCCCTTCGGGCGGCGGCTCGGGATAGAGGCAGCGATAGCATGGGCCGCCGCCGGCATGCGGCTTGAAGGTCGAAAGCTGCCCCTCGAAGCGCAGCACCGCCGCCGAGACCAGGGTGCGGGCCGCCAGCGCGCAGGCGTCCGCGACCAGGAACCGCGTCGGAAAATTGTCGCTGCCGTCGCACACGAGGTCGTAGCCGCGCAGCAGTTCGAGCGCGCCATCGGGCCCGAGCCGCGTGTCGTGCGCCTCGACCCTCACCGCGGGGTTGATCGCGCGGATCGCGGCGGCGGCGGAGGCAACCTTGGCCATTCCCAGCCGGTCGGTCGTGTGCGCGATCTGGCGTTGCAGGTTCGACAGCTCGACGCGATCGTCGTCGATCAGCCCGATCGTGCCGACGCCCGCCGCCGCGAGATAGAGTGCGACCGGCGAGCCGAGCCCGCCCGCGCCCACCACCAGCACCCGTGCGGCCCGCAGCCGCGCCTGACCGGTGCCGCCGACCTCGGCGAGCAGGATGTGGCGCGCGTAGCGGCGGATCTCGTCTTCGGAGAAATCGGTGTCCATAGGTGCGCTAGATAGGATGCCGCGGGGCCGCGGCGAAGGGGAAGATAGGATGCCGCGGGCCGCGGCGAAGGGGACGGGCGGATGCAGCATAATGGCGGCGCGCTGGTGCTGTTTTCGGGCGGGCAGGATTCGACCACCTGTCTCGCCTGGGCACTGGCGCGGCACGCGCATGTCGAGACGGTCGGCTTCGCCTATGGCCAGCGCCACGCGGTCGAACTCGACTGCCGCGCGCCGATCCGCGTCGGGCTCGCTGGCATGGCGGACTGGGGCGCGCGGCTCGGGCCGGACCACCTGATCGACCTCGCCGCCACGATCGGCGGCCTCGGCGCGACCGCGCTGACCAGCGAGGCCGCCATCGGGATCGGCGCCGACGGGCTGCCGACCACGTTCGTGCCCGGCCGCAACCTGCTGTTCCTGACCTGTGCCGCGGCGCTGGCGTGGCGGCGCGGGCTGCGCTGGATCGTCGGCGGGATGTGCGAGACCGATTTTTCCGGTTACCCGGACTGCCGCGACGACACGATCAAGGCGATGCAGCTTGCGCTGAACCTCGGCATGCAGCGCCGCTTCGTGCTGGAGACGCCGCTGATGTGGCGCGACAAGGCGGCGGTCTGGGACCTGGCGCGGGCGATCGGCGGCGAGGCTCTTGTGAATTTGGTGATCTGCGAGACCCATACGTGCTATCTGGGCGACCGGGCGCATCGCCACGAGTGGGGCTTCGGCTGCGGCGCGTGCCCCGCCTGCGTGCTGCGGGCCGATGGCTGGCGGCGCTGGCGCAAGACTGCGGCGACGGAGTGGGTCGCTTCCGGGGGGCGGCCGGGATTGCGCGAAGGAGAGGCGTGATGGCGGCAAGGGTGATGGTCGCGGTGGTGAGCGTGCTGGGTGTAACCTATCTCACCTCGCCGTATGTGGCGCTGTACCGGCTCGGGCGGGACGTGCGCGCCGGCGACTGCACCGCACTTGCCGCCGACGTGGACTGGCAACAGGTGCGAGCTGGCATGCGCGCGGAGGTGGCCGCCGAGCAGGCTGCGGCGCACCAGGCGAACGACGAGCTGCCGGCCTTCGGCGCCACCTTCGTCACCCACATCGCCGATCACGTCATCGACCGCGTCGTGACACCCGAGAGCATGGTGCGCGCGGTCGACGCGACCGCGCCAGCCCGCGTGCGGCCTGCGCCGGATGGCGGCATCGGGTTCGAGTGGGGGTTCTTCGACGGCGCGCGCGGCTTCGTCGCCTGGATGCATACCGCCCGCGACCGCATCCTCTGCGTGCATATGCGGCTCGAGGGTGCGAGCTGGCGCGTGGTGCGGGTGACCATGGCGGCGCCCACGCACCACACCTGATCTGGGGACCTGACCTGGGGACCTGATCCGAAGACCTGATCCCGCAGCCCGACCTCAAGCGGCCGTCCGCACCGCGTCGAGAAAGTCCGCGACCTCCGCTTGCAGCCGCGCGGCCTCGCCGGACAGCGTCTCCGCCGAGCCGAGCACGCGGGCGGCCGCATGATCGACGTCGGTCGCGGCGCGCGAGACGCCGGCGATCCCGCTGGTCACCGCCTCCGTGCCGAGGGCTGCCGCCTGGGCGTTGCGCGCGATTTCGCTGGTCGCGGCGCCCTGCTCGCCAACCGCGCCGGCGATGCCGCCGGCGATGCGGTTGACCTCCCCGACGGTTGCGGTGATCGCAGTGATGGCATCCACGGCCTCGCGCGTCACTTCCTGGATGCGCCCGACCTGGAGGCCGATGTCGCCGGTCGCCTTGGTGGTCTGCATCGCCAGCGACTTCACCTCGCCGGCGACGACGGCGAAGCCGCGCCCGGCTTCGCCCGCCCGCGCCGCCTCGATCGTGGCGTTGAGTGCGAGCAGGTTGGTCTGCCGGGCGATGCTCTCGATCAGGCCGACGACGTCGCCGATCCGCGCCGCGCCCTCGGCAAGCGAACGCACCGTCGCGTCGGTGCGCCGCGCCATCGCCATCGCCTCGGCCACGATCTCGCCCGAGCGCCCCATCTGCCGGCCGATCTCGGCGACCGAGGCGGAGAGCTGCTCGGCCGCCGCGGCCACGGTCTGCACGTTGGCGCTGGTCTGCCCGGCGGCCGACGACGCCTCGCTCGCTTCCCGGCTTGCCCGTTCGGCGCTGCCGGTCATGCCGCTCGCGGTTGCCTGCAATTCGCCCGCCATCGCGGCGACGCGCTCCACCATTTCCTTGACCTGCGCCTCGAACCGGCCGGCGAGGCGGCGCTGCTCGGTCGCGTCGGTCCAAACCGCCATCGCGCCGATCCAGACGCCTTCCGCGTTGCGGATCGGCAGTACCTGGAGCGCCAGCACGCGATCGCCCATCGGTGCCGTCACGTGCAGTGGCAGGCGGGAGGGATCGGCGAACGAACCCGCGTGGCCGTCGAGTGCGGGGAAAACCTCGCGCAGCGTCCGGCCGACCGCCTCCGCCCTGACACCAGCCCGTGACAGCAGCGCCTTGCCGATGGCGTTGACGTAGGTGACGCGAAAAGCTTCGCGCGGGTCGCTCCAGGCGACGCCGGCGGGGACATGGTCGACCATCACCATGGCCGACTCGAACCATTCCTTGTAACGGGCCGCCCGCGTCTCCTGCGCCTCGGCCTGGCGGCGCCAGGCCAGCGGCGATTTCAGCTTCACCCGCATTGCGAACGCTCCTCCGGGCGGCGCGCGCGCCGGCCTTCGCCGAGTAGAGCACTCTGGTCTTAACGGAGCGTATCGCGCCCCGGGTATCGCGCCCCGTGGCATCGCGCCGAGCGTATCGCGCGGTGCCGCTTTTCAGCCCGCGACCCGCAGCACGAAGCGGGTGCCGTGCGGCGCCTGGGAGCGGGTCAGGCTCGCGCCGAGGCTGCGTGCCATCGCATCGACGATCACGGCCCCGAACCCGCTGCCGCGCGGGCCCGCATCAGCTGTCT
>DATAYA010000374.1:0-9777 GCA_036272815.1 Acetobacteraceae bacterium
GGGGCCGGGGGATGTGGCCGCGCTGTCGCCGGCGCCACCCGCGGCAGCCCTCGAACAGATGGCGCGCGACCGGCTGTTCGCCGCCGGCAGCTCCGGCCGCGCGGTGTTCATCATCGACCAGGCAAGCATCGTGCAGCGCGACCGGAGGACGCTGGTGGGCGGCCTCGCCGTCGAACTCGACATCGTCGGCAGCAACGGCGCGCGCGCCGGCTATTGCGAGGCGCGGGTCTCGCGCGTGCAAACGCTGGGCACCGGGCCGGTCAACATGCAGAACGTGCTCTACACGATGACGGCGGCAATGCTGCAGGACATGAACGTGGAGTTCGAGTTCCAGATCCGCTCGCGGCTCGGCGATTGGCTGTTGCAGGGTCCGCCGACGGCAGCTCCGGGACCGGTGCAGACGAGCCCGCTGCCGCCGCCGTCCTGAGCCGCTTCGGCTTGACCATCGGCCGTTCTCCCGGCGGCCGCGACCCGGCGTTGCCCTGACCGTCATCGGTCGAGTTCCGCCGCCGCCAACTCGGCAATCCGCAGAGCAATGGCCGGTGAGGCACCCTCGCCGAGGTTTCGGCCGTCAGCCCGCCGCCCCGCCGATCGCGCGCAGCACCAGGCTTTCGGTCAGTGTCTGCGGCAGCACGACCGGCTGCCCTTGCGCGGGATAGAACACGTAGAGCGGCACGCCGTCGCGCCCATGCGCGCGGAGATAGGCGGTGATCGCAGCGTCCTGCCGCGTCCAGTCGCCGACCAGCGTGGTGACGCCGCGGGCGGCGAAGGCGTCGCGTACCGCCGGCCGCTCCAGCGCCACGCGCTCGTTCACCAGGCAGGTGACACACCAGGCGGCCGTCATATCGACGAAGGCGGGCCGGTGGGCTGCGCGCAGATCGGCGAGGCGGATCGGGCTGAACACCACCGCGCCTGCCTGCCCCAGGTCTTGGCGGCCGGGCGCAGGGGCTTGGGCGATGCCGGGCAGGACCGCGACCGCTGCCAGCACGGCGGCGAGCGAGGCGACGCCGCCGGCGCGACGCCACGGCCCATGCGGCGCCCGCTGTGTGACCCCGAGCGCCCATGCAGCAAAGCCCACCAGCACCGCGCCCGCGCCCGCACCCAGCACGCCGGCGGGTCCGCTCTCCTGGCTCAGCACCCAGAGCAACCATACCGCGGCGGCATACATCGGAAACGCGAGCGCCTGCCGCAGCACCTCCATCCAGACGCCCGGCCGCGGCAGCAGGCGCGCGAGCCCGGGCGCCGCCGCGACCACCAGCCAGGGGGCAGCGAGGCCGACCCCGAGAGCTGCAAACACGCCGAGCGTGTCAGCGGGGGGCGCCAGCATGGCGGCGGCGACAGCAGCGGCCATGAACGGCGCGGTGCAGGGGGTCGCGACGAGCACCGTCAGCAGCCCGCCGAGGAAGCTGCCGGCCGCCCCGGCGCGGCCCGCAAGCCGCCAGCCGACAGCCGACGCGGCGCCGCTGCCGATCCCCACCACACCCGATAGCACCAGGCCGATCGCGAGCAGCAGCCAGACCATCGCGGTGACGAACAGCGGCGATTGGAACTGGAATCCCCAGCCCGAGGCCGATCCGGCATCGCGCAGCGCCAGCGCGGCCGCCCCCATCGCGGCGAACGAGACGATGATGCCGGCACTGGTCCAGCCGGCATCCGCCCGCACCGCACGTGCCGCCTGGCCGGAGAGCCGGGTGAGCGCCAGCGCCTTCATCGCCAGCACCGGAAACACGCAGGGCATCAGGTTCAGCACCAGCCCGCCGAGCAACGCGAGGCCCAGCATCCGCCAAAGCGGCATCGCGCGCGGCCACGCCGCCGCGACGCCGGGCTGGGCCGTGATCGCGACCGCCCGGCGCGCGCCGTCCGGGCCACGCAGGAACAGCACGCCCGAGAGCGGTGCGCCGGCGGCGAACTGAGTGTCCTTTGCCAGACGCAGCGACAGCTCCCCGTCGCCGAGCCGCAGCGCCTGCCGCGCCGGGGCCACGATGACGCCCGCGGTGTCGGGGACGAACCAGGCGTCTCGGACCGTGGCGGGCGAGAGGTCGGGGCCGGTCACAGAGAGCGTGCCGTCCGGCGCGATGCGCACCCTGTCAGGCGAGGCGCGGGGCACCGCGGCGGCGGCGGCGGCGAACAGCGGCGCCTCGGCCGAGGGTCCTCCGGCGCCCGGCGGCAGCGTCAGGGTGAAGCGCCCCTGCTCGGGCACGCACACGTCGCGGCAGACGAGCCACTGCGCCTGCGCCTGCACGGTGAGCGGTCGGCGCCCCGGCGACGGGGTTACGGTGAGCGGCAGCAGCAGCGAGCCGCTGTAGCCGAAGGTCATCAGGCCGCCCTCGGGCTGGCGGTGCGGCGCCGGCCAGGCGAGGCCGGTCGCGCGGGCACCCGCGGGCAGCACGAGGGAGACGTCCGGCGGCGCCCCGGCATCGCCCGGATTGCGCCAGTAGGTATGCCAGCCGGGCGCCATGACGATCCTGAGCCCGAGCCGGAAGGGCTGTCCGGGCCGGTAGGCGTCGGTGTCGGTGACCAGGCTCGCCGTCGCGCGCGGGCTGCGCACGGTGGCACTCTCCATCGCCCGGGCGGGTGCGGCGCCGGGGAGCAGCAGGAGGAGAAAGGCGAGCAGAAGACCGCGCATCCGCGGACCATAGTCCGCGGCGCAGGCGAGGAGTAGTGCGGGCCGGCCGCAGCCGCCGTTCAGGCGGTCTCCTCCATGCGCGCCATCATGGCGGCGGTGTCCAGCGCCGGCAGGGCGCTCCGGAGCGCGAGCGCCAGCACGATCAGGCTCCAGATCGCGACGATGATGACGCCGGCCCAGAAGCCGAGCAGGCCGGAACCGCCGCCGACATCGCTGAGCCAGGAGAGGATCCACATGCCGCCGA
Organism: Acetobacteraceae bacterium; assembly: GCA_036272815.1. Lineage (GTDB taxonomy): Bacteria > Pseudomonadota > Alphaproteobacteria > Acetobacterales > Acetobacteraceae > DATAYA01. The sequence continues at coordinate 2,871 of DATAYA010000374.1, forward strand.
ACCAGGGCAGCAGCCAACCGACCTGCCGCCAGCCGAAGTCGGCCGCCGGCTTGCGCGCGACGAGATGATACCAGGCCGCATAGAGCACGAATCCGCCGAAGACCAGCGCGAACAGGAACAAGTTCGTCTCGAACCCGGTCCAGTAGATCACCCAGTTGCTGCAGATGAAGGCGATCGGCGCCAGGATCTCCGCCCCCGCGAGACGGAAGGAGCGGTGGACGTGCGCCATGTTGCGGCGCAGCACGAGCAGCACGACCGGACCGAGGCCGTAGGTCAGCACCGTGATCGAGGTGATGTAGTTCACGAGCAACTGCCACGCCGGGACCGGCAGCAGGAACAGGACGCCGACCACCCACATCACCAGCACCGCGACCCACGGGGCGCGCGCCGCGTTCAGGATCGTGAGCCAGCGCGGGCCGGCATCCATCTCGCCCACCGCGAACAGGATGCGCGAGCCGCCGGTGACGTACATCAGGCCGGTGCCGCCCGGCGACACATAGGCATCGATGTAGAGCAGCGTCGCCATCCAGCCGACGCCGAGCGTGGCGGCGAGGCCGGCGAACGGCCCCGTCCGGCCGGCGAAGTTCAGATGCGCCCAGCCATGCGCGAGGTCGGACGCCGCCAGCGCCATCAGAAACGCCACCTGCAGCAGGATATAGACGATCGCCACCAGCACCACCGATCCGATCACCGCGAGCGGGATGTGGACGCGCGGGTTCGAGCTTTCGCCGCCGAGGTCGATCGCGGTGCGGAAGCCGAGATAGCTGAACACGATGCCCGCCGCGGGCAAGGCGGTGAAGATGTCGGAGAAGTGGTATCCGGTCGGGTCCGCGGCCCACACGTTCCAGCGCGCGCTGGCGACGATCAGCACGATGACGGTGAGCAGCGGCACGCCGATCTTCCACCAGGTGATGGTCGAGTTGACCGCCAGCAGCAGCCGCACCGCCAGCAGGTTCAGCCACGCCAGCAGGCCCAGCAGCAGGGCGCAGACGACGAAGCCCCCGACCGTCAGCAGCCCGGTGCTGCCGGGCCGGATGAAATACGGCAGGTAGTTGTTGGCATAGGTGACGATGGCCACGCTCTCGACCGCGGGCACCGGGACGTAGGCGAGAAACAGCATCCAGCCCCAGATCCGCCCCAGCCCCTCGCCGTGGCTCGCATGGCTCATATGGACCAGCGCGCCGCTGCGCGGGAACATCGAGGCGAGTTCGGCAAAGCACAACGCGATCAGCATGATGATGACGGCGCCGGCGACCCAGCTCCAGATGGCGAGCGGGCCGGCGATCCGCGCCGCGTGATAGGCACCGAACAGCCAGCCGGAGCCGATCATGCTGGTGGTGCTGGCGAACAGCAGGCCGATGATGCGCGCCTCGCGCCGCAACCGGACGTTGACGCTCAGACCAGAGGTCTCTCCCACGACACCCTCCCGTCGCTTTTGTCGGCTCGCCCGATGGTCGGTGCCGGGCTGAACATGCGGGTAACGCGCATCCTCGCCCGTCGATGCAATTCACGTTCGGGCCTGGACATATCAACGTCAGGTTTTCGCCGTCCGCGCCGGGACGCCGCGCTTGTTGCTCCCGCGGCAAGGTGCCACTTGTTGGCGCCAGCCCCGACGGAGACGCCACGACATGGTCCGACCCGCCCGCGCTCTGCCTTTCGCGGCAATCCTGCTGCTCGCCGGGTGCGCCATGCCGGCGACCCAGCAGGCGCGGGCGCAGGCGCTGCCCGGCGCTCGGGCGCAGCCGGTGCTCGGGACCGCGCCGTTCAGCTTCGCGCCGCTGGTACGGAAGGTGGTGCCCTCCGTGGTCAACATCGCCGTGACCGAACAGCTCGCCGCCGGCCAGATGCCGGTGCCGCCGGAGCTGCGCGGGACCCCCTTCGAGCGGCAGTTCCGCAAGCTCCAGCGGGCCCGGCCGGAGCAGGTGATGGGCGCCGGATCGGGCTTCGTCATCGACCCGTCGGGCATCATCGTGACCAACAACCACGTCGTCGGCCAGGCCAACAGCGTCGTCGTCTCGCTCTCAGATGGCGAGCAGTTCCCGGCCCACCTGATCGGCGTCGACGACCTGACCGACATCGCGGTCATCAAGGTGGATGCGCCGCATCCGCTGCCGGCGGTGAGCTGGGGGACATCGAAGAACGTCCAGGTGGGCGACTGGGTGCTGGCGGCGGGCAATCCGTTCGGGCTCGGCAGCTCGGTGACGGCGGGCATCGTCTCGGCGCGCGGGCGGGATCTCGGCGCCGGGCCGTTCGACGACTTCCTCCAGCTCGACGCGCCGATCAATCCGGGCAATTCCGGCGGCCCGACCTTCAACATGCAAGGGCAGGTGATCGCGGTGAACACGGCCATCGTCTCGCCGACCGGCGGCTCCGTCGGCATCGGCTTCGCCATCCCCTCCGAGATCGCCGAGCCGATCGTGGCGAAATTGCGCGCGCACGGGCGGATCGACCGCGGCTGGCTCGGCGTCTCGGTGGAAGACACCGGAGGCACGGAGGCCGGGGGCCCGGGGGCTGGCGGCAACGGGCCGCCGGCGCACGCGGCGGGCGTCGCGATCGCGGGGGTCGATGGGCGGGGGCCGGCCGCCCATTCCGGCCTGCGCGTCGGTGACGTGATCTCGGCTGTCAACGGCGAGCACGTCGATACCGCCCGCGGCCTGATCCGCGCGGTCGCCGAGGCGCCACCGGGCAGCACCGTGGGACTGACGGTGCTGCGGCACGGCGCCACGGTCCACATGCGGGTCCGCGTCGGGCGGCGCCCGGCCGAGCAGGCAGGCTGAGCCGCCATGCGCATCCTGGTGGTGGAAGACGACCGTGACGTCGCCGGCTTCGTGGTCAAGGGACTGCGCGAGGCGGGGCACGTCGTCGAGCACGTCGATAACGGCCGAGACGGGCTGTTCTTCGCCGCCTCCGAGGCGTTCGACGCGATCATCCTCGACCGGATGCTGCCCGGCGGCATCGACGGCCTGCGACTGCTGGAGACGCTGCGGGCGCAGGACAACAAGACGCCGGTGATGTTCCTCTCGGCCCTGGCGCAGGTGGACGAGCGGGTGCGCGGGCTGAAGGCGGGCGGCGACGACTATCTCACCAAGCCGTTCGCCTTCTCCGAGCTGCTGGCGCGTGTCGAGGCGCTGGCCCGCCGCGGCCGCGCGGAGGGGCCGCAGACACGGCTCGTGGTCGGCGACCTGGAGATGGATCTTCTGTCGCGCAGCGTGCGCCGCGCCGGACAGAAGATCGACCTGCAACCGCGAGAGTTCCGGTTGCTCGAATACCTGATGCGCCATGCCGGGCAGGTGGTGACGCGCACGATGTTGCTCGAAGGCGTGTGGGATTATCACTTCGACCCGCAGACCAACGTGATCGATGTGCATGTGTCGCGGCTGCGGCAGAAGGTGGACCGGCCGTTCGCCAGCGGGCTGATCCACACCGTCCGCAACGCAGGCTACATGCTGCGGGCGGACTGACGCGGACGCCGACGGAGACCCGGCGATGCGTTTGCGCGATGCCGGACGGGTGCGGCGGCGAAACGCGCTGTTCGGCTCGGCGAGCATCCGGCTCGCGGCCCTGTACGGGCTGGTGTTCGGACTGTCGACACTGGCGCTGGTGGCCTTTCTCTGGTGGGAGACGGCGGGCCTGCTCGACCGGCAGGTGGAGGTCGCGATCAACGCCGACGCGCAGAGCCTCGCCGAGCGCTGGCAGGAGGGCGGCATCGTGGCGCTGGTCGGAACGATCCGCGAACGCATCCGCGAGAACGTCGGCGACGACGCGATCTATCTGCTGACCGACACGGCCGGCCACGCGCTCGGCGGCAACCTGACCCATTGGCCAAGCGGCGTGGCGCGCCCCGATGCGTGGTACGAACTGCCGGTGGAGCGCGCCGGCATGCGCAGCCTGGCACGGGTGCGCGCCTTCGAACTGCCCGGCGATTACCACCTGCTGGTCGGGCGCGACGTACGAACGCGGGCACAGCTCCGCCATCTGCTGACCGACGCGCTGTTCTGGGCGCTGTTCATCGTGGTCGCACTCGGCGTGCTGGGGGCGGTGGTGATGCGCAGTCTCTTCAGGCACATGCTGGCGAACGTCTCCGCGACGGCGGCGGCGATCTCCGCGGGCAATCTGGCGCAGCGCGTGCGGCTCTCCGGGCGCGGCGACGAGTTCGACCGGCTGGCCGAGACGATCAACGACATGCTGGACCGGATCGCGCGGCTGATGGACGGGGTGCGGCAGGTTTCGAATTCGATCGCGCACGATCTGCGCACGCCGATCGCCCGTGCCCGCGCGCGGCTCGAGGATGCCGGCGCGCACGCGGCGTGCGAGGAGGATCTGCGCGCGGCGGTGGAGCGCGCGACCGCCGACCTCGATGCGGTGGTGGCGGTGTTCGAGGCGCTGCTGCGGATCGCCGAGATCGAGGCGGGCGCGCGGCGCTCGGCGTTCGCGCCGCTCGACATCGCGCCGTTGCTCACCGACCTCGCCGAGCTGTACGGCGCGGCGGCGGAGGAGCGCGGACTGCACTTGCAGTTGACGCTGCCGATCCGGCTGCCGGCCTATGGGGATCGCGAGCTGATCCAGCAGGCGGTGGCGAATTTGCTCGACAATGCGGTGAAGTTTTCACCCTCGGGCAGCGTCGTCGGCCTTGCGGCGGTGGGCGCGGCGGGGGTGGTGCGGATCAGCGTGACCGATGTCGGCCCGGGGATACCGGAGGCGGACAGGGTACGGGCGACGGAGCGGTTCTTCCGCGGCGAGAGCGCCCGGAGCACGCCGGGGATGGGGCTCGGCTTGGCGCTGGTGCAGGCGGTGGCGCAGTTGCACGGGGGGGAGTTGCGGCTCGAGGATGCGAGGCCGGGATTGCGGGCGGTGCTGGTGCTGGCGGCGCGGGAGGAGGGGGCCGGGTAGGCGGAATGCGCGGCCGCGATCTCCGACCGTACTGGTGCTGGCAGCGGCGGGAGGCGGCGGGTTAGGCCCGGCGTCCCCGGGTGCATCCTGTCGCGCCGTCGCGGGCTCATCTGCCCACGGTGAACGGGAAGGTCCCCGCCAGCGCGTGGCCGTCCGCCGCACGCGCCTGCCAAACCAACCGGTAATCGCCGGGATCGAGGCGTCCGACCGAGGCGTAGAGGGTGTTCGGCGCGGAGTTGAGCCGCACGCGGACGGTGCGCTGGTGGCCGCCAGGCGCCACCAGAATGAAGTATGAGGCGGCGTGGTTCACGGGACGGTCGAAGCCGAGCGCAAAGGCGACGCCCGAGCCGCTCATCAATTCGTGGGCGTGGGGATACTGCTGGACCAACCTCATCTCCGTGGACCCGGACGCGGGGGTGGCCGTCTTCGCGGGCTCGGCCAAAACCGAAGCCACAAGAAATACCATCGGCAGGATCAGCCAGATCGGCAAGCGATCGCACCGCCGAGCCGGCGCACTTGCTCCGGCGACCGCTGTTGCTTCGCGGGTGGCCGCTGCGGCGATGAAGGTGATGTTCATGGCACGCTCCCTGGAGTTCGACCGAGACCTCAGGGTGGCAGCCCACGAGCCGAGAGGGAATGCCGATCGGCATCGAAAGACGCTCGCGCGGGTATTGCCATCGCTCCAGGCCTGACGCAGCCCTGCGCGGATGAGTTGACCCCCTCCGGCAGAAGTGGAAAGCCTGCCCCGCGAACCAGGGAGGGGGCGTAACCGTGCGAACGCGGATCGAGGAGCTGGAAGACAGTCCCATCGTCGACGTCTGGCGCATGGGCTTCGACACCCCGGACGTGATCGGCCTCTGGGCCGGCGAGGGCGATCTTCCCACCCCCGCCTTCATCTGCGACGCCGCCGCCGCAGCCCTCGCCGCCGGCCAGACCTTCTACACCGCCAACCGCGGCATCCCGGAGTTGCGGTCAGCACTCGCCGACTACATGGCGATGCTCTACGGCGTGCGCATCGCCGACGCCCGGATCGCGGTCACCTCCTCGGGGATGAACGCGGTGATGGTGGCGGCCCAGGCGCTGATCGAGCCGGGCGACAACGTGGTGATGGTCGCCCCCTCCTGGCCCAATATCGCGCGCGCGGTCGAGATCATGGGAGGCGAGGCGCGCATGGTGCCGCTCGCCTCCGGCAACGCCGGCTGGCGGCTCGATCTCGACGCGCTGTTCGCGCAATGCGACGGGCGGACCCGGGCGATCTACTACGCCTCGCCCGGCAATCCGACCGGTTGGGTGCTGGAGCGGCCGCAGGCGGAGGCGGTGCTCGCCTTCGCGCGCACGCGCAATATCGCGATCCTGGCCGACGAGGTCTATCACCGGATCATCTACGACCGGCCGGTCGCCCCCTCGATGCTAGAGATCGCCCGGCCGGACGATCCGGTCTGGGTGCTCAACAGCTTCTCGAAGGCCTGGGCGATGACCGGCTGGCGGCTCGGCTGGGCGGTTTATCCGGCGGGGCAGGCGCACAACATCGAGAAGCTGGTGCAGTTCAATACCTCGGGCGGCCCGGGCTTCCTGCAGATGGGCGCGGTCGCGGCACTGCGCGACGGCGAGCCCTTCGTGCGCGAATTCGTCGCCCGCTGCCGGGCCGGGCGCGACCTGGTGGAAGGGCGGCTCGGCGCGCTGCCGCGGGTGCGCGTCACACCGTCGCAGGCGGCGTTCTACACGATGTTCGCGGTCGACGGGATGGCCGACACGCTCGGCTTCTGCAAGCGCGCGGTGCGCGAGGCCCGGGTCGGGCTGGCGCCGGGAATGGCGTTCGGCGGCGGCGCCGACGGGCAGATCAGGCTGTGCTACGCGCGCAGCCTGGCGAGTTTGGAGACGGCGATGGACCGGCTGGCGGAGTTCATCGGGTCGTACCGCGAATAGGCCGGAGGGTCAGCCCGCCGGGTGGCGAAGTGCGGGTCATTCGACCGCTTGAACGTGCGCACCCGATGCGGCTGGCGCGATGACGCCGGCG
>DATAYA010000375.1:0-13300 GCA_036272815.1 Acetobacteraceae bacterium
CCGGAACCGGAGCCGAGCGTGATCGCGGCATCGACATAGGGCAGATGGCGCACCTCCACCGTCGCGCCCTCCACGAGCCGCGCATAGACCGGCACGAGGATGACGGCAATGGCGATCACGCCGTTGACAAGTCCGGGGCCCAGAATCGCCGAGACAGCAAGTGCGAGCAGAATGCCGGGAAACGCCAGCAGCAGATCGACGAGGCGCATGATGACGAAGCCGAGCGCGCCGCCGAAATACCCGCCGATCAGCCCGATCAGGCTGCCGACCACGCCGCCCAGGACGACCACGGAAAGGCTGGCTAGGACGGTCGTGCGGCCGCCAAAGAGCACACGGGCGAACAGGTCCCGCCCGAACTCGTCCGTCCCCATCAGATGCGCCGCCGAGGGCTGCGCGAAGGTCGCCATCGGGTCCTGCGTGTCAGGATTGAACGAGGTCACCAGCGGCAGCGCGAACAGCAGGACCGCCAGCAATCCACAGATGACGACGCCCGTCATCAGGCTGCGGTGTCGCCACGCACGGCGGAAGAAGTCGTGCGAGGCGGCCGCATTCACGACATCGTCAAGTGCCGCGTCCTCGGCCATCGTCGCGGCCGCGTCGGAGAGTTCGGTGCCTCCCTGCATGGTCCGGCGCCCCTATCGATGCCCGATGCGCGGGTCGAGCACCGGGTAGAGCATATCGACCGCGAAATTCGTCAGTGCGTAGATCACCGCGATGATTAGCACCACCGCCTGCACGGTGAGATAGTCCTTCGACAGGATCGCCTGCACGAGCAGCCGGCCGATGCCGGGGCGGGAGAACACGGTCTCCACGATCACCGTGCCGGAGAGCAACTGTCCCACCTGCAGCCCGACCACGGTCGCCACCGGCAGCAACGCATTGCGCAGGACGTGGCGAAGAAAGACCTGCCGCCGCGTGGTGCCCTTGGCGCGCGCGGTGATCACATGCTTCTGCAACTGCGCTTGGATGACGCTGGAACGGACGAAACGCGCGTTGAAGCCGGCACTGCCCAGCGCCAGCGTCACCGCGGGCAGCACCAGCCCGCGCAGCGTGGTGCCGCCGACGACATTGAACCAGGGTAATTTCACCGCGAAGAAGAGGATCAGCAGCAAGCCGAGCCAGAAGCTCGGCATCGACATGCAGGTGAGTGCGAAGCCCATCGCGGCGGTGTCGATGGCGCTGTTGCGGCGCAGCGCCGCGACGACGCCCACAATCGTGCCGATGACAAGCGAGAGCGCGAGGCCGGCGATGGTGAGCTGGATCGTTGCCGGGAAATTTGCGGCGAGCAGCGAACTCACCGATTGCTGGTTGCCGAAGGAGTAGCCGAAATTGCCGTGCAGCACGTTGCCGATCCAGCGCAGATATTGCACCTCGATCGGCAGATCGAGACCGAGCTGGTGGTGCAGCCGCGCCACCAGCGCCGGATCGCCCGCATTGGTGCCCAGCAGCGCGATGGCGGGATCACCGGGGATGAGGCGGATTATCAGGAAGACGACGATGCTGATGCCGAAACAGAGCGCGACGATCGCGATCAACCGACGGAGGACGTAGCTGCTCACAATGCCTGGCCGCTCGAGAAATCGCCAGTCGCAACCATTGATCGATCCGAGTCCTCAGGCCTCGCCGCGCTCCTCCGCGGACATCGCCCGACCTTATGCCACCTCGGCACGGGTGCCAATAGCGAGTGTGGGCGATCGGCTCGGCGATGCTGTTCCGCGTTCGTCGGGTCAGGTCTCGGCGCGGGGCGCCAGCTCGCGGTCCGCGGCGGCGACCTCGTCCGCGATCCGCCTGAACGCCGGCCGTGCGCCGACATGGCCATACCAGCGGGCCAGCGCCGGATGGTCGTCGAGCCCCGGACCGCGCAGCCGCAACGAGAAAAGCACCGTCATAAACAAGGCAATATCGGCAACCGAGACATTGGCGCAGAAATGCGCCCTGTCTCCAAGCCGCCGCTCCAGCGTCCCGTAGTGATCGCGGATCGCAACTTCGGCACGGTGTCCAGCCGCCTCGCGTGCGCGTTGGCGCTCCGGGTTGGCGTCTGCCGGTTCAGTGCGGTACATCAGGTCGCGCACGGCTGGCAGCAGGATCTCGTCGGCGAACAATTCGAGCAGACGGCAACGCGCCCTCTCCGCCGCACCGGAGGGATAAAGGGCCGATACGGGATAGGCCTCCTCAAGATATTCCAGGATCACCGTCGAATCGAATAGCGTCAGGCCATCGTCGATCAGTACGGGAACCTGCCGCTTGGGATTGGCCGCCAGCACGAACGGGTGTTTCGGCGTGTAGCCCGCCGTCTGGTCAAACGGCACCATCACGCGTTCGAACGCCAACGCCTTCTCATGCAGAGCGATTTCGACCTTGCGGGAAAACAGGCTCAAGGGTCCCGCATAGAGTTGCATGGAGCCACCTCCCAGACCCGCGGACCTCCAGACTAGCGGCCGCGAACCGTCGAGGACCGCGGCGCGTCGCTCCGCGAGCCGCCCCCTACTCCGCCGCCCCCTGCCCCATCCGGAACGCCGCCATCGCATACACCCCCAGAATCCGCACTTCGCGGGAGAAAAAGCCAAGCTCCTCCAGCGCCCGCCGCAATCCCGGCTGCTCCGGATGCCCCTCCACGTCGCACAGGAACTGCGTCGCGGTGAACTGCCCGCCCACCATGTAGCTTTCGAGCTTGGTCATGTTCACGCCGTTGGTCGCGAAGCCGCCCAGCGCCTTGTACAGCGCCCCTGGCACGTTCCGCACCCGGAACACGAAGGTCGTCATCAGCCGCGCCGCATCCGCCGCCTGGCGGCGCGCCGCTCGCGCCGCGATGTAGAACCGCGTCGTGTTGTGCGCCGCGTCCTCGACATTGGTGCGCAGCACGGCAAGCCCGTACAGCTCCGCCGCCAGTGCCGACGCGACCGCCGCGTCCTCCACGCGGCCCCAGCCGGCCACGAGCTGCGCCGATCCCGCCGTGTCCGCTTCCACCACCGCTTCCACGCCCAGTTGGCGCAGCAGTCTCCGCACCTGCCCGAGTGCGACCGCGTGCGAGTGGACGCGCCTTATGCCCTCGACCTTGGCCCCGTGCGGCGCCATCAGGCAGTGCTCGACGCGCTGGAAATGCTCGCCCACGATGTGCAGGCCGCTCTCGGGGAGCAGCGCGTGGATGTCGGGCACGCGGCCGGCGAGGCTGTTCTCGCACGGCAGCATCGCGAGGTCCGCGGCCCCCGAGCGGACTGCCTCGATCGTCTGCTCGAAGGTATCGCAGGGCAGCGTCGGGCGGCCGGGGCACGCGGTGCGGCAGGCGAGGTCGGAATAGGCGCCGGGCCGGCCCTGGAAGGCGATCGCGCCCATCATTCTGTCGTTCATGCCGCCAATATAGCCCGCGCGCGCTCCAGGTCCTGCGGCGTGTCGACGCCGAACGCGCCGCGATCGACACGCGCGCAGGCAATGCGCATCCCGGCCTCCAATGCGCGCAACTGCTCCAGCCTCTCGCGCCGTTCGAGCGGCGACTCGGGCAACGCCACGAACCGCGCCAGGGCGGCGCGGCGATAGGCGTAGACGCCGATATGGTGCCAGCGCGGCCCGTCCCCGTAAGGGATCGGCGCGCGCGAGAAATAGAGTGCCGCCGACACCGCGCGGCCGCGCTCGAAGGCACAGGCGGCCTTCACCACCGACGGCAGCGCCCATTCCTCCGGGTCTGTGATCGGCGCCACCAGGGTCGCGATGTCCACCGCCGGGTCCGCGAGCGGGGCCAGCACGGCGCGGAGCTGCGCCGGCGGAATGGTGGGAAAGTCGCCTTGCAAATTGACCACGACGTCATGGCGCCCTTCGGGGTCGAGTTCCGACAGGGCCGCATGGACGCGGTCGGAGCCCGACGGCAGTGAGGGGTCGGTGAGCACGGCGATCTCGCCGGCGCCGCGCACGGCTTCGGCCACCTCAGCCTCCGCGCAGGCCACGGCGATCGGACCCACCGCCGCCTCCCGCGCGCGGTCGAGCACATGGACGATCATCGGCCGGCCGCCAATATCGGCCAGCGGCTTGCCCGGCAGCCGGGTCGAGGCCATGCGCGTGGGGATGACGACGATCGGCGTCATCGGCCGGATTGCGCGGGTTGCTGGAGCAAAACCGTTCCCATATGGTGCGCCGCACCTTAAGAAGCCGTCCGGCCGCGCGCAACGCCGGTCACGACGCCACGCCGGAGCCGCACGACGCGATGAACGACCTCGAAGTCAACAAGGTGGTGGCCGCGATCCTGTCGGCCGGCGTGCTGTGGATGGGTGCGACGCTCATCAGCGACGCCCTGGTCAGCCCGACGCTGCTGAAGAAGACCGCGATCGCCATCGCGGTTCCGCAGGCGGGCGGCAAGCCGCCGCCGGAGCTGTCGCTCGCGGCGTTGCTGCAGACCGCGAGCGCCAAGCGGGGCGAGGCGGACACGCAGCGCGTCGGCTGCACGGCGTGCCACGACTTCTCCAAGGGCGGCCACGCGATCGTGGGGCCGCCGCTCTATGGCGTGGTCGGCCGGCCGGTCGCCTCGCTGCCGGGCTTCGACTACTCGGCGGCGCTGAAGGCGCATCACGGGCCGTGGACCTATGCCGAGCTGAACAAGTGGATCACCAAGCCCGCCGAGTACGCGCCGGGCACCAAGATGACCTTCGCCGGTCTCGACGACGCGAAGGAGCGGGCCGACATCATCATGTATCTGCGCAGCCTGTCGCCCAAGCCGGAACCGCTGCCGCCGGCGCCGAAGGTCGCCGCCGCCGCGCCCAAGGGCCCGAACCTCGCCAGCATGCCGCCGGCGCAGCAGGTCGCGTATCTGATGCAGGGTACGAATCCCGCCGAAGGCCACGCGATCATGGAACGGGTCGGCTGTACGGCCTGCCACAGCGTCGTCAAGGGCGGCCCGGCGATCGTGGGTCCGTCGCTCTGGGGCGTGGTCGGCAGGCCGGTCGCCTCGCAGCCCGGCTTCGCCTATTCCGACGCGCTGAAGAAGCATCACGGCCCCTGGACCTACGCCGAGATCTTCCAGTGGATCAAGGACCCGGCGGCCTATGCGCCCGGTACCAAGATGACCTTCGCGGGCCTGGCCGACCCGAAGCAGCGGGCCGAGGTGATCTCCTACCTGCGCACGCTGTCCGACAAGCCGGAGCCGATGCCGGCGCCACCGGGCGGCGCTGCGGCCACCTCGCGCGCGCCGAGCAAGAAGACGGAGGCGGTCGCGCCCGCGGCGCCCAACCTCTCGGCAACGTCGCCCGCGCCAAATACCCCCGCTCCATCGGCCGGCACGGCGGCTGCCCCCGCTGCAACGGCCGGTGCGGCGGCTGCGGCAAGCACGTCCCCGGCGCCCAAATCCCCGGCCCCCGGGGCCGCCACCCCGCCGCCGTCTTCTCCCTGAGGCCGGATCGTCAAAACCGTGACGGACACGGCCCTCTGACCGACGCGGACCGCGCGGCGCTGGTCGCGGCGGCGGAGGCGGCGGCGGACGCCGCCGGCGCCTCCATCCGCCCGCATTTCCGCACCGGCCTGGCCGCCGACCTGAAGGACGACCAGAGCCCGGTGACCATCGCCGACCGCACCGCCGAGCAGGCCATGCGCGCGGTGCTGCGCGGCCGCTTCCCCAAGCACGGCATCATCGGCGAGGAGCTGGCGGCGGAGAACCCGGGCGCACGGTTGCGCTGGGTACTCGATCCGATCGACGGCACCCGCGCCTTCATCACCGGCCGCCCGATGTTCGGCACACTGATCGCACTGCTGGACGGCGCGCGTCCCGTGCTCGGGGTGATCGACCAGCCGATCACGGCCGAACGCTGGATCGGCGTCGCCGGCGCGCGCACGATTTTCCGCGGCCCGTTCGGCGGCTCGGCCGGTGCGCGCCCCTGTGGCACGCTCGACCGCGCCGAGCTCTCGGCAACCGCGCCTGACATGTTCTCCGAGGCCGATGCGCGGCGTTGGCGCGGGCTCGCGGGCGCGGTGCGGCGCGTATCCTGGGGCGGCGATTGCTATGCCTACGGGCTGCTGGCGCTCGGCCAGATCGACGTGATCGCCGAGGCCTCGCTCAAGTTATGGGACTGGGCGGCGCTGCTGCCGGTGATCCAGGGCGCGGGCGGGTGCGTCACCGACTGGGAAGGCCGCGCGCTTCGGCGGGACGGCGACGGGCGCGTGCTCGCGCTCGGCGATCCGGCGCTGCTGATGGCCGCGGTTTCATCGCTCGCAGCTTGACCAGCGCCCTGCCTGCCCCTCCTACTTCGCGCGGGGACCGGAGAACCAGCAAATGCGCGCCACTATCGCCCTGATCGCCGCGTTGACGCTCGGCGCCATTGCCGCGCGGGCGCAGACGCCGGCCGCCACGCCCGCGGCGCCGTCACCAGTGACCCGGAGCCACGGCTTCGCAGTGCTGAGCCAACCGAAGCTGGCCGCCGACTTCCCGTATTTCCCGTATGTGAACCCGAAGGCGCCGAAGGGCGGCACGATCACGCTGGGCGCTCTCGGCAGCTTCGACAGCTTCAACCCTTTCATCGTCCGCGGCACCGCGGCGGCCGGCATCAACCGCGTATGGGACACGCTGCTCACGCCCTCGGCCGACGAGGCCGCGACCGCCTACGGACTGCTCGCCCAGACGATCGAGATCCCCGCAGACCATTCCTGGGTCGCCTTCGACCTCAACCCGGCTGCGAAGTTCAACGACGGCACGCCGGTCACCGCCGGCGACGTCGCCTGGACGTTCAAGATGATGGTGCAGCACGGGCGGCCGTTCTACAGTGCCTATTACAGCGACGTCACCAGCGTCTCGGTCGACGGGCCGCGCCGTGTGGTGTTCCACCTCAAGTCGAGCGACAACCGCGAGATGCCGCTGATCCTGGGCGAGATCGCGGTGCTGCCCGAGCATTGGTGGCACGGGCGCGACTTCTCCGCCCCGCTGCACGACGCACCGCTGGGCTCCGGCCCGTATCGCGTCGACCACGTCGATTTCTCGCGCAGCATCGTCTATCGCCGGGTGCCGAACTACTGGGCGGCGAACCTCAACGTCGAGCGCGGGATGAACAACATCGACGAGATCCGCACGGAATACTTCCGCGACGCGACGGTCGCGATGGAGGCGTTCAAGGCCGGGCAGATCGACTTCCGGCAGGAGAACATCGCGAAGAACTGGGCCACCGGCTATGATTTTCCTGCCGTCAAGCGCGGACTGGTGGTCAAGGAACTGGTGCCGATGCGCCTTCCCACCGGCATGCAAGGCTTCGCGATGAACACCCGCCGTGCGCCGTTCAACAACCGCGACGTGCGCGAGGCACTGGCCTGGGCCTACGATTTCCAGTGGGCGAACAAGAATCTTTTCTACAACAGCTATCAGCGCGACCTCAGCTATTTCAGCAACAGCGACATGGCCTCCTCCGGCCTGCCGACCGGCGGCGAGCTGGCGCTGCTGATGCCCTACAAGAGTGAGCTTCCCGCCGAGGTGTTCACCAAGCCTTACACGCTGCCGATCACGGACGGCTCCGGAAACAACCGGCGGGAGCTGCGCCGCTCCCTCGCGCTGCTGCATCGCGCCGGCTGGAACGTGAAGGACTTCAAGCTGGTCGACGCGCAGGGCCAGCAGATGCATTTCACCATCCTGCTCGAGGACCCGACCTACGAACGTGTGCTGCTGCCCTACGTGCAGACATTGAGCCATCTCGGGATCGCCGCCAACGTGCGGACCGCCGATCCTTCGCAATACCAGCACATGGCCGACAGTTTCGATTTCGACATGACAATGGGCGTGTTCCCGGAATCCGACACGCCGGGCAGCGAGCAGCGCGACAACTGGACGTGTGCCGCGGCGAAGGAGACGGGCAGCAACAATTTGATGGGCGTGTGTCGCCCGGTGGTCGATGCACTCGTCGGAAAAGTGATCGCCGCGACCACACGCACCGAGCTGACCGACGCGGTCCATGCGCTCGACCGCACTCTGCTCTGGGGCTGGTACGTGGTGCCCAACTGGCACCTCAACAAGTTCCGCATCGCCTACTGGAACCGCTTCGGGCACCCCAACGTGAAGATCCGCTCGGGCTTCCAGCTCGACGATTGGTGGGTGGACAGTGCCAAGGCGACCGCGACCGATCGGGCGCGGAGCCATCCGGGGGGCTGAGCGTGACCGCTTGCCCGCCCGCCGCCGGCCCGCCCGCCGCTGGACCGCCCCCTGCTGGCCCGTTCTGAATGGGTGCCTATCTGCTCCGGCGGCTGCTGCTGCTGATCCCCACGCTGTTCGGGATCATCACGATCAACTTCGTCGTCGTGCAGCTCGCACCCGGCGGGCCGGTCGACCAGATGATGGCCGAGATGCGCGGCCACGGCGGCGGCATGACGACGCGCATGACCGGCGCGGGCGCCGAGGAGGCGGCCACTCCCGGGGCCTATCGCGGCGCCCGCGGTCTCGATCTGCAGACGGTCGCCCGCATCAAGCGCATGTTCGGCTTCGACAAGCCGCCGCTAACCCGGTACCTCGACATGGTCGGCGGCTATCTGCGGTTCGATTTCGGCCAGAGCTTCTTCCGCGACCAGAGCGTGCTCGGCCTGATCGGCAGCCGGCTGCCGGTCTCCGTCTCGCTGGGTGTCTGGTCCACACTGCTGGTCTACCTGATCTCCATCCCGCTCGGCATCGCCAAGGCGGTACGCGACGGCAGCCGCTTCGATATCGCGACATCGGCCGCGGTGCTGGTGGGTTACGCGATTCCCGGCTTCCTGTTCGCGATCCTGCTGGTGGTGCTGTTCGCCGGCGGCAGCCTCGTGCAGTGGTTCCCGATGCGCGGACTGATGAGTTCCGGCACCGAGCACTGGCCGTTCTCGGCACGCGTGCTCGACTATCTCTGGCACATGGTGCTGCCGACGGTTGCCCTCGTCGCGGGCGGCTTTGCCACGCTGACGATCCTCACCAAGAACTGCTTTCTTGAGGAAATCCGCAAGCAGTACGTGGTGACCGCCCGTGCCAAGGGGGCCTCCGAGCGGCGGGCGCTCTATGGCCATGTGTTCCGCAACGCCATGCTGCTGATCGTCGCCGGGTTTCCATCGGCGTTCATCTCGATGCTGTTCTCCTCACAACTTCTGGTCGAGATTGTTTTTTCCCTCAACGGGCTCGGGCTGCTGGGTTTCAACGCGGCGATCCAGCGCGACTATCCGGTAATGTTCGGCACGCTCTACATCTTCACCCTGCTCGGGCTGCTGATGCAGATCGTGGGCGACCTGATGTACACCGTTGTCGATCCGCGCATCGACTTCGAGGCGCGACAATGAAGCTGCAACCCGTCGCACGGCGGCGGCTCGCGGTGCTTCGCGCCCACAAGCGCGGCTGGTGGTCGCTCTGGCTGTTCACGGCGCTGTTCCTGGTCTGTCTGTTCGCCGAGTTCGTCGCCAACGACCGGCCTCTGGTGATCCGCTATGACGGGCACTGGCTGTTCCCCGTCCTGCAGGACTACAGCGAGGACCGCTTCGGGCCGGACTTCCTGCCGACCGAGGCCGACTACACCGATCCCGACGTGCAGCGCGCGATCCGCGCGCATGGCTGGATGATCTGGCCGCTGGTGCCGTACAGCTATGATACCATCGTCAAGAACTTGCCCTCGCCCGCGCCCTCGCCGCCGACCTGGCAAGACCCGCTCGGGACCGACGACCAGGCGCGCGACGTGCTCGCCCGCGTAATCTACGGCTTCCGCGTCTCGGTGCTGTTCGGCTTCTCGCTCACGATCGTCTCCTCGGTGATCGGCATCGCGGCCGGCGCGGTACAGGGCTATTACGGCGGCCTGACCGACCTGCTGTTCCAGCGCTTCATCGAGATGTGGGCGGGGATGCCGCAGCTCTACTTGCTCATCATCCTCGGCAGCATCATCACCCCCGGCTTCTGGGTGCTGCTCGGCTTCCTGCTGCTGTTCTCGTGGATGAACCTCACCGGCGTCGTGCGCGCGGAGTTCCTGCGCGGCCGCAACCTCGATTTCGTCCGCGCCGCGCGCGCGCTCGGCGTGCGCAACACCGCGATCATGTGGCGGCACATCCTGCCGAACGCGATGGTGGCGGCGATGACCTTCCTGCCGTTCACCCTGTCGGGGTCGGTCACGATCCTCGCCAGCCTCGATTTCCTCGGCTTCGGGATGCCGCCTGGCTCGCCTTCGCTCGGCGAACTCGTGAGCCAGGGCAAGAACAATCTCCAGGCGCCCTGGCTCGGCATCACCGCCTTCGTCGTGCTCGGCGGCATCCTGGTGCTGCTGATCTTCATCGGCGAGGCGGTGCGCGACACCTTCGATCCGCGCAAGCAGGGCGCGATATGAGCCTGGTCGCGGTCGACCGGCTCCGCGTGAAGTTCGGCAAGCGCGCCGTCGTCGATGACGTCTCCTTCACCGTCGACCGCGGCGAGACGCTGGCGATCGTGGGCGAGAGCGGATCGGGCAAGTCGCTCACTGCGCTCTCGCTGCTGCAATTGCTGCCGGTGCGCGCGACGTGCACCGGCAGCATCGTGCTCGCCGGACGCCAGATGATCGGCGCGGACGCACGCTGCCTGCGCCAGAGCCGCGGCGGCATCGCCGGGATGGTGTTCCAGGAGCCGATGACCAGCCTCAATCCGCTGCACCGGATCGGCCGGCAGATCGCGGAGGCGATCTCGCTGCACCGGCCGATGAGCAAGCCAAAACTCCGCCGCCGCGTCGTGGCACTCCTCGACCAGTGCGGGTTTCCTGACGCGGAGCACCGTCTGGGCGCGTTCCCGCACCAGATCTCGGGCGGCCAGCGGCAGCGCGTGATGATCGCGATGGCGCTCGCCAACGATCCTGCACTGCTGATCGCCGACGAGCCGACGACAGCACTCGACGTGACCATCCAGGCGCAGATCCTCGACCTGCTCGCGGAGCAGAAGGCGGCGCGCGGCCTGGCTCTGCTGCTCATCACGCACGACCTCGCGATCGTTCGGCACCATGCCGACCGCGTTGCCGTGATGAAGGGCGGCCACATCGTCGAGACCGGCAGCGCCGCAGCAATTTTCGGCACGCCGAAGCATCCCTACACGAAGATGCTGCTCGCCTCCGAGCCGCGCGGACGCCCGGACCCGGTGCCGCCGGGTGCTGCGGAGATCATGGCGGTGCGCGACCTGCGCGTGCATTTCGGCATCCGCCGCGGCATCCTGCGGCGCGTCGTCGGCACCGTGCGCGCAGTGGACGGTGTGACACTCTCGATCCGCGCCGGCGAGACGGTGGGGCTGGTGGGCGAGAGCGGATCGGGCAAGTCGACCACCGGCTTCGCGATGCTGCGGCTGGAGCGCAGCGAGGGCAGCATCCGCTTCGAGGGGCACGAGATCGGCAAGTTCAACCAGCGCCGCCTGCGGCCGTTGCGCAAGCGCGCGCAGCTCGTGTTCCAGGACCCTTACAGCAGCCTCTCGCCGCGGCTCTCGGTTGGCGACATCATCGCCGAGGGTCTGCGGGTCCACGAGCGCCTGACCGCCGCCGAGCGCGCGCGGCGCGTCGCGGAAAGCCTCGCCGAGGTCGGCCTGCCGCCGGAGATGGCGGAACGCTACCCGCACGAGTTCAGCGGCGGCCAGCGGCAGCGCGTGGCGATCGCGCGCGCGATGGTGCTCAAGCCGCATTTCGTGGTGCTCGACGAGCCGACCAGCGCGCTCGACCGATCCGTGCAGTCGCAGATCGTCGATCTGCTGCGCGCCTTGCAGGTGAGTCACGGCCTCGCCTATCTGTTCATCAGCCACGATCTCTCGGTTGTGCGGGCGTTGGCGCACCGCGTCGTCGTGCTGAAGGAGGGCGTCGTGGTGGAGCAGGGCGACGCGGACCAGATTTTCCATGCGCCACGCGAGGAATATACGCGCGCGCTGCTTGCGGCGGCGTTTGCGCTCGAGCCGGATCGCTTGGCGGCGCCGGCTTGAGGCCAGGGGCGCTGCCCCTGGCCCCCGCCAAGGGCGGAGCCTCTGGAACCCGGGGTTCCTATTGCACCGGCGAGAACGCGGTCGGCTTGAGGATCCGGTTTTCCTGTGCCACCAGCAATCCCATCTCGGCGGTTCGCGCAAGGTACGCCTGCCAGGCCGGATCTGCCTGCATCCCGTCCCGCCGGCGCTCGCGATCGGCCTGGCTGTCGTAGCCCCACAGATGCACGACCTGGTTCAGCGTCCCTTCGGCAACCGTGTAGTACCCGAGGCAGCGGCCAAGATGCTTCTGCTGGATCGGCCAGGCATGTTCCTGATAGCTGCGGACGAACTCGGCAAGCTTGCCGGGTCGCACGGTGTAGATGCGCAGATCGACAATCATTCTCTTGTTCCCTCCATCAGAGATCCAGGATCGGCAGCACGATGCGGCTCGGCCGTGCGGCGCCGACGAACACGGTGTTCACCGCGATGCGGCGGCGGCGCGCGGCGCCTTCGGGCTCGCCGGTGTTCGGGTTGACGTCGAACTTCGGAAAATTGCTCGACGCGATGTCGATGCGGATGCGGTGGCCGGGCAGAAAAAGATTGGCGACCGGGAACAGCGTGATCTGGATGCGCACCACCTCGCCCGGCGCACGCAGGCGCGGTGCTGCCGGGTCCTCGGCATAGCGCAGCCGCAGGATGCCGTCGGTGAGCGGCATCGCAAAGCCGCGCGGGTCATCATGGCTCGGCGGATGCACGTCGATCAGCTTCGCCGTGAAGTCGGTATCCGGCCCGTCGGTCGCGACCCACAGCACCGCCTCGACCGGACCCGCGATCTCCACCGGTGCTGTCAGCGGCAACGTCTGGAACACCAGCACATCGGCGCGTGACGCGAGCGGCACGAACGGTGCCTTGCTGCCGAAGAACTCCGGGCGCTCCACCTGATCGAACGGGCCGGAGACCGCGACCGGATCGAGGCTCGAGAAGTTGCCGCCGATCGTCGGCACCGGATGCGCGGGATCGGCATTATAGCCAAGCGCCGCCTCCGCACCCGGAGCGTGATCGAGCCCTCCATCCGCGTGCAGGTGATAGTCCGTGAACGCGACCCCCGGCGGCGGCCAGTCCGCACACGCGATCCAGCGGCCGCCGTGGTCAAGGCGGCCTTCCGGCGTGCGGCGCCCGCCGCCGCCGCCCATCACGAAGACGCGCGCTGCCGGCTGGTCGAACGCTGCACCGCGCACGACGTGATCGAAGAAACGCCGGCGGTACAGCCGCCAGTCACCGGCCCAGGAATCGATCGCGGCGTCGCGCCCGAACGACACCTCGCCGAACGCGGTGCCGCTGCGGTCGCCATGTGTCCACGGCCCGAGGATCAGCCGCTGCGGACCCCGGCCCGCGGCGCGCAGGCCGAGATAGTTGCCTGTCGCCGTCAGCGGATACGGATCGTACCAC
>DATAYA010000376.1:0-9250 GCA_036272815.1 Acetobacteraceae bacterium
TTGCGCGACGACAACTGGCGCATCGCGACGGCGTCCGACGGTATCCACGCATTCAACCGGGGTTCCCACCACACCGGGCGGGATGCGCTCGGCTTTTTCCCGCTCCTCGACGTTGCGCGCGATGGCGCACACGCCTTTTACCTCGGCACCGAGTTGGCACGCGCCGAGATCGCCTGCGCGCTCGGCAAGCGGTATGTGCAGGACGCGCCGATCGACTGGGGCTGCGCCGCGCCGCCCGCGCCACGCGATGCCGCGCGGCTGGCGGAGGCGGGACACACGCTGAGGGGCAAGGGCGATGCCGATGATCCGTGAGTGTATCGTTGCCACGATCGCCGCGGACGGCACGCCGCATCTCGCGCCGCTCGGGCTGATCGAACACAAGGCGGGCTGGACGATCGCGCCGTTCCGTCCCTCGACCACGCTCGACAATCTGCACGTGGTGCCATTCGCGACGGCGAGCTTCACCGACGACGTGCGGATCTTTGCCGGATGCCTGACGGGACGGCGCGATTGGAAGCTCGCGCCAGCGCTGCGCGTGCGGCCGCCGCGGCTTGCCGTGGCACTGGCCCATGCCGAGCTGGCGGTGAGCGCAGTCGCGGAGGACGTGCGGCGCCCCCGCTTCGACTGCACCGTCCTGCATCGCGCGACCCATGCGCCGTTCGCCGGCTTCAACCGTGCGCAGGCCGCGGTGATCGAGGCGGCAATCCTGCTGAGCCGGCGGCACATGCTGCCGCACGACGCAATCGCGTCGGAGTTCGCGGCGCTGCGCGTGCGCGTGGACAAGACCGCCGGCCCGGCGGAAGCGGAGGCATGGGGGTGGCTCGCCGCCGCACTTGCCGGCTAGGGCTTAACGCCATCGCAACGGTTTGCCGGCAAAGTCGTGCCGACCATGCTTGAACTTGCCACCCCGAATGCGGGCGATCTCCTGCGCGAGGTCGCGGACCTCAAGGCGCAAAGTCTCCGCTTCGGGACGGCGCTGGAGAACCTTGTCCAGGGCGTCTGCTTCTTCGACGGCGAGCAGCGGCTGATCCTCTCCAACCGGCGCTATTGGGAAATCTACAATCTGCCGCCGGACCGGCTCGGCCCGGGCGTCACGCTGCACGAGGTCATCCTTGCGCGCATCGCGGTCGGCAGCTTCCCGGCGGAGGAAGAACAGCCGTATCTGGCTTGGCGCGTCGCGCTCGCGGATCAGAGCAAGCCGCATGATTCCGTCGTCGAGCTGCGCGACGGCCGCGTGATCGCGATCCATCACAGGCCGATGCCGGATCGCGGCTGGGTTTCGACGCACGAGGACATCACCGAGCGGCGCCGGGCGGAGGATCGGATCGTGCATCTCGCCTCGCACGATCCCCTCACCGGTCTCGGCAACCGGGCGCTGTTCCAGGCGAGGCTGGTGGAGGTCCGGGCGGCGTGCGCACGGGCGGCCCGGTCGTGGGCGGTGCTTTATGTCGACCTTGACGATTTCAAAGCGGCGAACGACACGCTCGGCCATGCCCAGGGGGATGCGGTGCTGCAACTCGTGGCCGAGCGGCTACGCAGGCTGGTGCGGCGCGGCGACTCGGTCGCACGGCTCGGCGGCGACGAGTTCGGCGTTCTCGCGCCCGATGTCAACGGCGAGGCAGAGGCGGCACAGCTTTCGGGCCGCATCGTGGCCGGGCTTGCTGAGCCGTTCGCGCTCGGTGGCCGATCGGTGTGCATCGGTGCGTGCGTCGGCGCGGCGCTCGCCAGGCCAGACCACGACGCCTCACCCGAGCAGCTCCTGCGCTGGGCGGACATGGCGCTCTATCAGGCGAAGGCGGACGGGCGCTCGACGTACCGGGTGTTCCGCCCCGAACTGGAAACCGCGTGGCGGGCGCGCCAAGACCTGGAGCATGAATTGCGCGCCGCACTCGATCGCGGCGAGTTCGAGTTGCACTACCAGCCGCTGATCGCGCTGCCCGGCGGCGAGATCGGCGGCGTCGAGGCGCTGCTGCGTTGGAATCACCCGACGCGCGGGATCGTGCCGCCGGCGGAGTTTTTGCCGCTCGCCGAGGAGACCGGGCTGATTCTGCCGATCGGTGAATGGGTGCTGCGCAGCGCGTGTCGGCAGGGCGCGGCCTGGAGCCGGGTGCGGATGGCGGTCAACCTTTCGCCGCTGCAGTTGCAGGCGCCGGGCCTCGTGCCGCTGGTCGAGGCAGTGCTGGCGGAGACCGGTCTCGAACCCGGACGGCTCGAACTCGAAATCACCGAGACGGCCTTGCTCCGGCCGCTCGCCGGGATCGTCGGTGCGCTGGACCGGCTGCGCGGGATCGGCGTGCGCGTCGTGATCGACGATTTTGGCACCGGCTACTCGAGTCTCGCCTATTTGCAGAACCTGCCGTGCGACAAGCTGAAGATCGACCGCAGCTTCGTGTGCGCGCTGGGCGATGCCTCGGTGGCGCCGGACCGGACGGGGGCGATCGTGCAGGCCATCGTCTCGCTGTGCCGGGCGATTGGCGTCGAGGTGAACGCCGAGGGCGTGGAGACCGCAGCGCAGGAGGAGCGGCTGCGCCTGGAAGGCTGCGGCGAGATGCAGGGTTTCCGCTTCGGCCGGCCGATGCCGGCGAGTGCCATGTCTGCCGTGCTCAGGGGCGAGGCGGAACCCGCCTAGAGATAGCCCGTCCCCATCTCGGCCGCGAAGCGGGCCGGATCGCCCTCCCAGACAATGTGCGCGTGTTCCAGCACGTAGACGCGATCGGCGTGCGGCAGGGCAAACGTCACGTTCTGCTCACCGAGAAGCACCGTGATCGGCGTCGTCTCGCGCAGCCGCGTGAGCGCGCGCGAGAGTTGCTCCAGGATCACCGGCGCGAGGCCGAGAGTGGGTTCGTCCAGGATCAGCAGCTTCGGCTGCATCATCAGCGCGCGCGCGATCGCGAGCATCTGTTGCTCGCCGCCTGACAGCGTGCGGGCTGCCTGTCCCTGGCGCGATTGCAGGATCGGGAACAGCTCGAACAGCCAATCGAGCTGCCGCGCGCGCGCGGCCGTCGCCTGGTGCTGACCGCCGAGGTCGAGGTTCTCGCGCACGCTCATGTCGCCGAACAGCTCGCGCGTCTCGGGGCATTGCACGATGCCGCCTCGCGCGATCGCGGCGGGGCTGCGGCCGGCGAGCGGCGTCGCCTCGAACCGCACACCGCCGGAATACGGCACGAGGCCAGAGATCGCGTTGAACAGCGTCGTCTTGCCCGCACCGTTCAGCCCGACCACCGAGACGAACTCGCCCTCGTGCACATGCAGCGAGACGCCGTCGAGCGCCTGCGCCTTGCCGTAGAGCACGCCGACGCCGCGCACATCGAGCAGCGGCTCGCCCGTGCGGCGGTCCAGCTCGGGGCGGGAGTGGGTCTCGATCTTGCCGCCGAGATAGACGCGGCGCACCGTCTCGTCGCGCATCACGGTCTCGGCCGAGCCCTCCGCGATGCGCTCGCCGAGATACATCGCCAGCACCCGGTCGACGAGGGCCGCGACGCCCTTGACGTTGTGATCGACCAGCAGCACCGCGCGCCCGTCGCGGCGAAAGCCATCGATCAGCGCGGAGAACGCACCGACCTCGGCGGCGGTGAGACCGGCGAAGGGCTCATCCACCAGCACCACCTTCGGATCGCGCGCGATCGCCTTGGCAAGCTCGAGCCGGCGCAGGTCGGCGAAGGGCAGGGTCGTCGGGTGGCGATGCAGCACCGCATCGAGCCCGACGCTCTCGGCGATGCCGCGGGCGCGCCCGTCGACGGACTTGTCGGCCATCAGCCGGGTCAGCTTGTCGGGCAGGAGGGCGAGCTTGATGTTCTCGAGCACGGTCTGCCGGTGCAGCGGACGCGAGTGCTGGAAGATGATGCCGACGCCGGCTCGCGCGATCGCGTGCGTGGGCAGCCCGGCCATCTCGGCGCCGTCGAGCAGCACCGATCCGGCGTTCGGCCGCTCGATGCCCATCACCAGCTTCATGACCGTCGACTTGCCCGACCCGTTCGGTCCGATCAGGCCGAGGATCTCGCCGGGCTCGATCGCGAAGCCGATGTCCTTCACGGCGACCAGGCCGCCGAAGCGCTTGGTCAGGCCGGTCACCTGCAGGCGGGGGGCGGTGTTGCTCATGCGCGCGACCGTCCGCGCAGCACGTATCCGAGGAAGCCATCCGGGAAAAACAGGATCACCGCGAGCGCAACCGCTGCGACGACCAGCGTGTTGAGCTGCCCGAGCGGGCGCAGCAGCTCGCCCGCGAGGATGAGGAACACCGCGCCGATCATTCCCCCGAGGATGGTGCGCCGCCCGCCCAGCACGGCCGCGATGATGACCTGCACGCCGATCGAGATGTTGACGACAGTGTCGACCGAGGCGGTGCCGAGATAGAACACGAGCATCCCGCCGGCGAGGCCGGAGAACAGAGCGCTGACGCAGAATGCGAAAACCTTGTGTTTCGTCACGTTGAAGCCGAGGGCGGCTGCCTCCGTCGCGTCCTGCCCGCTGGCTTGCAGTATCAGTCCCATCGCCGAGCGCGACATGCCGAACAGGATGATGGCGGAGACGATCATGAAGCCGAGCGCGTATTCGTAGTTGGTGGGCGCGTCGATCGAGAGCACGTCGGGCACCGTCATGCCGATCTCGCCGCCGGTGACGCCTGCGAAGATGACGATGAAGTTCTGCAGCAGCAGCACCGCGACCAGCGTCACCAGCCCAAAATAGGGTCCGCGCAGCCGCAGCGCCGGGAGTGCGAGCAGCAGGCCCCCGAGCACGGCGAGGGCTGCCCCGAAGACGAGGCAGATCGGGATCGGCAGCCCGGTCTTGGCGTCGAGGATCGCCGCTCCGTAGGCGCCGAGCCCGATCAGGAAGGTCGGGCCGAAATTGACCTCGCCCGCGAAGCCGAACAACAGATCCCAGCTCATCGCGAACACGCCGAAGTAATAGGCTGAGGTCAGCACGCCGAGGATGTAGGCCGAGACCCACCATGGTGCCGCGGCCGCGATCGCGGCGCAGAGCACGGCAATCCATAAGCCAGGGGAACGGATCAGGCGCATTGCACTCTCCTCAGCGGCGCCCAAGCAGGCCCTGCGGACGGACATAGACGACCAGGACCAGCAGCAGCAGCGCCGGGATCGGCCGCAGCGTCGGTGCGATCAGGTAAGCGGTGATGGTCTCAAGATAGCCGACGACGTACGCCGCGATCAGCGATCCCGAAACGCTGCCGAGGCCGCCGAGCACGACGATCGAGAACGCGCTCGCGGTGAGGGTCCCAGCATTGGCCGAGCCGGTGCCGAGGAACGAGGCGAGCAGCACGCCCGCAAGACCCGCCAGCACGCCGTAGATCGTCCAGACGAAGAGATAGATGCGCGACAGCTCGAAGCCGAGCAGCGTCAGTCCGCGCGGATTGATCGAGGCGGCGAGCAGCGCCTTGCCCGCCCGCGTGCGGTTGACCAGCAGCCACAGCAGCCCGATCACGATCCAGCAGATCGCCGCGATCATGATCTCGTTGGTCGGCGTGTGCACGCCGCCGAGATTCGTCACGCCACGGATCAGCGGCACCATCGTCACCGGGTTGTCGGTGAACAGGTAGTCGAGCCCGACCTGGATCATGATGCCCCAGAGCAGGGTGCCGGTGAGCACGAAGATCTCGGTCTCGTCGCGCGGAATAGCGCGCGAGGTCTGGATCGGCCGGACGACGACAAAATAGGTCGCATAGGCCGCGAGTATGCCGCCCGCGATGCCGATCAGCGTGCCGCCGGCGGGCCCGGCGCCCCAGTTTCCGGCGGCGAGCCAGCCGACGATTGCGGCCACCACGATGATGCTGCCGTGCGCGAGATTGAGCACGCCCGAGACGCCGAACAGCAATGTGAAGCCCACCGCGCCGAGCGCGTAGAGCGAGCTGATCGCGAACCCGTCGATCAGGATTTGCAGGAAAAGTGACATCGGGTTTCCGTCGCAGTATCGACCCCGCGCGAGAGCGGCCCAGCATGATGCCGGGCCGCTCCGCAGGACTCAGGCAGGCGGTGGTTGGTGGATCAGCCGGCCGGCTGCTTCGGCAGCTTCACGAAGCTCGGGAAGATGAGCTTTGCCTTGCACATCGGCGCCGGCCAAACGCAGACCTGCTTGCCGTTCTGCCACTGGATGTCGACGCCGGTGACGAAACCAGGACCGACCTTGATGGCATGCGTGTACTGGCTGTCGCGGCCATAAAACTCCACCCGCCCCATCGTGCCGACGTAGTCGGTCTTCTCCATCGCCGCGACCAGCTTATCGGGGTTGGTGGAGCCGGCGCGCTGCACGGCCAGGGCGATGATGTTCACGTCGTCGTAGGTGGAATACCCGTCATAGGACGGAGAGTCGCCGAACCGCTTTGTGTAGGCTTCGGTGAACGGGATCGTGGTCGGCGTCAGCGCGACGCCCGGCGCCGCAGCGGTCGCGGTAATGACGCCCTCGGTGGCGCCATTGGTGTCCTTCCAGAAACTGCTTGTCGTCGCCTGCGAACTCTGTCCGAACATCGGCATCGGCACCTGCTGATCGTGCCACTGCACCGTCGGCTGCACGCCAACATGGCTGATGCCGGTCACGATCATGTCGGGGTGCTTGGCCTCGAGCGCGTGGAAGATCGGTGTGAAGTCGGTGGTGTCGGGATTGAAGCGGATGTGGCTGGTGACGGTGACGCCGGCCTGCGGCAGGCACTTGAGGTATTCGTTGTCGAGCGGCGTGGTCCAGGCCGCGTCCTCGCTCATCACGGCGGCGCTTTTCACCCCGCGCGGGCCAACCATCAGGTCCTTCGCCGCGTCGCAGATCGTGTCGGCGAGCGCGGCCGAATTGATCCAGCCATGGAACATGTATTTGTAATGTGCATAGTCGTCGTGGACGTGCTTGGAGATGTCGGTGCTCGCGGCCCCGGGCGTGATCGTGACCATGTGCAGCCGTGCGGCCCACGGCTCGACTGCGAGTGCCACCTCGCTGATATAGCTCACGATCACGGCGTTGACGTGGTCCTGATTGACCGCGCGCTGGAAGGCGCGGACCGCGTCGGTCGCGGAGGAGTGGTTGTCGTAGGTGAAGATCTGGATCTTGCGCCCGCCAACGCCGCCTTTGGCGTTCAGGTCGTCGGCCGCAAGTTGCGCCGCCTTGGTGATCGAGGCGCCGGCGACCGCTCCCGCCTCGCCGATCACGCCGATCTTGATCGGCGGCTTGGACGCCTGTGCGAAGGCGGGCTGCGCGAAGGCAAGGCCGGCGAGCCCGGCTACGGCGGCCAAGGTCGGCAGCGCGCGGCTGGGGGCCATTTTCTGTCTCATTCGGATCGTTCCCTCTCGGTCCAGCAGGAGTGAGCCCGATGTGCGCCACCTTTTCAGGAAAAAGACAAGAGGGAACTTCATCGGTTACGGTATCAGATCGGACGCGGCCGCGCCGGCGAGCAGCGCCACCGCGACCGCGGGCGCCGCGGCCGAGGCAGCCTCGTCCTCGAACAGCGCCCGATAGGGGCGGCCGAGTCGTGCCGCCAGTCGGGCGGCAAGGTGGCGTCCGATGCCGCAGCCGATTACTGGTGCGGCCTCGGGCAGGGCCGCGCGCGAGAGCACCAGGGCGGCCGCGTCGGCGACCGACCGAAGCTGTGCTTCGGCGAGGAAGGCGGCGAGCGCGCGCCATTCGCCGGCGCTGGCATCCGCCGCGTCCCGGCCGACCATGCGCGCGAGCCGCGCGACCGAAGCGGCCACCGTCTTCTCCCGCCCGTCCGCCGCCGGCAGCAGGTCGGCGCCTTCGGGCAGCTCGCCCAGGATCCGATGGATGTCCGCACTGGAGGCGAAATACTCGCAGGCGAGCGGCGTCCAGGCGCCGGCGAAGGGCACGCGATCGGCGAGCGCCATCACGAAGCTGCGCGCGATACCGGTGTAGACCAGCTCACCGCAGCCGAGGCGCTCGGCGTCCGACAGGCCGCGCGCGGCGACCGCACCGGCCGCGATCGGCACCAGGTCGGTTGTCGTCGAGCCGATATCTGCGACCAGCGCGTCGGGGATCGTCCGGGCCGCCAGCGTTGCGGTCGCAAGCCAGTTCACCGAGGCGATGGCGCCGGCGAGGGGACCCGCCTCCTCGGCTGCCACGAAGCCCTCGGTTCCGGCCCACAGGGCGACCCGTTCGGCTCCGAAGGCCGCGGCGAGCGTGGTCGTGATCCCGACGACGCCCTCGGCGCGGCTGGCGAAGATGTCGGCGAGTTCGCCGGTCATGGTCGCGGCGTGGCGATCGGCCGGCCCCAGGATCGCCACCGCCTCGGCCAACGCCGCGTCCAGCCGGTCGCGCCCGAGCCAGAGCGGGCAGGGCAGCGTCAGCACCTGGACCAGCCGCCCGTCCTCCGCACGCGCAGCCTTGAGGTGCGCGCCCCCCACATCCCAGCCGATGATCGTGCTCACGCCTGTTGCGTTCCCGTCAGAAGAATCCTTGACGCCCGGACGGCGCCAGCGAGGATAGAGCGATGGACATCGTTCCCGTCATTGATCTCAAGGCCGGCCAGGTGGTGCATGCGCGCGGTGGCCGCCGCCATAGCTACAAGCCGATCGAGAGCCCGCTCAGCGCCTCCAGCGCCCCGGCAGACGTGGTGCGGGGGCTGCTGGCGCTGCATCCGTTCCGCCGCCTCTACCTTGCCGATCTCGACGCGATCGAGCGGCGCGGCAACCACGACGACACGATGGCGGCGTTGCAGGCGACGTTTCCGGGCATCGAGCTGTGGGTCGACAACGGCATGAGCGATCCCGTGGCGGTCGAGGAATGGCTCGACGGCGACTTCGGCTATCTGGTGCTGGGCAGCGAATCGCAACCCGATGCGGCCCTGCTGCGGCGGGTGCACGCGCATCCGCGGGTGATCCTCTCGCTCGACTTTCGCGCAGAGGCGTTCCAGGGGCCTGCGGAGATCCTGGCCGATCCAGGGCTGTGGCCGTCGCGGATGGTGGTGATGACGCTCTCGCGCGTCGGCTCGGCGTCGGGGCCGGAACTGCCGCTGGTGGAGGATGTCGTGCGCCGGGCCGGGGCACGGCGGGTGTACGCGGCGGGGGGCGTGCGCAACCTCGCCGATTTGCAAGCGCTGGCGGCGGTAGGTGCCGCCGGCGCGCTGGTGGCGACGGCGCTGCATTCCGGCGCGATCGGGCCGGAGGAGATGAAAAAGCTGGCACGGCGGTAGGCTCCGTCAGCTCAGGGTGAAATCTCGTCGAGCCGCCGGTTGCGGCCGCGGATGCCGAACTGCGCGATCGCCGCCCCCAGCACCAGGAAGGCGCTGATCAGCAGCAGCGCG
>DATAYA010000377.1:0-4890 GCA_036272815.1 Acetobacteraceae bacterium
CGGACCCGGCCGAGCGCAGGGCGCGGCACCTGCGCCAGCTGGAGGAACTCGCGGAGCTCGGCATGGAGATGGCCCGCGCGGTCGCGGAGGCCGCCCTGCACCCCCCGCCCGCCGCGGACCCGGCGGCGCCTGCCGCGCCCGCCCACACCCCGAAACGCACCGATCCCGGCCTCGTCTTCGCCCGCCTCGCCCACTCCGTCCGCCAGACGATCGCGCTTGAAGCCCGCATCGCCGCCGGCACCGAGACCCGCACCTTCGGCCGACCGCCGCCGCCGCCCGACCCCCGCCGCGCCCTGCTCCGCGAGGCGCTGCACGGCGCCGCCGAGCCCCGCTCCGGCCCCCGCTCCGGCCCGGGCCGCGCCGATGCAAGCGGGTTCCGCCGCGAGATCGACGAGCGGATCGACGACGAACTGGCCGCCGACCCCGCGGGCGACATCGCCATCGAGGACCTCCTCGTCATCATCGCCCGCGATCTCGGGGTCACCCTCGACTACAGCCGCCTGTCCGACGCGGTGATCGGCATGACCGACGCCGAGCCGGAGCCGGAGCCGGAGCCCGATCCGGAGCCCGACCCCGCTGCCCCCGCTCCCCCGCCCGGCCCGGCGCCGCACGGACCGGACCCGCCCTGAACCGGACGGGCTCCGGCGCGATGGCGCCGGAGCGGGCTTCACAGCCTCGCCGCACCGGGGCAGCATGGCGCCCGGGGGAGACGCCGCGATGGCCGGCTGGCAGGACGAGGTTTTCGACGCGCTGCTGCGCGCCGGCGTGCGGCAGGTGGCCTACGTGCCCGATGCCGGGCACGCGCGGCTGATCGCGCGCGCCCATGCCGACGCGGCGTTGCGCGCCGTCGTGCTCACCACCGAGGAGGAGGGCGTGGCGCTGGCCGCCGGCGCCTGGCTCGGCGGGCAGCGGTCGGTGCTGCTGATGCAGTCCTCCGGCGTCGGCAACTGCATCAACATGCTGAGCCTGCCGGCGAATTGCCGGATGCCGTTCCTGGCGCTGGTGACGATGCGCGGCGAATGGGCGGAGTTCAATCCGTGGCAGGTGGCGATGGCGACCGCCGCCGCGCCGGCGCTCGCCGCGATCGGCGTCCATGTCCGCCGCGCCGACCATCCGGAGGAGGCCGCCGCGACCGTCGCGGCCGCCGCCTCGCTGGCCTTCGACAGCGGCGTCGCGGTCGCGGTGCTGCTCGGGCAGCGGCTGATCGGTGCCAAGGATTTTTCGCGATGATCGAGCGGCGGGCGGCGGTGGCGGGGCTGCTGCGGGATGCGGGCGACCTGCTCGTCGTGAGCGGGCTCGGCTCGACCACCTACGACGCCGCCGCCGCCGGCGACCGGGCGCTCAACTTCTATCTCTGGGGGGCGATGGGCGGGGCGGCGATGATCGGCCTCGGCCTGGCGCTGGCGCAGCCGGGGCGGCGGGTGCTGGTGCTGACCGGGGATGGCGAGATGCTGATGGGGATGGGCGCGCTCGCCACCATCGCGGCGCAGGCGCCCGCCAACCTGGCGATCGCGGTGCTCGACAACGGCCGCTTCGGCGAGACCGGCGGCCAGGCGAGCCACACCGCACTCGGCACCGACCTCGCCGCCGTCGCGCGCGGCTGCGGCTGGCCGGCGGTCGCGAGCGTCGCCGAGGCGGACGAACTCGACGCGCTGCGGCTGCGGCTGCGACGGGAGCTTCTGTTCGCGGTGGTGCGGATCGCCCCGGAGGACGCGCCGCGCTTCCTGCCGCCGCGCGACGGCGTGCTGCTCGCACACCGCTTCCGCGCGGCCCTGCTCGGCGCCGCCGATCACCCGGGATGCTGATACAGGCTGCGGTGCGACCCGGCGACGGCTATGGCGCGACGCGGTCGGGGCCGAGGTGCACGCCCGGATCGGCGGCCGGGCTGCGCGACGTGACGCGCCGCGGGCGCGCCCGTGCCGGCGCCATCGTCCGCGCATGGCCCGCGCCGATACCGGCCCCGGCGCCCGCGAGGAACGCAAACAGGACGAGCAGCGCGACGTAGCCGAGCATCTCCATGCAACTCAACTCCTCGTTGTAGCTCCACCGCAAACGCCGGGAATCGCTCGCGACCGGTGCGGACATAATCGCTTCCGGCGAAGCCCTAAAGGCAAAAGATGGTGAAACTGAGCAAATGAGCCACGCCGATGTTTGGGGGAA
Source organism: Acetobacteraceae bacterium (assembly GCA_036272815.1). Classification (GTDB taxonomy): domain Bacteria; phylum Pseudomonadota; class Alphaproteobacteria; order Acetobacterales; family Acetobacteraceae; genus DATAYA01. Next base: position 2,161 of record DATAYA010000377.1, read on the forward strand.
CGCAACTGTGAGCGCCGCGTTCCGGGCGCACCAGAACGGGAGAATGAAAGATGTCGCCCAGCGATGCCGATCCCGGCGATCGGGTCCCGAAGGAGGGACCCGCGCTGACACGCGAAATCCATGAAGTGCAGGCAATCTTCCCGAGCGACGCGACACTGCAGGAGGCGATGGCCCAGCTCGCGGTCGCTGGCCACGATCGCGCAGATTTCAGCCTGCCCGCAACCACGCCGCCGGCGTCCGAGGCGACCCCGGAGCACGGCGCGGCGGAGCCGTACAATGACGACGACAACCGTCAGATCCGCACGCTGCACGCGAGCGGCGTCGGCAGCGCCGCCGCCCTGGCGGCGGCCGGCGTGGTGATCGGCACCGGCGGCGCGGCGGCGCCCGCGGTCGGCGCGGCGCTGGCGGCGGGTGCCGGCGGCGCCGCGCTCACCGAGGCGGGCAGTCATGCGGCCGACGCGGCCCAGCACGAGGCGCGGGAGGCGGCCGCACGCGAAGGCCGGCTTGTGCTGTCGGTGCGGCTGCGCGACCCGGCGCGCGCCGACGAGACGATCGAGATCATGCGCCGTGCCGGGGCGACCCGTGCGGAGGTGGTGCGGCGTGTCGACAACGCGATCGATTCCGCGAGCTGGACCGGATAGCGCTATCGCGGCGCCGCCGTGATCGCGGCGGCGGCGACGTAGCCCCGGCCGTGCGAGGTCTGCACCAGCGACCAGTCCTCGCCGCCCCGGCGCTCGGTGCGGATCACCACGACGGGCAGGTGGCGGGGCAGCAGCGCGCGCAGCGCGGCGGCGCCGGAGGCGCGCTCGCGCAACGGCGTTTGGTCGCCGCGCACGAAGGCCGATCGGGCAGAAGGTGCCGTCGGCACGGTGCCGGGGTCCGGCTCCGGCTGCCATGAGAACACCGGACGATCGGCGGCGCGGCGGTCCGGCCCCGGCCGGATAGGCTCGACCTCCGGTGCCCCCCGCTCCGGCAGCAACGGCGGTGCCGACGCGGCCGACATCGGCAGGCCGGGAATGGGCCGCCGCGGCCAGCTCCAGAGCACGGCCCCACCGACGGCGGCCCCACCCACCGCGGCCAGCGCCGCGAGCGCCGCGATCGCCATCCAGCCTCCCCGCGCGGCATCGGCGCGCCGGCGTCGCGCGAGCACGCGCTCGGCGGAGGTGGCCCGTTGCAGGGCGGCCAGCGTCTCCGCCCGGCTGCGCCGCAGCGCGTCCTCCAATGCCGGCACCTGCACGGGGGCCGCGTCGCGGCCGGCGACGAGGCGCTGCGCCAGGTCAAGCATCGAGAGCTGCCGCGTCGCGAGATGCGCGCGCAGCTTCTGCCGCGCGGCTTCGGCCTCCGCCGGGTTGTCGGCCGAGAGCATCGCGACCAGCTTGGCAAGCCGCCGGCAGAACTCGGGATCGTCTAGGGCGGCGCGCACGCGCTCAGGAATGGGCGGGAGCGGCAAGCTGCGTCAGCGCCTCGGCCGCGTCGGCCAGCACGGCGCAGCCGAGCACGATGTCGGCCTCGGCGGTGTCCTCGGCAATGTGGTGGCTGATGCCGCCGATGCTGGGCACGAACAGCATCGCCGCCGGCATCCGCGCCGCGAGGATCTGCGCGTCGTGACCCGCCCCGCTCGGCATCATCCGGTGCATCCCCGGCGCGCGCGCCGCCGCCGCCGCCGTCAGCGCCGCCTGCAGGCCGGGGTCCATCACCTTGGGCGTCGAGCGCGACAACACGGCAAGGACGACCCGGCACGGGCCGGCCGCATCCGCCTCGGCGACCATCCGCTCCAGCCCCTGCTCCATGCGCGCGAGGACCGCGGGATCGGCGTCGCGGAACTGGAACAGCATCTCCGCCCCGCCCGGCACGATGCTGGCCGCCCCCGGCTCCAGCGTGATCCTCCCCACGGTCCAGACCGAGCGCGGCCCGGCGAGACGGGGAAACTCCTCCGCGATCGCCGCCGCGAGCCGCACCAGCGCCGCCCCGGCGTCGCGCCGGATCGCCATGCGGGTGGTGCCGGCGTGGTTCTGGATGCCCTCGAAGCGGAGCCGGTACTGCCAGATGCCGACGATGCTGGTCACGACGCCGAGCCGCAATTCGGCGCTCTCCAGCTCGTCGCCCTGCTCGATATGCGCCTCCAGGTAGCCGAGGTAGCGATCCGGCGGCAGCACCGCGCGGGTCCGGCCGGCGAGGCCCGCTTCGGCCAGCGCGTCGCGCAGGCTGATGCCGCCGCCGTGCTTGTTCTCGGCGCGGCCGATCTCGGCCTCGTCGAGCACGCCGGTCGCCGACCGGCTGCCGAGAAAGCTGCCGAAATGCCCCTCCTCGTCGGCCCAGGCGGCGATGTCGATCGGACGCCCGGGCAGTGCGCGCGCGACTTCGAGCCCGTAGATCACGCCGAGCGCGCCGTCGAGCCAGCCACCCTGCGGCTGCGTCTCGATATGGCTGCCGATCAGGAGCGCCGGGCCGGGATGGCGCGAGCGGCCGATGACGTTGCCGATCCCGTCGATCTCCACGCCAAGCCCGGCCGCCTCCAGCCGCCCGGCGAACCAGGCGCGGGCGGCCATGTCGTCGGGCGAATAGGTCGGGCGATGCACGCCGGTCCGCCAGCGGCCGAAATCGGCGAGCCGGCGCAGATCGTGCAGCAGGCGGTCGGGGTCGATCCGGGCCATCTTCGGAAACCTTGCCTTGCGCTGCCATTGGGGCAGAGATTTGTCGCTGCGCAAATGGGGCCGCGCAAATGAAGCC
>DATAYA010000378.1:0-1893 GCA_036272815.1 Acetobacteraceae bacterium
GGCACTACGCATCCTGCGCGGCCCTGTGGCGGCGGCTGGTGGCGGCGGGCGACATCTATCTCGGCGCGTACGAGGGCTGGTACGCCGTCCGCGACGAGGCCTATTACGCCGAGGACGAACTCTCCGTGCAGCCGGACGGCAGCCGGCTCGCCCCGAGCGGCGCGCCGGTCGAATGGGTGCGGGAGCCGTCCTATTTCTTCCGTCTTTCCGCCTGGGCCGATCGGCTGCTCGCCTTCTACGAGGCCAATCCCGAGGCGATCGGGCCGGAGAGCCGCCGCAACGAGGTGCTGGGCTTCATCCGCGGCGGGCTCAAGGACCTTTCGGTCAGCCGCACGACGTTCGACTGGGGCATCCCGGTGCCGGACGCGCCCGGCCATGTGATGTATGTGTGGCTCGACGCGCTGACGAACTACATCACCGCCTGCGGGTTTCCCGACGAAGCAGGCCCGCTCTGGCGGTTCTGGCCGGCCGAGCTGCACGTCGTCGGCAAGGACATTATCCGTTTCCACTGCGTCTATTGGCACGCCTTCCTGATGGCGGCCGGCATCGCGCCGCCGAAGCGCGTGTTCGCGCATGGCTGGTGGACGGTCGAGGGCCAGAAGATGAGCAAGTCGCTCGGCAACGCGCTCGATCCGTTCGAGCTGGTGGCGACCTTCGGGCTCGATCCGGTGCGGTATTTCCTGCTGCGCGAGACGCCGTTCGGCGCCGACGGCACGATCAGCCGGGCGGCCCTGGTGCAGCGGCTCAACGGCGAGCTGGCGAACGATCTGGGCAACCTGGCGCAGCGGACGTTGTCGCTGGTCGCACGCAATTGCGAGGGGCGGCTGCCGGCGCGCGGCACACTCACGAGCGACGACGCCGAGATGCTGGCCGCGGCCGATGCGCTGCCCGATCTGCTGCGGTCGCGGATGCGGCGGCAGGCGCTCGGCGAGGCGCTCGAGGAGGTGTGGAAGGTGGTCCGGGCGGCCAACGCCTATATCGACCGGCAGGCGCCCTGGGCGCTGCGCCGCACCGATGTCGCGCGGATGGCGACCGTCCTGCGGGTGCTTGCTGACGTGCTGCGGACCATCGCCACGGTGCTGCAGGCATTCATGCCGGGGAGCATGGCGCGGATGCTCGATCAGCTCGGAGTGGACGCCGAATGTCGCAAGATCAACGATCTAGGGACGGCACTTACGGCAGAGACCGTGCTGCCGGCGCCGGTCGGCGTGTTCCCACGCTTTGTGGAAGAGGTCGTCTAACCAACTGATGTTGATCGATTCTCATTGCCATCTCGATTACTTCGGCGAGGCCGAGCTGCCGGACGTGCTGGCGCGCGCCGCCGCCGCGGGCGTGGGCGAGGTGGTGACGATCGGCACCACGCTCGCCCAGTCGGCGCAGGTACGGGTGCTGGCCGAGGCTCGCGCAGAGGTCTGGTGCTGCGTGGGCGTCCATCCGCACCACGCGGCCGAGGCGCCGGTGCCGGCGCCCGAGACGATCGCGGCGTTGGCGGATCACCCGAAGGTGGTGGGCATCGGGGAATCCGGCCTCGACTATTTCTACGACCGGGCGCCGCGCGACGTGCAGCAGGCGAGTTTTCGCGCCCATGTCCGGGCGGCCCGGATGGCCGGATTGCCGCTTGCGATCCATGCCCGCGATGCCGACGACGACATCCTGCAAATCCTGAAAGACGAGCGGGAAGGGGGGTTTTTTCAGTTCCTGCTGCACTGTTTCAGCTCCGGCCGGGAGCTGGCGGAGGCGGCGGTGGCGATGGGCGGCTTCGTCAGCTTCTCCGGCATCCTGACGTTCCCGAAATCCCATGAGCTGAGGGCGATCGCGCGCGACCTTCCGGCCGACCGCCTGCTGGTGGAGACCGACGCGCCTTATCTTGCGCCGGTGCCGCATCGCGGGCGG
>DATAYA010000379.1:0-3595 GCA_036272815.1 Acetobacteraceae bacterium
GTAGGCATCGTGCTGCTGCTGCCCGCGCGCGCCATAGGTGCGGCGGAAATACTCGTCGATGCGTTGCTCGGTGCTTTGCAGGTCCGGCTGGAAGTGGCGGATGAAGGCGTTGTATTGATCGTCGTCGTGGCAGCCGGTGGCGAGCACAATCATCTCGCTCTTCAGCGCCTCGATCTCGAACGCCGTCTCGTCGGAGGGCGCGAGACAGGCGGCGATCGCCCCGCTTTGCTGCGCCAGCATCGCGCCGGCCGCCACCACTGCCATGAGACCACGTCGCATGTGCCCCTCCCCGGTTCATCGGTCATACCGGCCCGCTGCTATCATACTTTGCATGAGGAAGAAACCGGTGACGGCTGATCGCACACGGGAATGTTCCAATGCGAGCCAACGCAACCGCCGGATGGCACGACCGCCGCCGGCAACCCATTCTCCCCCCATGCTTCAGACCCTGACCCACGACCAGAGCCTGGCGGACGACCAGAGCTGGATCGATAACCGCCGGTGGCAGAGCGTCATTCGCCGCGAGGCCGGCGATTTCCTCTATGGCGTCGCGACGATGGGCGTCTATTGCCGCCCCGGCTGTCCCTCGCCGCGTCCGCTGCGCCGCAACGTGCGCTTCTTCGCCAGCGCCGCGGAGGCGGAGGCCGCCGGCTTCCGCGCCTGCCGTCGCTGCGACCCGGACGGCGCCCGCAAGCGCCTCGCGGAGGCCGTGGTCCGCACTGCCTGCGCCCAGATCGAGGCCCGGATCGAGACCGGGGAGGCGATGCCCTCGCTCGCGGTGCTTGCGGACCGTGCCGGCTATTCGCGCTTCCATTTTCTCCGCATGTTCCAGGCTGCGACCGGCCTCACCCCGCGCGGCTACGCCGAGGGGGTGCGCGCTCGGCGGCTGCAATCGGCGCTGGCCGAAGGCGAGCGCGTGGCCGACGCGGTCGCCGGCGCCGGCTTCGGCTCGGAAAGCCGGGTCTACGAGCACACCTCCCGCCTGCTTGGCATGACGCCGGGTGCCGCGCGGCGCGGCGGCGACGGCGAGGTGATCCGCACCGCGATCACCGACTGCCCGTTCGGCCGGCTGCTGGTCGGCGCGACCGAGCGCGGCGTCTGCTTTCTCGGCTTCGGTGAGCCCGACGCGGTGCTGCTCGGCGACCTGCGGCGGCGCTTTCCGAAGGCGCGGCTGGTGGCCGACGATGCCGCGCTCGCGGCGACGCTGGACGCGGTGCTCGGCTTCCTCGCGGCCCCGCGCGCCGGGCTCGACCTGCCGCTCGATCTGCGCGGGACGTTGTTCCAGAAGCGGGTCTGGGACGCGCTCGGACGCATCCCGCCCGGCCAGACGCGCAGCTACGCCGCGGTCGCAGCGATGATCGGCCAGCCGCGCGCGGTCCGCGCGGTCGCACGCTCCTGCGCCACCAACCCGGTCTCGCTGGCGGTCCCCTGCCACCGCGTCGTCGGCCGCGACGGGACGCTCACCGGCTATCGCTGGGGCATCGAGCGCAAGCGGGCGCTGCTTGAGGGCGAGGCCGGCTAGGAGCGGCGGCGCCGGCCCGATCGCCACCTCCAGGCGATCACGCCGAAGCCCGTCTCAACCAGCTTGATATCCGCCTCGAATTGGACTATAAAGGTCTGCTTCGCAAAAATGCGACAAACGCCTTTTTTTGCATGTGACGTCGCTCCGCGTCAGGAGGTCTTCCATGTGTCGCTTGCCGCTGGCCGGTGCCGCCCCGGCCTGCTCTCTGGCCTGCGCCGTGCTTCTCTCCGCGGGAGCCGCCCGTGCCGATGCGGTCTCGGCGCAGCAGCTTTCGTTGCTGCAGCAGTTCAACCTGATCGACCTCGGCAACCTGCAGGCGTCCTCCGACATCGAGGGGCGGGCGTTCGTCGCCGGCAACATGTCCGGCAACGGCTTCTCGATGGGTGTGGCCGGCAAGGTCACCGCCTCGCCTGCCGGCTACAACACGCTCATCGTCGACGGCAGCGCGACGACCGGCGGCATCAATATCGGCACCGGCGGCTTCACCGTCGGCGGCAATGCGAACAGCCTGGAGGCGAACAGCGCCGCGGGCGCGGTCAGCACGGTGGCCGGCAATGTCACCGGGAACACTGCCGTCAACGGCGGCACGCTCCACTACGGCGGCTCCTTCAGCGGCAACTTCAACGGCAGCGGCAGCAAAACCCAGGTCACCGGGCTTTCGAGCGACCCGCTCCCCGCCAGCACCTTCGCGCCGCTTCAGGGCCTCAGCGCGACGCTGGCCGGACTGGCGCCGAGCGGGACGGTCAGCATGGTCTCCGGCACCGCGACCTTCGTCGCGGCACCCGGCGCGAGCGGCTATGCGGTGTTCGACGTCGATGCTGGCGTCGCCTCGCAGATCTTCGACGCGAACGGCTTCGCATTCGATCTCGGCACGGCGACCAGCGCGATCATCAACGTCAGCGGCGCCGACACGATCACGGACATGACCAACTTCAACGATTCCAGCCTCGCGCCATCCCTGCTGTGGAACTTCATCGGCACCACGACCCTCGATCTCGATCGCGAGTTCAACGGCACCATCCTCGCCGATGACGCCACGGTGACGAACGAGACCCAGATCAACGGCACGCTGCTGGCGGCCAACGCGAACCTCGACGGCGAACTTCACAGCACCCCCTACGCCGGCGGCCTGCCGGACGGCGGCAGCTCCCAGCCGGTCCCGGAGCCAGCGGACGGAGCGGTGCTCGGCATCGGCCTGCTCGGGCTGGTGGCGGTGCGGCGCGGCCGTTCCGGGCGCTAATCCGGTTATTGGCACGGGCCGCCAGTCCCGTAGGATCGGCGCATGGACACGCACCGGATCATCACCCCCGACGGCGTCGGCATCGCGGTGCGGGAGAGCGGGCCGCCCGACGCGCCCCCCGTCGTGCTGATCCACGGCTTCTCGCAATGCAGCCTCTCCTGGTCGCGCCAGATGGTCGGACCGCTCGCCCGGACGCATCGGCTGGTCGCCTATGACATCCGCGGCCACGGCGCGTCGGACAAGCCGCTCGACCCCGCCGCCTACCGCAACCCCGCCGCCTGGGCGGGCGAGGCGCAGGCGGTGATCGGGCAACTCGGCCTGGTGCGGCCGGTGCTGGTCGGCTGGTCCTATGGCGGGCGGATCGTCGCCGACTATCTCGCGGCGCACGGCGACGGAGCACTCGGCGGCATCGTGTTCGTCGCGGCCGCGGTCGCGAGTGTGCCGTCGCTGTTCGGGCCAAAGCGGGGACTGCTCGCAGAGACCGGCAGCGCCGATCTCGAGACCAGCATCGCGGGCACCCGCGCCTTCCTGCGCGCCTGTTTCGCGGTGCCGCCGGAGGGCGAGGATTTCGAGACCATGCTCGCGTTCAACGCGATGGTGCCGCCGGCCGTGCGCGCCGCGATGGGCGGAAGGATGGCCGATTACGACCCGGTGCTGCGGGCGCTGCGGGTTCCGGTGCTGGCGATCCACGGCGCCGACGACGCGATCATCCTGCCGGCGATGAGCCACCACATCGCGGCGATCGCGCCCGGCGCACGCGCGGTCATCTACGAGCGCGTCGGCCACGCGCCGTTCTGGGAGGCAGCGACGCAGTTCGACGCGGATGTTGCGGC
>DATAYA010000380.1:0-11217 GCA_036272815.1 Acetobacteraceae bacterium
GAAGTCGAGCGCGTCTTGATCGCGATCGAAGCGAAGACGTCACACCTCCTACGAGAACGGAAAAATCTACCCTTCTGAAACTGCCGCCCTACCACGCCGGGAGCCGCATCGTTTGCGAGATGCCGCAATCGTCTCGTCAGAGGGGTCTGGGGCCGCCGGCCCCAGCGGGTCCAGGGCAGCCCCATGGCCTTCCTCTCACCCATCAACGTCCACCCACCCCCCGCTGCGGATGCTGGCCGCGATCGCGGCGAGCGCCAGGGCGGTATCGATCGATTCCGCTTCCGTCGCCCCGTCCCAGTGCTGCGGACCCAGCCGCACCATGCGTGCGAAACTCTCCGCCTCGGCCCGGAACCCGTCGGAGGCCGGCAGTTCCTCGGTCTCGAACGGTGCATCGCCCAGCGCGCCGCGCTTGATGCGCAGCGGCAGGGTGCCGCCCGCGGGCGCGTGGTTGCCGTAGCTCGTCTCCACCACGCCGCGCTCGCCGACCACGAACGCGCGCCGATGCCCCGACGTCGCCATGCTGCAGCTCAGTTGGCCGATGGCGCCGCCGGGGAACTCCAGCGTTGCCGCGACGGTCAGGTCGACGCCGCTCCTGGCGAAGCGGGCGACAGCGTGGGCGCGGGACGGCCGCTCCCCCACCGCGAGCCGGATCAGGCTCATCGCGTACGTCCCCGCGTCCAGCAGCGCGCCACCGCCGCGCGCGGGGTCGAGCCGGATGTTGGCGGGATCGCCGAACGGCGTGCCGTCCGGCGCGCACAGGGCGAAGCCGAACGCCGCCGCCACCGTCTGCACGCGGCCGATCGCGCCCTCGGCCAAAATCTCCCGCAACCGCCGCGTCTGCGGCTGCGACATATAGGGATAGGCTTCGGCCAGGCGGACGCCATGCGCCCGCGCGGCGGCGAACATGGCCCGCGCCTCTGCACCGCCCATCGCCAGCGGCTTCTCGCAAAGGACGTGCTTGCCGGCCTCGGCGGCGCGGATCGCCCATTCGGCGTGCAAATCGTTCGGCAGCGGGATGTAGACGGCCTCGATTTCGGGGTCCGCGAGCAGCGCCTCGTAGGAGCCAAGGGCGCGCTTGATGCCAAGCTCCGCCGCGAACGCGCCCGCCTTGTCCGTGCTGCGGCTGGCGACTGCGGCGACGGTCGCGAGCGACGAGCCGGCGAGCCCGCGTGTGAACGCGCGCGCGATGCCGGCCGCGCCGAGAATGCCGAAACGGACGGGTGCAAATTCGATCATGCTGAAGCCTCCTGGAGATTGGTCCTGCCCTCTCGCGACCATCCTGCCGGGCTCGGTCGGCACTGGCCATGTGGCGCGCGTGCTACGACCCCGCCCCCTCCGGCATCACGATCCGCTGCGGCGCGAACCGCCCGCTCGCCGCGTCCGTGTGGCAGGCATCGCAGGCCGAGCGGCGATAGACCGCCTTCGAGCGGAACACCGCCTCCGGGATGCCGCGGTGCATTCGCTGCCAGCCCGGTGCCGCGGTCAGACGCCGCGAGCCGTCGGCGGCCGGCCGGAGCATCATGCGGGCGGGGTAGCTGTCCCAGTGCTCCGCCGAGTTGGCGATCAGATAGGCGCGGATATGCGCGACCTGCGCGGCGGAGAGCGTCGCGTCCTGGCCGAAATGGTGCTGCAGGTCGACGAGAATGCCGCGCCAGGTCGAGGCGGGCGCCAGGCTCGGCGAATAGGCCAGATGGCAGGCGCCGCATTGGTCGGCATAGACCGGATCGAGCCTGGCCGGCGGCACCCCCCGGCCCGGCAGCGCCGCCAGCGCCGCGATCCCGAACCCGCCTGCCAGCAGCAGCGCCGCGCCGAGACCGGCCGCCGCCAGCTTGTGCGGCCTTGCGGCGCGCACCGCGACGGCGGCGGGCATGCGCGGCTTCCGCCCCGTGACCATCGCCCGCACCAGGCTCTCCCGCCCGCGCAGACTCTCGAAGCCGACGCCCAGGACGTGCACGCTCACCAGCACCAGCAGCACGATCGCGAGCGGCTGGTGCAGCGCATAGACATCCCCCGCGAACGCCGAGGAGACGAAGGCCCGCAGCGGCCCCTGCTTGTAGAGGCCGCCCAGCGCGACTGTCCCGGACGCGACCAGCAGCGCCGAGACCAGCAGCAGCGCGAACACCATCAATGCGCCGAGCGGGTTGTGACCGAGATGGCGTTCGTGCGCCGCCTCTCGCTCCACGCCCGCACGCAGGACGGCGCGCAGGCCGCCGGCCCGCGCGGCGTTGGCACGCAGCGCCGCGGCAACCAGGCCCGCGACATGCGCGCGCACCGCCGCCCGGCTCGGCGCGAAGCCGGCGAACCGTGCATAGGGTCCGCCGAGCACGCCCCACACCGTCCGCACCAGCAGCACGCCCGCAACCACGCCGCCCGCCGCCAGATGCCACGCAAGCGTCGGCAGGCCGAGCAGGAAGCCGGTCATCGCCGAGACTGTCAGCGCCGCGACCAGCAGCCAATGGCACAGCCGCACCACCGGGTCCCAGACCGCGACCGCCTCGTCCCGGCGCAGCGGCGCGCCACTCAGCACGCGCCACGCGTCGCTCATGCCGCCCGCTCTCCGGCCAACCCCGCTCCGGCCAACCCCGCTCCGGCGGGCTCCGCCTCCAGGAACGCCCGCACGGCGCCGATCGTCGCGTCGTCCATCAGCGCCGGTGCGTGGCCGCATCCCGCCACCGTCAGCGTCTGCGCGCCCGACCGTGCCATCCGCGCCAGCGTCGCCGGCGGCAACAGGTCGCTGAACTCGCCACGAAGTGCCAGAACCGGCACCGAAATCCTCTCCCACCACGGCCAGAGATCGACATCGGCGAACATCGCGGTGCGCAGCGGCTTGGCAATCCCCGGATCGTAATGCACCGCCACCCGCCCATCCGGCAGCGGCCGCGCCGAGGTCAGCGCCAGATGCTCCCATTGCGCGTCCGAGAGCGCACCGAACGTCGCATGCACCTCGCGCAGGTGCCGCTCCAGGCTGATCTGGTCGGGGAAGATCGGCGTGCGCGCGACATAGTCGCGGATGCGGCGCATCGCCGCCGAGGGGATCTGCGGCCCGACATCGTTCAGCACCAGCCGCGTGATCGGGTTGCCGATCGCCGCCGCCACCGCAATCCCGACGATGCCGCCGAGCGAGGTGCCGACCCACGCCACCGGCCGCCCGATCACCGCCAGCAGATGCGCGAGCGCGGTCACATAGCTCGGCGGCTGGTAGAGCTGCGCATCCGGCAGCCAGTCGCTGTCGCCTCGGCCGGGCAGGTCGGGGCAGATCACCCGGAACCGGTCCGACAGCGCCTCGGCCAGCACGTCGAAGTCGCGGCCGGTGCGGGTCAGGCCGTGGACACACACAACGGGGGGCGCATCGTGGCGGCCCCACTCGACATAGGCGAGGCGATAGAAGGCGTTGCCGAGCAGGTATCGGACCGAGCCTGCCCTCGGGCGCCTCACAAGACAGGCGAGGGGCGCCGCCCCTCGACCCGCCAGGAATCGCCCTCGGGGCATGGAGGCCCCAGACTCCCGGAACGCAGGCTCCCTCTCCCGCAGGGGGAGAAGGCTTTGCCGGACGGACACAGGATCAAATGACGCCGTCGCGACGCAGCCCGGACATTTCGGCCGCTGACAAGCCCAAGTGCCCGGACAGCACCGCCTCCGTGTGCTCGCCGAGCGTCGGCGGAGCAATGCGGTAGTCGGGCGGCGTCTCCGACAGCCGCACCGGGTTGGCGATCACCTTCACGCTGCCGGCGGCTTCGTGCGGCATCTCGACCACGGCGCCGCGCGCCTGCACCTGGGGGTCAGAAAACACCTGCGACAGCCGGTTGATCGGGCCGCAGCCGATCTTCAGCGCCTCCAGCTTCGCCACCCACTCCGCCGTCGTGTGCGCCGCCAGCACCGGCGCCAGCGTCTCCGTCACCAGCGCGCGATTTTCCACCCGCGCGGCATTGGTCGCGAACCGCGCGTCGTCGAGCAGGTGCGCGATCCCGAACGCGCGGGCGAACCGCGCGAATGTCGCGTCGTTGCCGATCGACAGCACCACATGTCCGTCCGCCGTCGCGAAAACCTGATACGGCACGATGTTCGGATGCTGGTTGCCGAGCCGCGGCTGGTCCTGCCCGGTTGCCAGGTAGTTCATGCCCTGGTTGGCCAGCCACGCGACATGCGCATCCAGCATCCCGATATCGACCTGCTGCCCCTTCCCGGTCGCGTCGCGGTGGCGGAGTGCAGCCAGGATGCCGATGCAGCCATAGAGCCCCGCAAACAGATCGGCGACCGGCACGCCCACCTTCTGCGGCAGTCCGTCCGGTTCCCCGGTCAGGCTCATCACCCCACCCATCGCCTGCATCAGGCTGTCGTAGCCCGGACGCTCGGCGTACGGCCCGGTCTGCCCGAAGCCGGTGATCGAGCAGTAGATCAGCCGCGGATGCGCCGCATGCAGCGTTGCGTAATCGAGCCCGTAGCGCGCCAGCGCCCCCACCTTGAAGTTCTCGACCAGGATGTCGCTCTGTGCGATCAGCCGCCGTGCGATCGCCTGCCCCTCGGGACGGCCGATGTCGAGGGTGACCGAGCGCTTGTTGCGGTTGACGCCGACGAAATAGGCACTCTCGGTCGTCCCCGGCATCACCGGCGGCGCGAAGCCGCGGGTGTCGTCGCCGCTGCCGGGACGCTCGATCTTGATGACCTCGGCGCCAAGATCGCCGAGCATCTGGGTGCAGGTCGGCCCCGCCAGGACGCGGGTGAGATCGAACACGACGAGCCCCCGAAGCGGCCCGGATGGTACGGCCATGCGCGGCGCTCCGGCGATGCAGCCGGCGGATTAGGCCGCGCCGCCGCGGAAGGCAATGCGGGGAGCGGCGGTCCGTCCCCCGCCGCCTCCCGTCCCCCGCTTCCAGCGTTGGCGCACTCAGCTTGCCGCCTGGCAATACGCCTCGATGCGATAGCCGTCGGGGTCGACCACGAACGCCGCGTAATAGCCCGCGCCGTAGTCGGGCCGCAGACCGGGGGCGCCGTTATCCTCTCCGCCGGCCCGCACCGCCGCCGCATGGAAGCGGTCGACCGCCGCCGGGTCCGGCGCGCCGAAGCAGAGATGCAGCCCGGATCGGCGGTCCGCCGGCACCGGGTGGTCGGAGTGCGTCAGCCAGAGTGCCGCCTCGCCGGCCCCATAGCCGAGCGAATCCTCGGCAGCACTCAGGCACGCATAGCCGAGCGGTGCCAGAGCCGCATCGTAGAACCGGCGTGCCGCCGCGATGTCCCTGACGCCGAAGGATACATGGTCAATCATGCCAGAACCTCCCGCTGCCCGGCCGGCCGCAATGGCCGGTTCTAACCGCCAGCACAGTTAGGCTAGCGGGCTGCCAGCGGCTTGGCAACCGCCATGAGGGTTAGTATCTCCGTTGGATGGACCGGCTCGACGCATGATGACGGGGGCAGCGCCTGCGGCGGGCGGCGCCACCATCGCCGCGCCCGCGGAGGATTTGTGCCTCGCCTTCGCCAACACCCGGTTCTGGCGCGGCAGCGACGACCCGACCGACGAACTCTGCGGCGCCGACGACCTGCTGCGTTGGGCGGAGGCCAATGCCGGCCTCGATCCGGCGACGCTGCGGGATGTTCGCGATTGGTGCGCGAGCCACCCCGACGGGGCCGCGCGCCTGTTCTCGGCGGCGATCCGGCTCCGCGAGGCGTTGTACGCCATCTTCGCGGCGCTCGCGTCGGCGCAACCGGTGCCGGAAGCGGAATGGCGCATCGTCGAGGCCGCGCTGCGTGCCGGGCCGCCCCGCGCCGGCCTGCGCCTGTGTCGGCCGGGCTATGCCTGGGCGCTGGAGCGTGCGGCGCCGACAACCGGGACCGTGCTGGCCGCCGTGCTGTGGTCGGCCGCCGACCTGCTGGCGGGCCCGCGTCTCGCGCGCGTCCGGCTGTGCGGCAACGACCGCTGCCGTTGGGTGTTCCTCGACGACAGCAAGAACGGCAACCGGCGCTGGTGCGACATGAGCACCTGCGGCAACCGCGCCAAGGCGCACCGTCACTACCTGCGGCGCCGCGGCGCGGCGGTCTGACGCGGGCGTGGCGGCGCTTCGGCGTCCTACCCCAACCCTCCCGCCGCACCCGCCGCCCGCGCATAGGCCGCCGCCGCCGCCCCCTGGTCCGCGATGTCGGCCATCTGGACCGGCGCCGGCTTCCCCGGTTTCGCACCCGGTTTGGCCTCCGGCTTGGCGAGCCCGAGATCCGCCATCAACATGTGCCCGATCCGGTCCGGGTCGAGCCCGATCGCCTTCTCGACCGCGGTGCCGGCGAGTGCCGTCAGCACGCCCAGCGGGCCGCCGAGCAGACCGCTGACCACCGCGGAGCCGACGATCCGCAGCGGCTCCGGCACCACATCGCCGGTGACGGCCCGGTAGATCGTGCCGACCACCGGCAGGTATTGCAGCGGATTGATGTCCGACAGCACCTCGCCGAAGCTGATGTGCTGCGCGCCGGGCGGTGATTTGGGCGCGGGGGAGCTCGCCGCCGCCGTCACGATGTCCACGCCGCTGCCTTCCATGCTCCCCGCCCCGTGCTGCCGGACGAGGCCATGCATGCGCCATGCCGGGCATGCGCCATGCCGGGGATGCGCCGTGCCGGCGTGTGCCGGGATGTCGGGGCGGCGCGCTCCCCTTCCCTGCTGCGGCCGGAGGCGGGAGACTGCGCGAGGCGGAGGGGCGAACACGATGACACGACCGACCTACGAGATCCTGGCGCTGCGCTATGCGACGATGCAGGAGCGGTTGCAGGGGGAGAACATGATCTTCCCCGACGACCACGCCGCCGCCATGCCGATCGATTATTTCCTCTGGGCGATCCGGGGCGGCGGCCGCACGATCGTGGTCGACACCGGCTTCGGCGAGGCGGGCGTGGTGCGGCGTGGCCGGACGCTGCTGCGCCATCCACTCGCGGCCTTGCGCGCGGCGGGGATCGCGCCGGAGAGCGTGCAGGACGTCGTCATCAGCCACCTGCATTGGGACCACGCCGGCAATCTCGACGGGTTCCCCGCGGCCATGTTCCATCTCCAGGACCGCGAAATGAACTTCGCAACCGGGCGTTGCATGTGCCACGCGCTGTTCCGCCGACCGATGGACGTCGAAGACACCATCGCTGCGGTGCGCCACGTCTATGCCGAGCGCGTCCGCTTCCACGACGGCGAGCGAGACGGCGGGAGCGAGATCGCGCCGGGGATCACGCTGCATCTGGCGGCAGGCCATTCCGGCGGCTTGCAGGTGGTGCGCGTGCCGACGGCGCGCGGCTTCGTGGTGGTGGCGAGCGACGCCGCGCATTTCTACGCCAATATCCGCGGCCGCAACCCGTTTCCGCTGGTGGTCGACGTGCGCAACATGCTGGAAAGCTGGCTGCTCTGCGAGCGGCTCGCGGACGGGCCGGACCACATCATCCCCGGCCACGACCCGGAGGTGCTGCGTCGGTTTCCGCGCGTGCCGGGTGTCGCGGATGCGGTGCGGGTCGATCTCGCGCCAGAGCGGTAGTCCGGCCTCCCACGCGGCCGGGACGGTCATCGAAACTTCTCCGACCTCGCCGCCGCGGCCGGGTTAGACGGTCGCCACGCGGAGCGTGGAGACGGTGTTGCTGTCGATTGAGTCGATTTCGAAAACCTATGGCACCACGCCGGCGGTGGCAGAGGTGTCGCTGCGCATCCCGCGCGGCCAGTTCGTCGGCGTGATCGGCCGCTCCGGCGCCGGCAAGTCGACTCTGCTGCGCGTCATCAATCGTCTGACCGAGCCGACATCCGGGCGCGTCACCTGGGATGGCACCGACGTCTCGGCGCTGCGCGGCCGCACCCTGCGCGACTGGCGCCGCCGCTGCGCGATGGTGTTCCAGCAATTCAATCTCGTCGGCCGGCTCGACGTGCTGAACAACGTGCTGATGGGGCGGCTCGCGCATACGCCGTTCTGGCGATCCTCGGCCAAGCTCTGGCATCCGGACGACCGCGCGCTCGCGATGGCGGCGCTCGAGCATCTCGACATTGCGACGCTTGCGGCCCAGCGGGCCGACAATCTTTCCGGCGGCCAGCAGCAGCGAGTCGCGATCTGCCGCGCGCTGGTGCAGGAGCCGGAGATCGTGCTCGCCGACGAGCCGGTCGCCTCGCTCGATCCGCGCAATTCCCGGATCGTAATGGATGCGCTCGCCCGCATCAACCGGCAGTTCGGCCTCACCGTGCTCTGCAACCTCCATTCGCTGGACCTCGCGCGCACCTATTGCGACCGCCTCGTCGGCATGTCGGGCGGCCGCGTCGTGTTCGACGGTACCCCCGACAAGCTCACCGACGCGGTCGCGCACGAACTCTACGGATTGGAAGCCGACGAGGTGCTGCAACCGGCGCCCGCGCTGGTGCCGATCGAGGCCGCGACGACCGGCTGATCCGCGTCCGTCGTCTCCCGCCGTTCCCGTCAACCCGAAGGACCGAGACCCATGATCGAACGCCGCACACTGCTGGCCGGCCTCGCGGCCGGCGCCGCCGGAACCGCGGGCATCCCCAGCATCGCCCGCGCGCAGAGCTGGAAATCCGCCTACCCCGAACTCGTCTACGCGGTGGTGCCGGCGGAGAACGCCTCCGGCGTCGCCGACCGCTTCACGCCCTTCGTCGGCTATCTTTCGAAGCAGCTCGGCACCAAGGTCACGCTGCGCATCGCCAACGACTACGCCGCCGTGATCGAGGGCCAGCGCGCCGGCAATATCCATATCGGCTATTACGGCCCGGCCTCGTTCAGCCGCGCGCTGATCACCGGCGTCAAGACGACGGCGTTCGTGATCGACGTCAACAGTGACGGGACGAAGGGCTACTACTCGGTGTTCTACACGATGGCCAACGGCCCGTACAAGACGATAAAGGAGCTGAAAGGCAAGAATCTCGGCCTAGTCGATCCGAACTCGACCTCTGGCTTCAACATGCCGCAATACGTGCTGCACGAGGAAGGCATCAATCCGAACACGTTCTTCACCAAGGTGCTCATCACCGGCAGCCACGAGAACGCGGTGCTGGCGCTGGTGCAGGGCACGGTGCAGGTCTGCGCCAACTGGTGGAACGCGATGGACGACAGCAACCTGACGCGCATGCTCGACAAGAAGATGATCCCCAATATCGGCGGCAAGCCGGCAGCCGTCGCCGATTTCCGGATCGTGCAGAAATCTCCGCTCATCATCAATTCGCCGACCGCCTATCTCGACGCCCTGCCGCCCGATCTGAAGGCCGCGATCCGCACCGCCTTCCTTGACGCGGAGAAAAACGACAAGACGGCGTTCGACCGGCTCTCCGACGGCAAGAACCGTCCGTGGCAGCCGACCGACAACGCCGCCTACGCCGACACCGTCAAGCTGGTGCGGTTCGTCGACCGGCTGCGAAAGCAGAATGCGTGAACGCACTGCCCGACGCAGGGGGCGTGCCTCCCGACCCGGCGCCACGCGGCGCCGGGTCATCGCTCGCCGGCGCTCCGACGCCGCGGCTCGATGCGTTGCTGCGCGGCTATAGCGATGCACTCGCGGCGCGCCGGCACGTGGTGCTGCTCGGTGTGGTCGTGCTGCTGGCGGCGGTCGCACTCGCCTCCATCGGCGCCGAGGTGCGGCCGCTGGTGTTCTGGGACAAGCTCGGCAACTTCACGAGCTATTTCGACCGTCTCACCCTGCTCGATACCGGGGCACGGGTGTGGACCGCTCCGGCGTACTGGTTCTGGGGCCTGCCGCGCTGGGGCAGGCTGCTCGCCGATACGGTGCTGATCGCCTATGTCGGCACCATCACCGGCGTCGTGCTGGCACTCGCGGGCGGCCTGGTGGCCAGCCGCAACCTCGGCCGGCCCGCCTGGCTGCGCTTCGTCGTCCGCCGGCTGCTCGAATTCGCCCGCACCGTGCCCGACATCGTCTTCGCGCTGATCTTCGTCGCCAGCTTCGGCCTCGGCGCCCTGCCCGGCGTGCTCGCGATCGCGCTGCATACGGCGGGCACGCTCGGCAAGCTGTTCGCCGAGGTGATCGAGAACATCGACATGAAGCTCGTGGAAGGCATCGAGGCCACGGGCGCCGGCTGGGCGTCGCGGGTGCGCTTCGGCGTGTTGCCGCAGGTGCTCTCCAATTTCGCGAGCTACGCGCTGCTGCGCTTCGAGATCAACGTGCGCGGCGCGACCGTGATCGGCTTCGTCGGCGCCGGCGGCATCGGGCTCGACCTGATCGTCGCCATCCGCGACTTCTACTACGCCGACGTCTCGGCGATGCTGCTGCTGCTGCTCGCCTGCGTGATGCTGATCGACCTCGGCTCGGAGCGGCTGCGGCACCGGCTCCTGGCGCTGGAGCGGCGGCCGTGAGCGGCAGCCTGCACGCGGAGTTCCACGCCCAGCGCAGTGCGATGGAGGCCAAGTACGGCGCGGTCCTCGCGAGCACGCGGGACGGGCGGACGGCGAGCCTGCTGCTGGTCGCGGCCGGAGTGCTGCTGTACGGCTTCGGCCTCGTTGAACTCGACATCTCGCCCTTCCGCATCTGGCACGGGCTCGGGGAGCTTGGTCGCATCGCGAGCCTGATGCTGCCGCCGTCGCCGAAGACGCATCTGCCGCTCTATCTGCACGCGCTGTTCGAGACCGTGTCGATCGCGCTGATTGGCACCCTGATTGCCTCCGTGCTCGCCTTCCCGATCGGGTTCCTGGCGGCCCGCAATGTCGTCGCGAACCGGGTGCTGCATTTCGCGACACGCCGCGCGCTCGACACGGTGCGCAGCATCGACACGCTGATCTGGGCGCTGATCTGGATCGACGTCGTCGGGCTCGGCCCCTTTGCGGGCGCGCTCGCCATCGCCTGTTCCGATCTCGGCTCGCTCGCCAAGCTGATGTCGGAGGCGATCGAGACTGCCGACCACCGCCCGATCGACGGCGTCCTATCCAGCGGCGGCAGCCGGCTGCACCGCCTGCGTTTCGGCATCATCCCGCAGATCCTGCCGGTGTTCGCGAGCCAGGTGCTGTATTTCTTCGAGAGCAACATTCGCTCGGCGACGATCATCGGCATCGTCGGCGGCGGCGGCGTCGGGCTCTACCTCTACGAGGAAATCCGCGTTCTGGAGTGGCGCCAGGTTTCCTTTCTCATCCTGCTGGTGCTGGTGACGGTGGCAGGGATCGACGTCCTCTCCCAGCGCCTGCGCGCCGCGATCATCGGACGACGGGGGACGTAGCCGTCCGGCGCCGCCTGCACGGCGAGCACTCTGGCTCACGACAGCCT
>DATAYA010000381.1:0-17197 GCA_036272815.1 Acetobacteraceae bacterium
TTCCGCAGGGTGAAGGCCGGCGCGCCGTACGTGGACGAAGATCTGAACGTCCTGCTGGCCGGGCGGGGACTGCTCGCGCGGCTGTTCCGGCCGATGTTCCGCCTGATCCGGCGGAGCTGGCACATGTATCCGCTGGGCTTCCTGTTCGGTCTTGGCTTCGACACGGCAACCGAGGTCGGGCTCCTCGGCATCTCGGCGGCGCAGGGCGCGCAGGGCATGTCGATTTGGACGATCATGGTGTTTCCGGCGCTGTTCACGGCGGGCATGTCGCTGGTCGACACGACAGACAGCATCCTGATGCTCGGCGCGTATGGCTGGGCGTTCATCAAGCCGATCCGCAAGCTGTACTACAACATGACGATCACCTTCGTCTCCGTGCTGGTGGCGTTGCTGGTCGGCGGCATCGAGGCGCTCGGGCTGATCGGCGGCCAATTCGGCCTGAAGGGCCTGTTCTGGAATGGAATCGGCAAGCTGAACGACAATTTTGGCGCGATCGGATTCCTCATCATCGGCATATTCGTGGTGAGCTGGATCGCGTCAGCCATCATCTACCGCGCCCGTGGCTACGATCTGTTGGAGGTGAATGCCGGCTGACCAGTCGCGCCCCGGTCTCGATTGACGCGGCCGTTCACGGGTTCGGCTGCACTGTTCGGCGATTGCAACGCAAGGATCAGACCGCCAGCGAGCGGTAGAGCGCAGCGTAGAGTGCCGCCGGACGCTGCCAGTCCACCTCAGCCAGCATGCCGTTTGCGCGTATCGTTTCCCACGTCGCTGCATCGTGCCAAAGGGCGACCGTGCGCGCGACCGCGGCGGCGAGGGCCGCGGCATCGACGGGCGCGAACTGGACGCCGGTCGCGACGCCCGCCGCCAGTGCCGCCTCGTTGGCGTCGATCACGGTATCGGCGAGCCCGCCCACGCGCGCAACGACCGGTACCGCGCCGTAGTGCAGTGCGCAGAGCTGGGTCAGTCCGCACGGCTCGAAGCGCGACGGCACCAGCAATGCATCCGCGCCGCCCTGGATCAGGTGCGCCAGCCCCTCATCGTAGCCGAAACGGACGCCGACGCGGCCGGGGTGTGCTGCCGCCGCTCGGGCCAACTCCGCCTCGATCGGCGTGTCCCCCGCGCCGAGCAGGGCGAGTTGCGTGCCGGCGGCGAGCAGCGCGGGCAGGGCGTCGGCGAGGATGTCCATCCCCTTCTGCCAGGTGAGCCGGCTGATGACGCCGGACAGGCAGGCGTCCGGGTCGGCCGTGAGCCTGAGCGCGGCCTGAAGCGCGGCCTTGTTCCTTGGCCGTTCCGTGTCGGCGCGGGCCGGCAGATGCGCGTCGTTGGCCGGGTTCCACACGTCGGTGTCGATGCCGTTGCGGATGCCCGACAGCACGGCGGCGCGCGCGCGCAGCAGGCCGTCGAGGCCCATGCCGAAGGCCGGTGTCTGTATCTCGGCGGCATAGGTGGGGGAGACCGTGGTGATCCAGTCCGCCAGCCGCAGCCCGGCCTTGAGGAACCCAATCGCGCCGTAATACTCGACGCCTTCGATCGCGAACGAGGACGCCGGCAGCCCGAGTGCCGCCAACAGCCCCGCCGGAAACTGGCCCTGATAAGCGAGGTTGTGGACCGTCATCACGGTCGCGGGCCGCCGGCCGCCGCCGTAGTGCAGATAGGCGGGCGCGAGCGCCCCCTGCCAGTCATGCGCATGGACCACGTCCGGCACGAAGCCGGCGATGGCACCCCGCCCGATCCCGGCCGCCACCGCGCCGAGCGCCGCGAAACGCTGCGCGTCGTCGTCGTGACCATAGAGGGCGTCACGTGCATAGAGATGCGGCGCCTCGATCGCGAACAGGTCGAGGCTGCCCGCGCGCGCCGCCAGCACGCGGGCCGGGCCGCCGAACAGGTCGGGCAGGTCCCACGCGGGTGCGGCGCCGATGATCGCCGCCGCGACCGCGGGATAGAGCGGCAGCAGCGGCCGCATCGCGACATCCTCGGCGGCGAGTGCGGGCGGCAGCGCGCCGGCGACATCGGCGAGGCCGCCGGTCTTGACGAGAGGAAAAAGCTCCGAGACGACCGAGAGGACGCGCAGCGGCATCAGGCGCCAATGCGGTCGATCATCGATTGCGTCACGAGGCAGATGCCGCGGTCGGTGCGGCGGAAGCGGCGCGCGTCCAGCTCCGGGTCCTCGCCCACGACCAAGCCGGGCGGGATGCGCACGCCGCGATCGACGACCACGTTCGAAAGCCGCGCGTGCCGCCCGATATCGACATAGGGCAGCACCACCGCGTTGTGCACGCGGGCATAGGAATGGGCATGGACCCCGGTGAACAGCAGCGCCCGCTCCAGCGCCGCGCCGGAGACGATGCAACCGCCCGAGACCAGCGAGTTCACCGCCTCGCCGCGACGCCCGACGTCGTTGTGCACGAACTTCGTCGGCGGCGTGATCTCGCCATAGGTCCAGATCGGCCAGTCGCGGTCGTAAAGGTCGAGCGCCGGCACGACGTCGGTGAGGTCGATGTTGGCTTCCCAATAGGCATCGAGCGTGCCGACGTCGCGCCAGTAGACTTCCGATTCCACCGTGGAGCGCACGCAACTGTCGGAGAAGCGGTGTGCCACCGCGCGGCCGTGGCGGACCAGATAAGGGATGATGTCGTGGCCGAAATCGCGCGAGGACATCGGGTCCGCGGCATCGCGCCGGAGCTGGTCGAACAGGAACTTCGTCTCGAAGACGTAGATGCCCATGCTCGCGAGCGCCATCTCCGGCCGGCCGGGGATGCCGGGCGGGTCCTTGGGTTTCTCAAGGAAAGAGACCACCCGGTCGGCGGTATCGACGCCCATCACGCCGAAGCCGCTCGCCTCCGCCCGCGGCACCTCGATGCAGCCGACCGTCACGTCGGCGTCGCGCTCGACATGCAGTTGCAGCATTTTCTCGTAGTCCATCTTGTAGACGTGATCGCCCGCAAGCAGGACGATGTGCTGCGGGTTGTAATCGGCGATGATGTCGATGTTCTGAAAGACGGCATCCGCGGTGCCAGCGTACCACTGGTTCTCCGACACGCGCTGGCTTGCGGGCAGGATGTCGAAGCTCTCGTTGCGCTCGGGGCGGAAGAAGTTCCAGCCGCGCTGCATGTGGCGGATCAGGCTGTGCGCCTTGTATTGCGTGGCGACGCCGATGCGGCGGATGCCGGAGTTGAGGGCATTCGACAGTGCGAAGTCGATGACGCGCGACTTGCCGCCGAAATAGACGGCGGGCTTGGCGCGGATGTCGGTGAGTTCCATCAGCCGGCTGCCGCGGCCGCCGGCCAGCACGTAGGCCATCGCCGAGCGGGCGAGCGGGGCATTGACGGTGGCGAGCGCCGGCATCGGTGGGCTCCTCCCTGGCGTGGTCGGCGCCCGGTTGGGGGTGCGCCCGCATCGACCATTACGCTACAGGATCGCACCGCCCGCGGCGAGGACAAGTGCTGCCGCCACGTGAGAGGTCCGGCTCCGGCCTCGATCTCTCGACCGCAAGCCGCCTCACCCGGGCGCGACCACCCCCAGCGCGGCCGCTGTCGCCCCGATCGCCGCCCACGTCGCCCGCTGCAACGGGATTCCCTCCCGCATCCGCTGCGTCCGCGTCCGCACTTCCGGCTCGCCCGGCACCAGCACCTCGCCGCCAGGCTGCGCCGGCCGCGCCGCCTTGACGTAGTCGGCATAGTCGCGCGCCGCCCGCTCGAACCCGTCCGCGCCGAACGCACCGGGCCGCAGATAGATCGAGAACATCCCGTTCGCGATCCCGCCGCGCTTGCCGCCCGGAATCGGGCCCGACGTGCCGCCGCCGGTCAGGCACCCGGCGAGGATCTCGCACATGAACGCAAGCCCGGATCCCTTGTGCTCCCCGAAGGTGCATAGCGCGCCGGCGCCCGACGCGGAATCCCGCACATGCGTCCCCGCGATCTCGCCATAGAGCGTGCACGGATCGGAGGAGAGCGTGCCGTCCGGCTCGATCAGCGCGCCCTCCGGCACCGGCTTGCCGCCGTTCGATGCCACCAGCACCTTGCCCTCGGCCACCAGCGACGTTGCCATGTCGAGCAGCAGCGGCGGCCCGTCGGGCTGCGGCACGCCGATGCAGAACGGGTTGGTCGAGAAGCGACGGTCGACGCCGCCGAAGGGTGCGACCAGCTCGCCGCGCCAGACATTGACGAAATGGATCGAGACCAGGCCGGCCTCCGCCGCCCGTTCCCCCCAGTCGCCGATGCGCCCGAGATGGCCGGAGTTGCGCAACGCCACCGCCGCCATCCCCGCATCCCGCGCCTTGGCAATGCCGAGATCGACGGCAAGCGGCCCGATCGTCTGGCCAAAGCCGAGATTGCCGTCGACGACCGCATGCGTCGCGCTCTCGGTCACGATCGTCAGGCGCTGGCCCGCGCGCACGCGGTCCTCGCGCAGCCACTGCACATAGCGTGGTGCCCGGATCACGCCGTGGCTGTCGTGGCCTGCGAGATTGGCGGAGAGCAGATAGCGCGCGATGCGCTCCGCCTCCTCCTGCGCGCAGCCCGCGGCCGCGAAGATCGCGGCGATATAGGCGTGCAGTCGCGCGACCGGAATGGCCAGCGCATCGGCGTCGGCCATTGCGATCAGACCACGCGGCCGGATTCGGGCTCGATCAGGTGCATGTGATTCATGTCGACGGCGAATGGCATAATCTCGCCCGGCTCGGCACGCACGGCGGGGTCGACGCGCGCGCAGATCGGCGCACCGTCTATGAAGAAATGCACCATCGTCTCCATGCCCATCGGCTCGGTGACATCGACGCGCTCGTCGATGCGGGCGATGCCGGGCTTGGGATCGTCGGTGTGCTCGGTCAGGTGCTCGGGGCGCAGGCCGAGCAGCATCTTGCGGTCCTTGAACGGGCCGTAGCGGTCGACGCGGGCCGTCGGGATCGCCAGACTCGCGCCGTCCGGCATCTTCGCCGACAGCGTGTTGCCGTTCACCTCGATGCGTACCGGGATGAAGTTCATCGCCGGCGAACCGATGAAGCCTGCGACGAAGCGCGTCGCCGGGTGGTGATAGAGTTCCTGGGGCGGGCCGACCTGCTCGATGATGCCGCCGTTCATCACCACCACGCGGTCGGCGAGCGTCATTGCCTCGATCTGGTCGTGCGTCACGTAGACCGTCGTGGTCCGCACCGTCTGATGCACCTTTTTTATCTCCGTGCGCATCTGCACGCGGAGCTTGGCATCGAGGTTGGAAAGCGGCTCATCGAACAAAAAGACCTTCGGGTGACGCACGATCGCGCGCCCCATCGCCACTCGCTGCCGCTGCCCGCCGGAGAGCGCCTTCGGTTTCCGCGCCAACAACTGCTGGATGTCGAGGATGCGCGCCGCCTCGTCCACGCGCTGCTTGATCTCGGGTTTCGGCATCTTCCGCAGCTTGAGGCCGAACGCCATGTTATCGAACACGCTCATGTGGGGATAGAGCGCGTAGTTCTGGAACACCATCGCGATGTCCCGGTCGCGCGGGGGCACGTCGTTGACGACGTCGCCGCCGATCCAGATCTCGCCGTCGCTTATTTCTTCCAGCCCCGCGATCATGCGCAGCGTCGTGGACTTGCCGCAACCAGAGGGGCCGACGAGGACAACAAACTCCTCGTCGGCGATCTCGAGGTCGATGCCCTTTACGGCCTGTACGCCGCCCTCGTATTCCTTGACGACCTTGCGGACGGAAACCTGCGCCATGACGTCTGTTATCCCTTCGTCGCGCCGGCGGTCAGGCCGGCGATGTAGTAGTCCATCAGGAACGCGTAGATCACGATCGGCGGGGCGGCGGCGAGCACGTTGCCGGCCATGATCTTGCCCCACTCGAACACGTCCCCGCGCACCAGGTCGCTCACCACGCCGACCGTCAGGACCATCTGGTTGGAACTGTAGAGGAAGGCCAGCGGGTAGATGAAGGCCCCCCAGGAGACGGTGAAGGCGAAGATCATCGCCGCGATGATGCCCGGCATGGCGACGGGGATGAAGATCTTGAACAGCATCTGCATCCAGGACGCGCCGTCGATCAGCGCCGCCTCGTCAAGTTCCTTCGGCACCGAGGAGAAATATCCGATCATGATCCAGGTGCAGAACGGCACCGACAGCGTCGGCAGCGTCAGTACCAGCGACCAGGCGTTGTTGAGCAGCCCGACCGTGCCCACCACCTTGAACAGCGGCAGGAACAGCAGCGCCGGCGGCACGAGATAGGTCAGGAACACCCCGGTCGCGAGGCTCTGGCTCCCCAGGAACCGCATCCGCGACAGGCTGAACGCCGCCATCACCGAGATGATCATGGTGATGACGACGACCGAGACCGTCACCTTGATCGTGTTCCAGTAGTAGATCTGAAACGCCCGATTCGTGATGAGATAGATGAAGTTCGACAGCGTCGGGTGATGCGGATACCAGGGGCTGCCCTTCTGCGCCGAGATTTCCGCGGAACTCTTGAGGCTGGTCATCAGGGTGTAGAACGGCGGCACCAGGAACATCACAGCGAAGACCACAAGCGCTGCATAGCTGCCCCAGAGCACCCAGCGCTGATGCCTCACCGTGCTTGACGGGCGCCGGCGCGGCAGCGCGCCGGCAGCGGCGACGGCGCCGCTCATCGGGTGATCTCCCCCATCATGCTGCCGTCTCCTTGGTGCGCCGGTTCACCCCGCGCAGCGTGAAGAACGCGACGACTGCGAGGATCGGCAGCATGAACAGGCTCGTCGCGGCGCCCAGCGGGATGTCGCCCGACTCGATCCCGACGTTGAACGCGTAGGTCGGGAAGATGTGCGTCTGGTTCTGCGGGCCGCCCGCGGTGAGGATGCGCACGACGTCGAAATCGGCCAGCGTCACGATCAGGCTGAACAGCATGGTGATCGAGATGATGTTGCGCATCAGCGGCAGCGTGACGAAACGCATTCTCTGAATCCAGGTCGCGCCGTCGATCGAGGCCGCCTCATACAGCGTCTCCGGCACCGATTTCAGCGCCGCGAGATACATGATCATGAAGAACGGCGTGCCGTACCAGGTGTTGACGACGACGGTGCAGATGCGCGCGATCCAGCCCGAGCCGAGCCAGGCCACGGGTGCCAAGCCGAGATGGGTGAGGACCCAGTTGAAGGCCGAATAGGACGGGTCGAACATCCACCACCAGCCGAGCACCGACAGCGCCTCGGGGATCACCCAGGGCACCAGCAGCAGGCCGCGCCAGATGCGCTGGCGCTTGCCGGGGATGTTGTTCATCAGGTGCGCGAGCACGAACCCGAGGAACGCCTTCGCCACCACCGCGGTGCCGGCGAAGAACAGGCTCTGCCAGATCACCATGCGGAACGTGTCGCGCCGCAGCAGGAAGGAGTAGTTGCTCAGCCCCTCCCACCCGGTCAGGTGCCGGTTGAGCAGGCTCAGGTAGATCGCGTAGCAGGTCGGAAAGACCATCAGCCCGAGGATGAGCAGCAGCAGCGGCGAGGCCATCAGGAAGGCGATCGTGGAGCGCCGGCGCAGCAACCGGGTCACGCCCCCGGGCCGTGGACGGGCGTGGCGGCGGCCGGCGGAGATGCCAAGCGGAACCGAAGTGCCGTCGGCCATGCGTGCCCTCCTGTCTGGGCGGTCGGCGAGGCGGCGGGCGGTTGATGGACGCCCGCCGCGTGCGGTCGCGATGCTGGCGCAGGATCAGCGCATGTAGCCTTCGATCTCGTTGTTCGCCCAAGCCAGCACCTGCTCCATGCTCTGGTTTTGGAAGCAGTATTTTGCGATCATCACGGTGTGGACGGCCTGGTTGTACATCTGCACGGCGACGTCCGGGCTCGCCTCCTGCGCCGTGACGTGCGGCGTGCTGCCGTGCCACTTGCGGATCGGGTAGTTGTAGACCGTGCCCTTGGGCGGCTCGACCTCCGACCAGATCGGGAAGTCGTCCATGCTGTCGAAGGGCGGGATGTCGTAGCCGCTCACCGCGTTGGCGCGCGCCTCCACTTGCGGCCGCTCCATCAGATAGGTGATGAGTTCCTTCGCCGCGGTCTTGTTGCGGCTGAAGTTCCACACGCCCCAGAAATACGGCAGATAGGGGATGAACCGCCCTTTCGGACCGGCCGGGCTCGGGAACGTCCAGCTATCGGCGGCTACCTGTGGCGCGTCCCGCGTCGCCACCGCCCAGGCCGAGGGTGGGTTGAAGATCAGCGAGGACTTGCCGGAGATCAGCGCCCGGTTGTTCGAGGCGTCGTCATAGCTCAGCGTGTCCGGCGCCAGGAACGGCGTCAGCTTCTTATAGTAGTCGAGCACCTGCCGCACCGGGTCGGTCTTGACCGTGATGTTGCCCGCCTTGTCGACGAGGGTGGCGCCGAACGCCGCGAACACGCCGCCCGCGAAATCGACCGAGTCCGAGGTCTGGCCGAGGCCGATGCCGTACGGCAGGTTCTGCTGCTTCATCGACGGCCCGAGCGCCAGCAGCTTGTCGTAGGTCCAGTCGGCCCCCTCGCCGGTCGGAACTTCCTTCGCCGGATACGTCGTCGTCGGGTCCATCCCCGCCTTCTTGAAGGCGCTGATGCGTCCGCAGGCCGGCTTGGTCTGGGTGCCGGAGCTGCTCGGCACCGCCATCCACTGCCCCTTGATCTTGGAGAGGTATTCGCAGACGGCGTTGGCCGGCCCATATTTGCCGGTCAGTTCCTTCATCACGTCGTCCATCGGCTCCAGCGACTGGGAGTGGTTGTGCACCTCCCAGGTCGGGAACGCCTCGATGTCGTGCCCGGTGCGCGCCTGCGCCTCGGCCGCGATCGTCATCAGGTTCTTGTTGCCGACCGAGGTAATGAAGTCCGCGGTCACCTCGACCTTGTTCTTCGCCGCCCACGCGTCGACCTGCTTCTTCATGATGCCGTTCCCGGCCGGAACCCAATGGTCCCAGAAGCCGACCGAGACCTTGCCGGCCGCCGCCGCGGTGCGGATATGGACCAGCGGCAGCGCACCGGCCGCCGCCCCAATGGTCAGCGCCTTGCGCCTCGAGATGCGAGTACCGATAGCCATGCGTAACCTCCCTGAGCCGTGCCGTCCGGCCTATCTCGGGCGCTGCGCCCACCGCCCCGCGGCTATTGCCGCCGGGCGATCGTGCGCGCCGTGTTGTCTCAAACTAAGGCACAGTGCGGCGCCAAGCGCAATGCGGACGTGCGTCTCGGAGCCTCTGCCTCAGTGCCCCCTCGCAGCGCTCTCTCTGGAGCAGCGGCAGCGCACGCGCCGCCGTGCCGAGGGCGAGCGCGCGACACCGCGAGACGCGGGTTCGCGCGGGCCGCTCACGACGCGGCGCACGCCGCCGCCAGCACACGGTCGATGAACGCCTCGGCCGCGCCGAGATAATTCTCCGGCGTCACCATCGCCGCGATCGCCGCCGCGTCCAGTTGCGCCGTGACCGCCGGCTCGCGCAGCAGCGCCGCCTGCAGCGTAATGCGCTCGGCAAGCGCGCGGTCGCAGGCGGCGCGGACGGCATGGTGCGCGGCCTCGCGCCCGAGTGCCGGGGCGAGGCCCATCATCACCGCCTCGGCCATGATGAGGCCGCCGCTCGCCTCGAGGTTCCGCCGCATCCGCGCCGGGTCGACCACCAGCCCCTCGGCGATCGTGCGTGCGTGACATGCCGCGCCATGCGCGAGGACAAAAGCCTGCGGCCCCGCCAGCATCTCCGCTTGCCACGGCCCCGTCGCGCGCTCCTGGTCGGCGGCCATCGCACCCTGCATCACCGGCACCAGCGCCTGCACCGTGCGCGCGGCGGCGAGGATGTATTCCGACGCGATCGGGTTCCGCTTCTGCGGCATCGTGGACGACCCGCCGCGGCCGGCCTCGTGCGGCTCCGATACCTCCGCGATCTCGGTCTGGGAAAGTAGAATGATGTCGGTCGCGATCTTGGCGAGACTGCCACAGGTGAGCCCGAGGAAACCCACCGCCTCCGCCACGCCGTCGCGCGCGACGTGCCAGGGTGCCGCCGGTGCCGCCAGACCGAGTTCGTTCGCGAGCGCCTCCATCACCGCGACACCCTTGTCGCCGAGGGATGCGAGCGTGCCGGCAGCGCCGCCGAACTGCACCACCATGGCCCGTGGGCGCAGCTCGTCGATGCGGGCAAGGTGCGCGAGGAGCGGTTGCAGCCAGACCGCGCATTTCAGTCCGAAACTTGTCGGCAGCGCGTGCTGCAGATGCGTCCTTCCCGCCATGATAGTGTGCCGGTGCGCCTCCGCGAGCCGCGCCAGCGCCGCCGCGACGGCCGCGAGTTCCGCGCGCATCAGGTCCAGGCCCGCGCGCATCTGCAACGCGGTCGCGGTGTCCATGATGTCCTGCGTCGTGGCCCCCCAATGCGACCAGCGCCCCGCCTCGCCTGCCGCGCGCGACAGCCCGCGCACCAGCCCGACCACGGGATAGCCGACGCGGCGCACGCTTGCGGCCAGTTCGGCGGTGTCGAGATTCTCGACCCGTGCCGCGCGGCCGATCGCCCCGGCCGCCTCGGCGGGGATGATCCCGAGTCCCGCCTGCGCCCGCGCCAGCGCCGCCTCGACGTCGAGCATCGCCTGAAGGTACGCGCGCTCGTCGAACACGGCGCGCATCGCGTCCGAGCCGTAGAGCGTGCCGAACACGGCGCTGTCGGCGGGATTGACCGGCATCGCGGTCAGATCGCGAAGAACACGGTCTCGTCCGCGCCCTGCAGCCGGATGTCCAGCTCCCAGGTGCCGGCGCCGCTCTCGTGCGCGATCAGCGTCGCGCGCCGCGCCGGGTCCTCCACCAGCGCCAGCACCGGGTCGTCCTCGTTCAGCCGCTCACCCGCGAGATAGGCGCGGGTGCAGAGCGTGGCGAGGATGCCGCGGGCGAGAATGCTGATGGCGAAATGCGGGGCCTGCAACCTGTTGCCGGGTCCGGGCACCGGCCCCGGCCGCAGCGTCGTGAAGCTGTATCGCCCCTGCGCGTTGGTGCCGCAGCGGCCCCAGCCGGGGAAGTGCTCCGATGCCGGCGGATCGGACTGCCACAGCTCTATCGCGGCGTCCGTCACCGGCGCGCCATCGCCGTCGGTCACGCGCCCGGTCAGCACGACGCGCTCGCCCGCGGCACCGAAGCGCGTCAGGTCGGCCATCTCCTTGTGCTCGATCAGCGCCCAATAGGGGCCGATCGTCTGGCTCGCGGTCGCAGGCGTCACGCTCAATGCCCCATCGGCGTCGCCGCCCGCCCGCGCAGCACCACGTCGAAGCGGTAGCCAAGCGCCCATTCCGGCCTTGTCACGCCGATGTCGAACGCGGCGATCAGGCGATCGCGCGCCGCCGCGTCCGCGACTGCGTCGAACACCGGGTCGAGCGCCAGCAGCGGATCGCCCGGAAAATACATCTGGGTGATGAGCCGCGTTGCGAAAGCGGGGCCGAAATAGCTGAAATGGATGTGGTTCGGCCGCCACGCGTTCGGATGGTTGCGCCAGGGATAGGCGCCAGGCTTGATGGTCACGAATTCGTAACAGCCACCCTCGTCGGTGAACACGCGCCCCTCACCGCGGAAATGCGGATCGAGCGGTGCGTCGTGCTGGTCGCTCGGGTGCTGGTAGCGGCCGGCGGCGTTGGCCTGCCATATTTCTATCATCGTATGCGGCACCGGGCGCCCGTCCTCGTCGGTGATCCGGCCGCGTACGATGATGCGCTCGCCCATCGCGGCGTGCCCGTCGACGACGGACAGGTCGGCGACCGGCGGATACTGCGTGGGCGAGAAACGCGGGCCGCTGGTCTCGGTGATGGTGTGCGGGATGGCGATTGCGGCCTGCATGGGATGGCGCCGGTGGGTGCTGCCGTATCCGGGCGTGTCGTTGTCGGGCTGCGTGCCGGACGCGGGCGCGCGGAACGGCCGTGTGTCGATGGCAGCGGCGTTGCTGTTCATGCGTGCATCTCCTGAAGCGTCTCCTTGGCGAGCCGCATCGCGCTGTTCGCCGCCGGCACGCCGGCATAGGTCGAGACATGCAGCAGCATCTCGGCGATGTCGCGCGGGCTGGCACCGGTGTTCGACGTCGCGCGCACATGCAGGCAAAACTCCTCCCGGTGTCCGAGGGCGGCCAGGATCGCCAGCGTCAGCAGGCTGCGGGTGCGGCGGTCGAGATGCGGCCGGGTCCAGACCTCGCCCCAGGCGGTGCGGGTGATGTGGGCCTGGAAGTCGCGGTCGAACGCATCCGCCGCCGCCGCGGCGCGCGCGACATGCGCCTCGCCCAGCACCGCGCGGCGCACCCCGAGGCCGGCCTCGTACAGGTCTGCCGCAGGCACGGCGAGGAACCTGCGCAGGGCCTCGGTGACCGCCTCCGGCTGCTCGACCGTCGGGATATGCGCGGCCCCCGGCAGCACCACGAGCCGGGCGCCCGGGATCGCGTCGCGAAGCGCCTCGGCACTGGCGACCGGTGTTGCCTCGTCATGCTCGCCCACCACGACCAGCGCGGGCAGGCGCAGGCGGCGCGTGGCGGCCGCCAGATCGGCCGCGGCGATCGCCTCGGCGGCGGCGGCATAGCCCTCGGGCGGCGTCCGCCGCAGCATCGCGCGCAGGCCGGCGGCATCGGGGGTTTCGCGGAAACCGGACGTGACCCAGCGCGAAAGCACCGCCTCCTCGATCGCTTCGGTGCCGTGGGCGCGGACAATGGCGGCGCGGTCACGCCAGGCCTGCGGCGGCAGGATCGCGAGGGCGGTGTCGACCAGCGCCAGGGAGGCGACCCGCTCCGGTGCGGCATGCGCCATCGCCTGCGCGATCATGCCGCCGATCGAGATGCCCGCGACATGCGCCCGCGCGATGCCGAGGGCGTCCAGCAACGCCCACGCATCCGCCGCGAGACCGGCGATCGTGTAGGGGCCCTGTGTGGCCTCGGTCAGGCCGTGGCCGCGCAGATCGGGCCGGATGATGCGAAAGCCGGTCGCCAGCGCGGCCGCCGGCGCGTCCCAGATCGCCGCCGTGGTGCCCAGCGAGTGCAGCATCAGCAGTGCCGGCGCGCCGGGCGGCCCGTCCTGCCGGACATGGATCGCGATGCCGTTCGCGCGCAGGAACACCGCGCCACCTCCCCTTATGCCGGTCAAGCGTGCGGCTGGGGAAGGGCAGGGGTCAAGCCGGACCGCACTACTCCCCGGCCAGCTCCCGCCGCCGCCGGTCGAGTTCCTCGCTGTAGCGCCGCAGCGCATACTGCTCGGTCAGCATCCCGATCACCCGCATCGTCTCGGCGCCGTCCACCACCGCGAGCGCGTCGCTCTCGGCCGTCTCGAACACTGCGATCGCTTCCTTGACCGTCATCTGCGGCAGCAGCACGGTCTTCGGAAAATGGACGATTTCCGAGACGCGCGTGACCTCCTCGCCGACCGCGTGCGCCTCCGAGACCAGCACGATGCCGGCATAGCGATCCTTCTCGTCGACCGCGATCACCCGCTGCGTCGAGCCGAGCGGGAAATCGCGGCGGAAGCCGGTCAGTGCCGCGTCGGCGCGCACCGTGCGCACCTCCCGCCGCATCATCCGCCCGACCGTCAGGTTGCGCATCCAGCCGATATCGACCGCGCTGCGGATCGCTTCGCCCCGCAGATGGAACCGCCAGGTCGCGAACGAGTAGCCGAAGGTCCGCCGCACGGTGAGCGAGGACACCACCGCGGCCGCGAGCACCGCGACCGTCATCGGCAGGCTGCCCGTGCTTTCGAGTGCGAGGAATGCCATGGTCAGCGGGCCGCCGACGATCGCGACGGCAAGCCCGCTCATGCCGACGACCGCACATACCACCGGCGGCAGCGCCTGCTGGACGGTGACCATCGCGAGCACGCCGGCGAACAGCTTGCCCAGCAGCGCGCCCAGGAACAGCGACGCGAAAAATAGGCCGCCGCGAAAGCCGGTGCCGATCGAGACCGCCGACGCGCACGCCTTCAGCACCAGCAGCAGCGCCACGTAGCGCAGCGCGTACGGCGCATCGAGCGAGACCCGCAGCGCCTCGTGGCCGGAAGAGAGCACATGCGGCGAGATTAGCCCGAACAGACCGAGCACGACCCCGCCCAGCATCGGACGCAGCCAGGCCGGCACCTTGGAGCGGCGGAAACCCTCCTCGATCAGCGTGACGCCCCGCATGATCGCGATGCCGACCAACGCGCAGATCATGCCCAGCGCCAGGATCGGCAGATAGTCGATCGGCTCGATCGCGGAGGGGACCCGGATATCGAAGCCGGGCGCCCCGCCGGTGAGCAGCCGGTTGGTGAGCACGGCGGCGATTGCGGACATGACGACGGGGGCCAGCGTCGCCAGCGAGTAGGTGCCGATAATCAGCTCGAAGCCGTAGAAGGCGCCGGTCAGCGGCGCGTTGAATGCCGCCCCGATCGCGCCCGCGGCACCGCAGCCGACCAGCAGCCGCAGATCGTTGCGCCGCACCCGGAAGCTGCGGCCCGACTTCGAGCCCAGCGCCGCGCCGATCTGGGCATAGCCGGCCTCCAGCCCAACCGAGGCGCCGCCGCCGTTCGAGACCATCGTCTGGACCACGACGATCAGGCTGTCCATCACCGACATCTGGCCGCCATAGAGGGCATTGGCCTCGATCGGGTCGACCGCCCGCCGCGGCCACCAGCGGCTGAGCAGGAGGCCGATCCCGCCCATCGCGACCCCGGCCAGGACCGGGACCGCGACCGTGCGCACCGGGTCGAGCGAGACCATGCCCGACAGCCGCTCCCCGGGGGGCAGGAGGAAGAGCACCTGATGGGCGAAATCGGTGATGAGGTTCATCACCACGACCATGATGCCGGACAGCACGCCGACGCAGGCGGCCAGCGCCACGAGCCAGATCTCGTCGGCGCGGACGAGGGCGCGCAGTGTCTGCGGCGCGTGCAGCACCGCCTCGCCCAGGGCGCGCCGCGCGCGCTCCGGCCGGGTGGCCCGGTCGCGGGCCGCGGACTTGCCCGCCGTACCCGTGCTTCCCGAGAAACCCCTCATGGCAGCGCCAAACCCGAAGCAGACAACGGCAGCACGCAGGCGGCGAATGCCGCCGGCACCCCGATCAGGCCCTTGTGGAACCGCTCACGCGGGCGCGCAACCCGTCACTACGCTCTCGCGGTAAATAAACCGTAGCGAAGTCGTGATGAACGCCGGCCGAAGCGATCCGGCCGCAAAACCTCCATCACGAGACCGGGCTGATCTGCTCCCGCCGCAACTGGACGGTCAGCTCGTCTAGCGCGTGGCCGACGCGGTCGAGCATCTCGTCGATCTCGGCCGCGGTGATGATGAGCGGCGGGCTGAAGGCGAGGGTGTCGCCCGCCAGCGTCCGCGCGATCACGCCATTGGTCTCGCACAGCTTCGCGAGACGTGCGCCGATCTTGGCGGCCGGGTCGAAATTGCGGTGCGCCGCGCGATCCTCGACCAGCTCGACGGCGCCGATCAGCCCCATGCCGCGCACCTCGCCCACCAGCTCGTGCCCCGCGAACCGGCGCCGCATACCCTCCTGCATGTGGGCACCGACCTCGCGGGCGTGGCTCACGATGTCCATCTCGTCATAGATCTTGAGCGTCTCGATCGCGACCACGGCCGGCACCGGGTGGCCGGAGTAGGTGAAGCCGTGGCCGAACGTGCCGATCTTGTGGCTCTCGTCCGCGAGCCCCGCGAACACGCGCTCGTTCACCATCACCGCGCTGATCGGCAGGTATGAGGACGAGAGCGCCTTGGCGCAGGTCAGGATGTCGGGGGTGATGTTGAGGCTCTGGCAGCCCCAGTAGGTGCCGGTGCGGCCGAAGCCGCAGATCACCTCGTCGGCGACGAACAGCACGTCGTACTTGCGGCAGACCGCCTGGATCTTCTCGTAATAGGTCCGCGGCGGCACGATCACGCCGCCGGCACCCAGGATCGGCTCGGCCCACATCGCGGCGACCGTGTCCGGACCCTCCGCCAGGATCAGCTTCTCCAGCTCGTCGGCGCAGCGGCTGGCGAACGCCTCCTCGCTCTCGCCCGCCTCGGCGCCGTGGTAGTGGTGCGGCGTCATCGTGTGGACGAAGCCGGGCAGCGGGAGGTCGAAGCTGCGGTGGTTGGCCGGCAGCCCGGTGAGCGAGCCCGAGGCGATGGTGATGCCGTGATAGCCCTTGATCCGCCCGATGATTTTCTTCTTTTCGGGCCGTCCGACGGCGTTGTTGAAGTACCAGACCATCTTGACCGCGCTGTCGTTCGCCTCGGACCCGGAATTGCCGAAGAACACCTTGCTCATCGGAACCGGAGCGCGCGCGACCAGCATCTCGGCCAGGTCGATCATCGGCTCGTGCGACTTGGCCGTGAACGAATGGTAGAATGGAAGCTTGCGGAGCTGGTCATAGGCGGCGCGGGCCAGCCGCTCGTTGTCAAAGCCGAGGGATGCGCACCACAGGCCCGCAACGCTTTCGATGTAGTCCTTTCCGGTGTCGTCCCAGACCCGGACGCCCTTGCCGCGGGTGATGACCATCGGGCCGGTTTCGAGATGCGCCTGCAGATCGGTGTAAGGGTGCAGTACGTTCGCGATGTCGCGGGCGGCAGAGGAATTGGCGCGGGGCGGACTCATCGGAAAAAACTCCTTGGACGATTAGATGCCACTCTATCGAGCGACGCGGCCCGCCGAAACCCCTGCTGCCGTGCCCCGGCTGCGCGGAGCCTGCGTCACCGCGCCCCTTCGTGGTCCGGCGGCGGCCGACCGTCGCGGCCGTGACCGCCGCCACCGATGGGGGCCGGCCGCGCCACCGGCGCCGGCATCGGGCGACCCCCGCCCCCGTGCCATGCCGCCGATGCGCCGCGTCGGTCGGGCGGCGGCCCATGCCACGTCGCTCCCGGTCGGCTGCCACCATGCCAATCGCCACCATGCGATCCCTGCCAGCCGCGGCCGTACACCGCGCCGCCATAGGCGGCCCCCGCATAGCGATAGCCCGGCGCCGCATAGCCGCCGTAATAGCCACCGCCGTAATAGCCGCCGATCGGCGCCGCATAGAGGCTGCCGTAAGAGTCGCCGCCATAGCCGTAGCCATACCCCGGATAGGCCGCGCAGCCGCCGAGCAGGGACGCGAGACCGCACACCGCCAACCAGCCTGCCGCGCGTCGCATCGGCCTCTCCCTTTCCACAGATCACTGAACGCCGCGTTCGTGGCAGAACGGTGACGCGCCGGAGTGGTTGAAGCCGCGCGCTCCCGCGAGGATGCTGACCGGATGCGACGCACCGCCCACGCCGCCCATTGTGGCGGCTTCGAGGCCGAGACCAAGGCCGGCCGTCT
>DATAYA010000382.1:0-4295 GCA_036272815.1 Acetobacteraceae bacterium
CGATGGCGGTGCGGACGGTGGTGGGGCTGGTCAGTTTGGGGGCGATGATGCTGGTCTCGACGCAGGGCCGGCTGCTGTGGCGGGGGTTGCAGAGGGTGGGGGTGCTTCGGGGGCCGTTGGTGGAGGTGGAGTGAGAATGGGATTGCGGTTGCGCGAGCCTTGCGCGCGCTGCGAGTGCGACTGAGGTATTTGGTCGTCGTCAAATCGTTGACCGACATCACGGGACGGATAACTCGATCACGCTATCGAAGCGATTGAAGGCGGCCGTGTTGAAGGTCAGCAGCCGGAGAATTCCTTGCCCGCGCATGGTCGCGACCAGATTGGCATCACGCACCTGTTTTCCGGCAATTCGAACCTGCTGCAGCAGTTCGAGCAACTGGTCGTAAACACCGGCTCCATCCTCCGTAATCTCGAAACGACTTGCGAAAATTCGGACGCGCTGCAAAGCCGCCCTCATCGAGAGGGCAGGTTCGTCGCCTTGCGGCCACGTCACCCGCTGCCACGTATTCGCGCAGCACTTGGCGACTAATCCGGACGACAACTCCCTCATCCGCAAGTCGTCCGAGGCAGGCGACCGCCGCGGCATGATGATTGGATTGACGCTGATTCGCATAGACAAGGACGTTTGTGTCGACGAAGGCAGCGTCAGCGGCCATCGTCGCCGTACATGTCCTCGCGCCGGAGCGAAATGCTATCGTCCCACGGGCCATGGTCGTTCGGGAAATCGGCCGTGCTGAACGGCCTGCGCAGGCACTGCTGCCCGGCATCCGCAACGGTAGTGGCGACCCTGTGGAGACCCGGCGGCACGCCCCCGGGTGCTCGGCCGGACATGGTGCCGTCCGGCTCGACGGTGATGGCAGCGCCGGCGGCCTTTTCTTCGGCGCGATTGCCAAAGCCCAGCTGCTTAAGGCCCCGGAGGCGCGACGACAGTAGATCGAGGCCGCATGCATATTCACTCGACGGCAGCGTTTCGGTCGGCGACGGCTCTCAATCGCGCGCCCCGCCACAATGGCGACCTACGACGCAGCCTCCTCCCCAACCCCCCGATCAATCCCCTCCCCAAGCGCGAACCGCGCAAACCCCAGCAGCTTCGCGCCCGACTTCTCCACCACCGCGCGCACCCGGCTCTCGCCGTCATGCACCCAGACCTGCTCCAGCAGCACCACTTCCTCGTAGTACTTCCTGATCCGCCCATCGACCATCTTCGCGATCACCGCGTCCGGCTTGCCCGAGGCCCGCGCCTGCTCGCTCAGCACCGCGCGCTCGCGCTCCAGCGCCGCCGGGTCGACCGCATCCACGTCCAGCGCCTCCGGCCGGCTCGCAGCCACGTGCATCCCGACCTGCCGTCCGAGCGTCTCCAGCGCATCCGCCTCATTGTCCCCGGAGACCGCGACCAGCACGCCGATCCGCCCGAGCCCCGGCCGCAGCGCCGCATGCACGTAGGTCGCGACCACGCCGCCCGGCGCCTCTAGCACGCGCGCGCGACGTAGAGAAAGATTCTCGCCGATCGTCGCCACCAGATGCGTCAGTTCATCGGCGACACTCCGCCCGCCCGGCAGCATCGCCGCCAGCAGTGCGTCGCGATCCTCGCCGACATCGAGCGCGAGCTTCGCGACCGACGCCACGAACCCCTGGAACATCTCGTTGCGCGCGACGAAATCGGTCTCCGCATTGACCTCGACCATCGCCGCCCGACCCGGCACGGAGGCGACGCCGACCAGACCCTCCGCGGCGACGCGCCCGGACTTCTTGGCCGCCGCCGACAGCCCCTTCTTGCGCAGCCAGTCGACGGCCGCCTCCAGATCGCCGTCGGTCTCGGTCAGCGCCCGCTTGCAGTCCATCATCCCGGCCCCGGTCTGCTCGCGCAAAGCCTTGACCAGCGCCGCCGTGATCTCCGCCATTCTTCCTCTCCCTAGCCGGATCAGCTATCGGCGCCGGCCGGCTCGGCTTCGGCTGCGGCCGACATCCGCTCCGGCGGCAATTCCGGCGCCTCGCCGATGTCGCGCCCGGAGGCGGCCATCTCGGCCGAAATGCCGTCCAGCACAG
Organism: Acetobacteraceae bacterium; assembly: GCA_036272815.1. Taxonomy (GTDB): domain Bacteria; phylum Pseudomonadota; class Alphaproteobacteria; order Acetobacterales; family Acetobacteraceae; genus DATAYA01. The sequence continues at coordinate 2,047 of DATAYA010000382.1, forward strand.
CGCCCGCGATCAGGTCGCAATAGAGGGTGATCGCGCGGATCGCGTCATCGTTGCCGGGGATCGGGTAGGTGACGCCCGCCGGATCGGAATTGCTGTCGAGCACGGCCACCACCGGCACGCCGAGCTTGGTCGCCTCCTCGACGGCGAGTTTTTCCTTGTTCGTGTCGATGATGAACAGGATGTCCGGCAGCCCGCCCATCTCCTTGATGCCGCCCAGCGCGCGCTCCAGCTTGTCGCGGTCGCGCGTCATCTCGAGCACCTCTTTCTTGGTCAGCCCGTGCGTGTCGCCGCCCAGGATGTCGTCGATCTGCCGCAGCCGCTTGATGCTGCCGGTGATCGTCTTCCAGTTGGTCAGCATCCCGCCGAGCCAGCGGTGGTTGACATAATACTGCCCGCAGCGCTTGGCGCTGTCGGCGACATAGTCGGCCGCCGCCCGCTTGGTGCCGACGAACAGCACCCGCCCGCCGCCGGCGACCACGTCGCGCACCGCGCGCAGCGCACGGTCGAGCATCGGCACGGTCTGTTGCAGGTCGATGATGTGGACCTGGTTGCGCACGCCGAACAGATACGGCGCCATGCGCGGGTTCCAGCGCCGCGTGTGATGGCCGAAATGCACGCCGGCTTCGAGAAGCTGGCGCAGGGTGAACTCTGGCATTGCCATGATCGTGTCTCTCCGCAGTGTCCGGTTGGGCCTCCGCGGGGCAGCGGCCATCGGCCACCGGACCCGGAACTCCGGGAGAGGCGCCCCGCGTGTGAATTACCGGCAGCATGCCGCCGGCGGCCGGGATATGGCGCACTCGGCGCGGCCGCGCAACCTCCGCCGCCTCAGGGCCGCCGCAACCGTGCCGCGAAGAACCCGTCCATCCCGCCGCGCTCAGGCCACAGCGCCGGATGGGTGCGCAAGGCACCGTCCGCCGTGCGCGCCTCCGGCACTGATGCCAGTTCCTCCGCCGTGAACGGATCGGCGCGCAGCTCGAGTGCTGCCGTGGCGGCGGCGATCCGCGCCGCTCCCTCCTCGGCTTGCAGCGAGCAAACCGAAAAAATCAGTCGACCCCCTGGCCGCAGCATGGCCGCCGCCGCCGCCAGCAGTCGGTCCTGCTGCGCCACCAGCGCCGCCATATCCTGCGGACGCTTGAGGTGCGGCACGTCCGGGTGGCGGCGGATGGTGCCTGTGGCGCTGCACGGCGCATCCAGCAGCACGGCATCGAGCGGCCTCGGCGGCGTCCACGCGGCCGCATCGGCGACCACGATCTCGGCCAGGAGCCGCAGCCGGCTGAGGTTCTCCCGCAGCCGCCCGGCGCGCGCCGGATCGCGCTCGACCGCCCAGACCTGCGCCCCGGCGGCGGCGAGTTGCGCCGTTTTGCCGCCCGGGGCCACGCAGAGATCGGCAATTTCTTCCCCCGGTAGCGGTGCCAGCAGGCGCGCCGGCAACGCCGCCGCCGCGTCCTGCACCCAGAAGCCGCCCTCGGCGTAGCCCGGGAGCGCGGCGGGCGCGGTCCCCGCCGGATAGCGCCAGGAGCCGGTCGGCAGCGCCTCGCCGCCCGCCGGCGGGACGGCGTCCGGCGCCAGCGACAGGTCGAGCGGCGCCGGACGCTGGTGCGCCTCGGCGATTGCGCGCGCCTCCGACCCCCAGCTCGTCCACAGCCATCCCGGCGTGTCGAGCCTCGCCCCGTCGAGCGTGCCAAGCGCCGCCGGCCCGGCCTCGGCCACCCGCCGCAGCACCGCGTTGGCAAGCCCCGCGAACGGTGCGAGGCCCCGCCGCCGCGCCAGCGCAACAGCGGTCGCCACCGCCGCGTGCGCCGGGGTGTCGAGCAGCAAAGTCTGCGCCGCGCCAATCCGCAGCACGTGCCGCACCGGCACCGGCGGCGGTCGCCGCAGCAGTGGCGCGAGCACCGCGTCGAGCGTGCCCAGCCGGCGCAGCACGGCGGCCGCCAGCCGGTGCGCTGCCGCCCGGTCGCGCGGCGCCATCGCCGGCAGCGCGTCGAGCGCCGCCTCGAGCGGCATCCGGCGGTCGAGCACGGCTTCGAGCAGGTCGAAGGCGGCATCGCGGGTCGGGTCGGCGGCGGGGAGGTCCGCCGAACGTTTGTTTTCCATCGTTTCACACCGTCCATAAAAGCCCTGATTTGCTCGGCATCCTTCTGTCTTGCTGTCCCGTATCGTTCCGTTGCATCCCGCATTGTCGCGTGTTAAAGCGTATCCCTAGACGTAGTGCTGGGGGCACAGATGGCGCGGGGCACGAAGGCGCGGCG
>DATAYA010000383.1:0-5640 GCA_036272815.1 Acetobacteraceae bacterium
CGCCGGGGCGCGCCGGTTCCTCACAGAAAACCGGTCGAGAACCACGGCACCGCCGCGACCAAGATCACCGCCAGCAGCAGCGCCCCGAGATAGGGCCACACGAGCCGCATCGCCTCGTCCGGCGCCGCCCCGCCGATCGCGCAGGAGAAGTAGAATCCGACCCCGAAGGGCGGCGCGAACAGGCCGAGCCCCATCGAGAGCACCACCGTCATCGCGTAATGCACGTCGTTCACATGCAGCGCGCGCGCAGCCGGGAACAGCAGCGGGCCGAACAGCACGATCGCCGGGATGCCCTCCAGCAGCGAGCCGAGCACCGCGAACACCAGGATCGAGACCGCGAGGAAGCCGACTTTCCCCCCGGGCATCTGCGTCATCGCGGCGACCAGTTCCTGGCTGAAACCCGATTGCGTCAGCGCCCACGACATCGCGGTCGCCATGCCGATGATGAGCAGGATCGCCCCCGACAGCGCCGCCGTATCGACCAGCATCGGCCACAGCCGCCGCATGTCATGGCGGCGGTAGATCAGCAGACCGACCAGAAAAGTGTAGGCAATGCCGACCGTCGAGACCTCGGTTGCGGTCGCCACACCCTCGACCACGGCGGCCCGGATCAGGAACGGCAGCACGATCGCCGGAACCGCCACGACGCCGGTGCGCAGCATGGTGCGCAGGCTCGCACGCCGCGTCCCCGCCGCGTCGTCCGCCCGCGTGCGCCAGCGGCAGACCGCGACCAGCGCCAGCGCGCCGACCGCGGCGGGGAGCATCCCGCCCGTGAACAGGCCCGCGATCGAGACGCCGCATACCGAGCCGATGGTGATGAGCACCAGGCTGGGCGGGATCGTCTCCGACATCGCCCCGGACGCCGCGAGCTGTGCGACCAGCTCGCCCGGAGCGGCGCCGCGGCGCTTCATCTCGGGGAACAGGCAGGGCGCGACCGCGGCCATGTCGGCCGCCTTCGACCCCGAGATGCCGGAGACGAGATACATCGCCGCCAGCAGCACGTAGGAGAGGCCGCCGCGGACGTGCCCGAGCAGGGCCGCCATGAAATCGACGAGAGCTGCGGCGAGTCCCATCATCTCGATCAGCACACCCAGAAAAACGAACAGCGGTACCGCAAGTAGGACAATCGACGACATACCCTCGTCGATGCGGTTGAGCACGATGCTGAGCGGGATCGTAGTGGTGAACGTCAGATACGCGATGGTCGCGGCGCCGAACGCAAACGCGATCGGCGTGCCGGCCAGCACGCAGAGCCCGACGCCCACGACGAAGAAGACGACGAGATCGAGATTGCCGATCGCCGCCAGCGGCGCCTGCGCGAGCCACAGCGCGCCGAGCACGAGCGCCACCAGCGCGGCTGCGCCGAGCGCCTGCCGCAGGCTCCCGACCCGGAACAGCCGCACCAGCGCAATCGCCGCCATCATTGCCGCCCCGATCGGGATTGCGGCGACGCGGAGCGCGTCGTGCAGACCGAGTGCCGGGGTGATGACGTCCCACTGGTCGAGCATGTACTGCATCGAGGGCAGCATCAGCCCGAGCAGGCAGGCGGCGGTGACGGCGGCCCCGATCGCCTCGGCCCAGGCGCGCGCGGCCGGTCGGGCGCGGTTGATGAACACCGTAAGCCGCATGTGCTCGCCGCGGCGGAGGGCCACGACGGCGCCGAGCATGGCGAGCCAGAGAAACATCGCGGAGGCCAGCTCGTCCGACCAGGTGATCGGGCGGAGGAAGACGTAGCGCGCGACGACGCCTGCCGAAAGCAGCACGATCTCGGCCACCACCAGCAGCGCCGCTGGCACCTCGGCCGCCAGCGCGAGCCCACGGTCAATCCGGCGCAGAGCGGCGGATGTACTGGGCTTCGGGCGATCGAGCGCCGCCGTGTTCATCGGTCCGCCGACGCCATTGCGATCCCCCGATGAGCGCGAAGTGAGACCAGCGTCAGGCCGGCGTCAAGAACCCAAGGCGTCCCGCATCGGTCAGTCGGCCGTGGCCTCGCCCATCTTGTCGGCGAGCGTGGGCAGCCGCGAGCGGCGGCGTGGTGCCAGCCAATGCTGGAGCCGGTCGAGATAGAGATAGACCACCGGCGTGGTGTAGAGCGTCAGCACCTGGCTGACTGCCAGACCGCCGACCATCGCGAAGCCGAGCGGCCGGCGCAGTTCCGAGCCGGCGCCGTGGCCGAGCATCAGCGGCAGGCCGCTCAGCATCGCCGCCATCGTCGTCATCAGGCTCGGGCGGAAGCGCAGCAGGCAGGCCTGCCGGATCGCGTCGATCGGGGCCGCGCCGTCGCGCCGCTCGGCGTGGATCGCGAAATCCACCATCATGATGCCGTTCTTCTTGACGATGCCGATCAGCAGGATGACGCCGATCAGCGCGATCACCGAGAACTCGTAGTGGAACAGCATCAGCATCAGCAGCGCGCCGACGCCGGCCGAGGGCAGGGTGGAGAGGATCGTCAGCGGCAGGATGTAGCTCTCGTAGAGGATGCCCAGGATGATGTAGACGGCGATCACGGCGGCCGCGATCAGGTAGGGCTGCGACGACAGCGAGGACTGGAACGCCTGCGCCGTGCCCTGGAAGGTGCCCTGCAGGGACGCCGGCGCGTGCATCTCCGCCATCGCCTGGTTGACGGCGGTGACCGCCTCCCCGAGCGCGGCGCCGGGCGCGAGGTTGAAGCTCAGCGTCACCGCCGGAAACTGGCCCTGGTGGTTGATCGCGACCGGCGAGACCGCGTTGCTGTCCGGCCGCACCATGCTGGAGAGCGGCACCGCCCGGCCGGATGCAGAGCGGACATAGAGCGAGTTGATGGTCGACAGCGTGCCCTGGAGCGAGGGGAGCACCTCCAGGATCACGTGATAAGTGTTCACCTGCGTGAAGTACTGGGTGATCTGGTTCTGCCCGAATGCGTCGTAAAGCGTCGCGTCGATCTGCGCCGGCGTGATGCCGTACTGCGCTGCACGGTCGCGGTCGATCGCGAGCGAGAGGGTGGGGCCGGCCATCTCCTCGTCGCTGGTCAGGTCGCGCAGCATCGCCAGCCCGTGCATCTTGGCAAGCACCTTGGGCGCCCAGGAGTAGAGTTCGGCCGCGTTCGCGTCCTGCAGCGTGAACTGGTACTGCGTTTTGGTCAGCCGGCCGCCGACGCGGATATCCTGCGCCGCCTGGAGGAACAACTGGATGCCCATGACCCGGGCGAGCTTGGGACGCAGCCGGGCGATGATCTGCTGCGCCGATGCGTGCCGCTGGTCGAACGGCTTCAGCGCGATGAACAGGCGCCCCTGGTTCTCCGTCTGGCCGCCGAGCCCGGCGCCGATCGTCATGGAATAGCCGGCGAGGTCGGGGTCCTGCTCGATCACCTTGGCGACCGCGAGCTGGCGCTTCTGCATCTCGGCGTAGGAGACGTCCTGCCCGGCCTCGGAGACGCCGATCAGCACGCCGGTATCCTGCTCCGGGAAGAAGCCCTTTGGGATTTTCGTATAAAGCGTCGCGGTCAGCGCCATCGTCGCGAAGAACACCAGCAGCATGATGAACTGGTGGCGCAGCGCCACGTCGAGTGTGCGGTGGTAGAAGCCGATCATGCCGTCGAACATAGCCTCGACCGCACGGTAGACACGGCCATGCTCTGGGGTATGACGCAGGAACCGCGAGCACAGCATCGGCGTGAGCGTCAGCGACACCACGGCCGAGATCAGCACCGCCATGCTGACGGTGACGGCGAACTCGCGGAACAGGCGGCCGACGATGCCGCCCATCAGCAGCAGCGGAATGAACACCGCGACCAGCGAAAAGCTGATCGAGATGATGGTGAAGCCGATCTCGCCGGCGCCCTTGAGCGCCGCGTCCATCGGCCGCATCCCTTCCTCGATGTGGCGGTAGATGTTCTCCAGCATGACGATCGCGTCGTCGACGACGAAGCCGACCGCGATCGTGAGCGCCATCAGCGAGAGGTTGTCGAGGCTGTAGCCGAGCACGTACATCGCGGCACAAGTGCCGACGAGTGCCAGCGGCACCGCGATGCTCGGGATCAGCGTCGCCCAGGCGTTGCGCAAGAAGACGAAGATCACCATCACGACAAGCGCGACCGAGAGCATCAGCGTGAACTGCACGTCGCTCACCGCGGCGCGGATGGTCTGGGTGCGGTCCATCAGCGTCTTGACGTGGATGGAGGGCGGCAGCGACGCCTCCAGCCGCGGCAGCTCCGCCTTGACCCGGTCGACCGTGCTGATGACGTTCGCCCCCGGCTGTTTGAACATCACCAGCAGGATGCCGCGATGGCCGTTCTGCCAGGCGCCGAGGCGGATGTTCTCCGGGCCCGCGACCGCGCGGCCGATGTCGCGCACCCGCACCGGCGCGCCGTTGCGGTAGGCGACGATAACGCTCTCGTACTCCGATGCCTCGGTGAGCTGGTCGTTATCGTAGATGGTGAAGCTGGTGCGCGCGCCGTCGACGGTTCCCTTCGGATTGTCCACGGTCGCGTTGACCAGCATCTGCCGCACGTCCTCGAGTGTCATGCCCATCGCGGCGAGCTTGGCGGGATCGACCTGGACGCGAATCGCGGGTTTCTGCTCGCCACCGATAAACACCTGGCCGACGCCCGCGATCTGCGAAATCTGCTGGCTCAGGATGGTGTCGGCGTAGTTGTCGACGGCGGTGAGCGGCAGCGCGTCCGACTGCACCGCGAGGATCATGATCGGGCTGTCAGACGGGTTGCTCTTCCAGTAGTTCGGCGCGCTCGGCATGTCCTTCGGCAACTGGCCGCTGGCGCCGTTGATCGCGGCCTGGATGTCCTGCGCGGCGGAGTCGATGTTGCGGTCGAGCGCGAACTGCACGACGATCTGCGTCTGGCCGAGCACGCTCGTCGACGTCATCTGGTCGACGCCCGGGATCTCCGCGATTTGGCGTTCGAGCGGCTGTGCGACGGTCGTCGCCATCGTCTCGGGCGAGGCGCCGGGCAGCTTGCCGTTGACGACGATGGTCGGGAAGTCGACGTTCGGCAGCGGCGCCACCGGCAGCAGCGGATAGGCGGCGATGCCGACCAGCAGCAGCGCGACCATCAGCAGCGAGGTCGCGATCGGCCGCTTGATGAAGGGGGTCGAGATGCTCACGCGCCGGCCTCGACCAGGCTGCCCTGTTGCAGGCGGGACTGCCCGTTGACCACCACACTCTCCCCTGCGGCGATGCCGTTTGCGATCACCGCCTCGCGGCCGTTGTCCTGCCGTACCTTGATCACGCGGCGCGACGCCCGCTGGTCCGACCCGACGACGTAGACATAGAGCCCGTCCGGCCCGCGCTGCACCGCCGCCGAGGGCACCGTGACCGCCCCCTTGAGCAGGCCCACCTGCATGTGGGCATGCACGAACTCGCCCGGCCAGAGCTTGTCGTCCGCATTGGCGAACATCGCCTTGAGCTTGAAATTCCCGGTGGTCGCGTCGACCGTGTTGTCGATCGTGAGCAGATGGCCCTGGCCCAGCAATATCTTGCCGTCGGAGGTCGTGGCGCGCACCGGCAAAGACGGGCCGCCCGCCGCCGCCTGCATCGCCTCCTGCACCACGGGCAGGTCCTCCTGCGGGAGACTGAACATCACCGCGATCGGGTGGATCTGGTTGATCGTGACGATCCCCTGCGCGTCGGTGGCATGGATCAGGTTGC
>DATAYA010000384.1:0-15007 GCA_036272815.1 Acetobacteraceae bacterium
ACGGATCACGCTCACCTACCCCGCGCTGGAGAGCAGCCGAGTCACGGTGTTCCTCGTCGAAGGCGAGAAGAAGAAGGAGATCCTCGACAGGCTTTTGTCCGGCGATCGCACGGTGCCTGCGGGAATGCTGCGCCCCGCCGGTGAGCTGTTCTGGTTTGCGGATCGGGCAGCCGCCGGGCGCTGGGATTACCCGCGACGCCGGATGAGCGACGCGAAATGAACGACGCCGACGCGGCCAAACGCGCCGCGGCGGAGGCGGCGGTGGCGCTGGTCGAGGACGGGATGCGCATCGGCCTCGGCACCGGCAGCACGATGCGTCATGCGGTCGCAGCCCTCGGGCGGCGGGTCGCCGCGGGTCTTCGGGTCACCGGCATCCCAACCTCCGTCGCGACCGAGCAGCAGGCGCGTGGCCTCGGCATCGCTCTCGGCGACTTCGCGACGATCGAGCGTCTCGACCTGGCCATCGACGGCGCGGACGAGGTGGAGCGCGGCACGCTGCGGCTCATCAAGGGGCTCGGCGGCGCGCTGCTGCGCGAGAAGATCGTCGCCGAGGCGGCGGGGCGCTTCGTCATCCTGGCCGATGCCAGCAAGGTCGTCGCCAATCTCGGCGCGCGTGCACCGTTGCCCGTGGAGATCACGCCGTTCGGCCATGAGCAGACGGCGCGCCGGATTGCGGACCTCGGCGGCGCGCCGGTGCTGCGGCTGCGCGACGGCGTGCCCTTCGTCAGCGACGGCGGCAATCTCATCCTCGACTGCGCCGGCTTTGCGCCGATCCGCGATCCGCAGACGCTGCAGTTGCGGCTGCGCGCGATTGCGGGGGTGATGGAGACCGGACTCTTTCTCCTCCAAGTGGAGCAGGCGATCATCGGTGCGCCGGACGGCTCGGTCGAGGTGCTGCGCCCGGGCTGAAGGGGACGAGCGATGTCCGAGAAAAAACAGCCGCGTACCTGGTCGCCGGCGCTGGACCATGCGCTCCGCCGGACCCCGGTGATCGTGCTGATGGGCGTATCCGGTTCCGGCAAGACAACGGTTGCGGTGCTGCTGGCCGCCGCCCTCGGCTGCGAATTCCAGGAAGGCGACGATCTTCACCCGCCCGAGAACGTCGCCAAGATGCACGCGGGCCAACCGCTCGACGATGCCGACCGGATGCCTTGGCTTGCCCGCATCGCCGGCGTGATCGACGCCTGGCGCGCAGCGGGGAAGGGCGGCGTGGTGACGTGCTCGGCGCTGAAGCGGCGCTACCGCGACATCCTGATCGGCCATCGTGCCGACGTCACGCTGGTCTATCTGCGCGGCGGTCACGACCTGATCGCGAACCGCCTCGCCGCACGACACGAGCACTTCATGCCGGCAGCCCTGCTGGACAGCCAGTTTGGCACGCTGGAGGAGCCCACCGAGGACGAGCATCCGCTCATGGTCGATGTCGGCGGCACTCCGGCCGGGATCGTGCATGCGATCGTCACAGCGCTCGAGGCGCGCGAGCAGAGCGGCTTGTGAGCGGCTGATCGATCGGGCAGCGTTGCGCGATCGGCCGGTGCCGGAGGGGAACAGGAAAGCGTGATCCTTGCACAGGTGGTCGCCTCCGGGCTGCTGCTCGGGGCGGTCTATGCGCTGTTCTCGTCCGGCCTGACGCTGATCTGGGGGATGATGAACGTGGTCAACTTCGCGCATGGCGATTTCGTCATGCTGGCGATGTATGTCGCGTTCTTCGCCTGGACGCTCGGCCATGCCGGCCCGGCGATGTCGCTGCCGCTCGCGGCAATCGGGCTCTTCGGGCTCGGCGCGCTGGTCTATTTCGCGCTGATCCGGCACGTCATGCGCGGGCCGATGCTGGCGCAGATCCTCTCGACATTCGGCCTTGCCCTATTGCTGCGCTATGCGGCGTTCTGGGCGTTCTCGGCAAATTTCGTGACCCTGCCGGGCGATCTCGTGGGGCCCACGCTCGACATCGGCGGATTGCGGCTGCAGTCCTCCCGCCTGCTCGCGGGCGGCGTCGCGATCCTGCTCACCATCGGCATGCACCTGATGCTGACGCGCACCATGCTCGGCAGCCGGATGCTGGCGGTGGCCGAGGACCGTTCGGCCGCGACGCTGGTCGGCATCCGGCCGGACCGGATGCAGGCGCTGGCCTGGGGGCTCGGAGGTGCGAGCACCGGCATCGCGGGCGCGCTGATCGCGCTGTTTTACTACATCTCGCCCACGGTGGGCGAGGCGCTGACGCTGATCGCCTTCGTCGTCGTCTGCCTCGGCGGCTTCGGCAGCGTGCCGGGCGCGCTGCTCGCGGGGCTGCTGATCGGCGTGACCGAGGCGCTCTCAGCCTATTGGCTTGGGCCGGTCTATCAGGACGTGGTGGTCTATGGCCTTTTCCTTGTCGTCCTCTGGGTGCGGCCGCAGGGTCTGCTGGGCACGGCATGAGGCGCGCCCCGATCGCCGCCTTGCTGCTGCTCGCGGCGGCTTCGATCGTCTGGCCCATGCTGGTCGACAACGTGTTCTACCAGCGCGTCGGCGCGCTGGTGCTGCTGGCCGCGATCTCGGCCTCGGCGTGGAACCTGATCGGCGGCTATGCCGGGCAGGTGTCGATCGGGCACGCGATCTTCTTTGGCGCCGGCGCCTATTCGTCGCTGCTGTGCTTCACCGACTTCGGCTGGCCGCCGATCGCGGGTGCGCCGGTCGGCGTCGCGGTCAGCCTGCTGCTGGCGTTCCTGATCGGCACGCCCACCTTCCGCCTCCGCGGGCACTACTTTTCGATGGCGACGATCGCCGCGGCGGAGCTGGTGCGCATCCTGGTCACCACGATCAAGCCGCTGGGCGGGGGAGTCGGGCTGATGGGTCCGGCAACACCCCGCAGCGTCGCCGACCTCTCGTTCCGCAGCCCGCTGCCGTACTACTATATCTTCCTCGGCGTGCTGGCGGTGCTGCTCGGCCTCACCTGGGCGATGGAGCGTAGCCGGCTCGGGTATTATCTGCGCGCCGTCAGCGGCGGCGAGCGGGCGGCGCAGAGCCTCGGCGTCGGGGTGCTGCCGACCAAGCTCGCGGCCCTGCTGCTCTCGGCCGCGTTCACCGCGATCGCCGGCTCGCTCTATGCGGTGATGGTGGGATTTGCCGATCCCAACAGCGTGCTCGGCATCCTGGTCTCGGTGAAGATGGTCATCATGGCCGCCCTCGGCGGCGCGGGGACGCTGTTCGGCCCGCTGCTGGGTGCCGTGATCCTGGTGCCGCTCGAGGAATGGACGAACGACGTGTTCGGTGGCTCGGGCACCGGCATCACCTACGTGATCTACGGCGCGATCATTCTGCTGATCGCGCGCTTTCAGCCGGGCGGACTGCTTGCGATCTGGTACCGGCGGCAGGCCCGCCGTGCTGCTTGAGGCGCCCCATGGTTGAGGCGCCCATGCTTGCCGCAAGGGGCGTGGTGCAGGCGTTCGGCCGGCTGCGCGCTGTCGATGGCGCCGACCTCGACGTGGCCTCGGGCGAGATCGTCGGCCTGATCGGACCCAACGGCGCCGGCAAGAGCACTTTTTTCAATGCCCTGGCCGGCGACCGCATTCCCACAGCGGGGCAAATCTGCTTCGAGGGCCGCGACATCACCCGCCTCCGCCCTGCAAGCCACGCACGGCTCGGAATCGCGCGCACCTTCCAGGTGCCGGTGACGTTTGAGGACATGACAGTGGCCGAGAACGTGCTTGTCGGCGCCTTCCTGCGCCATCCGCGCCGGGTCGACGCGGCCCGCGCGGCGGCCGAGGTGCTTGCCTTCACCGGCCTCGATGCGTTCGCACGGGCGCCGGCGCGGCGGCTCGGCACGCCGGGGCGCAAGCGGCTTGAGATCGCGCGCGCGCTGGCGACGGCGCCGCGGCTGCTGCTGCTCGACGAGGCGCTCGCCGGGCTCAACCCCGCCGAGGTGCAGGCGGCGATCGGCCTGCTCCGCCGCATCCATGCGCGCGGCATCGCGCTGGTGATCGTCGAGCACATCATGGAGGTGATCCTGACGCTGGCCGACCGCGCGGTGGTGTTCCACCAGGGCCGCGTCATCGCGGCCGGGCCGCCGCGGGAGGTGGTGGAAGACCCGGGCGTCGTTGCCGCCTATCTCGGCCGCAGCCTCTCCCGCCGGCGCGCCGGATGAGTGCAGCACTCGTCGTCGAGGGCCTCGCGGTGCGCTACGGCGACCTGATCGGTGTCGCCGACGTGTCGCTGGTTGTGCCGGAGGGCGGCGTCGTGGCGCTGATCGGCTCCAACGGCGCCGGCAAGACGACGACGCTGAACGCGATCGCGGGCCTGGTGCAGGTCGCCGGGGGCCGGATCGCATGGCACGGTCGCGCGATCGCGGGGCTGCCCGCGCATCGCGTGGTGCGGCAGGGCATCGCCCTCTCGCCCGAGGGCTGGCGGCTGTTCCTCAACCAGACGGTCGAGCAGAACCTGCGCCTCGGCGCCACCGTGATCGCCGATCGCGCCCGCGCGGCGGTGCTGCTGGAGCGGGCTTTCGGGTTCTTCCCGCGCCTTGCCGAGCGGCGCCGCCAGCGCGCCGGCACTCTCTCCGGCGGTGAGCGGCAGATGCTCGCATTGGGCCGCGCGCTGATGAGCGATCCGCGCCTGCTGCTGCTCGACGAGCCGAGCCTCGGCCTCGCACCCGCAATCGTGGAGACCCTCTACGAGACGCTGGCGCGGCTCAACGGCGAGGGGATCACGCTGCTGCTGGCCGAGCAGTCGGTGGCGCTGGCGCTGGAGATCGCGAGCCACGCCTATGTGCTGGCGACCGGGCGAACGGTACTCGACGGGCCGGCGTCGGCGCTGGCCGAGGACCCGGACGTGCGGCGCATCTATCTCGGACTGGAGCCGGCGGGCTGAGCGGTCAGGCCGCTGCCGCCTCCGCCGCCTCATCCGCCTCCTCCGCCGGCCGCGTCTCCGGCAAGGCGAACCGCACCAGCAGCACGGCGACCATCCCCGCCGCCGCCAGCACCAGGAAGGCCGCCCGCGCCCCCAGGAGATCGGCGGCGTAGCCGGCGAGCGTCGTCGAGATCGTGGCGCCGATGCCGACCGCGAGCCCGAGCAGGCCGAGGCAGGTGTTGAACCGGTCGGTCCCGCGCGTGATGTCGGCCGCGACCAGCGGCAGCAGCACGCCGAACACGGCGCCGCTTACGCCATCCAGCGCCTGGATCGGCATCAGCAGATAGGGGTTCGGGATCAGCGCCAGCAGCACGCCGCGCACCGGCAGGGCCGCGAAGCCCAGCTCCAGCACGATCCGCCGCCCGCGCAGGCTCGCCTCCCGCCCGATCCAGGGCGAGATCCATGCCACCACCATCTGCGGCACCACGATCGCCGCGGCGATGATGAGGTTGGCGTTGGTCCCGACCTCGCGCGTCGCCTGTACCCCCGCGATCGGCAGCATCGCGGCGTTGGAGATGTGGAAGAAGATCACGCAGACGCCGAACACCAGCAGCCGCCGGTCGTGCAGCAATCGCCAAATGCCGGTTTTTGCCCCGAGCCGGGTGCGGACGGGGGCATTGACGGGGGCCGCGGCCCGCACGCCGTGAATCGCGCGCAGCGCCGCCAGCCCGGGCACGCAGAGCAGGGCGGTCAGCACGAACACCGCGCGGGTGGAGACGAACTTGCCGCAGGCCCCCATCACCGCCGCGGCGATGCCGTTGCCCAGTGCCGCGAAGCGCGCGTTGCGGCCGAGCCGCTCGCCGAGCGCCGCCTGTCCGACCAGGGCCAGGCTGATGGCCGCGATGGAGGGCGACAGCACGCAGCTCGCGAAGCCGTGCAGCACCTCGGCGATCGCGACTGCGAGCCTTTCCGGCCAGATTGCGAAGATGACGGCACTCCCCGCGATCGATGCCACAGCGAGCAGGGCCGCGAAGCGCTTGTTGGGCATCGCGTCTACCAGCGCCCCGGCCGGCACCTGGCTCACCATCGCGGTCACCGTGCCGACGCTGAGCACGACGCCGATTTCGGCCTCGGTCCAGGTGCGGCTGCTCAGATAAACGGCGATGAACGGGCCGAAGCCGGTCTGGAAATTGGCAACGAAGAAGTTGAACCAGTCGAGGCCGGCGAGGCTTCGCGGAGGCGCCGCGACGCCCGGCGGGCGGGCCGAGGCGGCAGCCACTAGCGGACGGGCGGCGTCGGCGGCGCGGGATGGGCCGCGGCGGGCGGAGCCGCCACGGTGACGGGGCCGGTCGCGCCTTGGTAGGCGGGTGTGGCCTTGATCTGGTCTGGCGTCATTTCGAGTGTGATCGTCGGTCCGCCCTTTGCGTCGGGGACGAAATGCAGCGCGCGCCAAGCGACTGCGATTCGCCGCGAGCCTACGCCCATGAAGCCGCCGAAGTCGATCACGGCTGCGCGCGGCTTGCCCCACTGGTCGACCAGAACGTTGACGATGCGGCCGATCTCCTGGCCCTTTTTGTCGGTGATGGTCCTGCCGAGAACGCTGGTCGCTTCCTGCTCGTGAATGTGCTCGGCCGCGGCGGGTGGCGGCGGTTTGGGGGCCGGTGCTTTCGGGGCGGGTGCTTTCGCTGCGGCTGTTTTGGGGGCGGCTGGTGTCGCTGCGGGCGGCTTGCCAGGGGCAGGCTTGACCACTGCGGGCGTGGTCGGCGCGGGTGTGGGCGTGGCGGGCGCGGGCGTGGCGATGGGGGCAGCGGTGGCCGGTGCGGTAGCGGGCGGGCTCGCCGCCAGCGCCGGGGCGAGAGACGCAAGCAGGACTGTCGTTGCGGCGCGGATCATGCGCGGTACGCTACAATGTCTCTGTTCGGGACGGAACCGCGGCACGAGGGAGGAGCAGGATGCCGGCAGCGAGGGTCGCACTGGTCAGCGGCGGGGCGCGTGGCATCGGGGCTGCCGTCGGGCGGCGGCTGGCGGCCGAGGGCTGGCAGGTGATCGCCGCCGACCGGGCGCCCGACGAAACGGCCGGGTCCGTCGCGGGCGTGCGCGTGGTGCACTGCGACGTCTCCGACGAGGCGCAGGTCGCGGCCCTGCTCGACGGCCTGCGCGGCAGCGCCGGCCGGCTCGATGCGCTGGTGTGCAACGCCGGCTTCATGGTCCGCCGACGGTTGCGCGATCTCTCGCTCGACGACTGGAACCGCGTGCTGGCGACCAATCTCACCAGCGCCTTCCTCCTGGTCCGGGCCGCCGAGGACCTTCTTCGGGCGGCAAGGGGCGCGGTGGTGACCATCGCCTCGACCCGCGCGCGCATGTCCGAGCCGAACACCGAGAGCTACAGCGCCTCGAAGGGCGGGCTGGTCGCGCTGACCCATGCATTTGCGATCAGCCTCGGGCCGGAGGTGCGGGTGAACTGCGTCTCGCCGGGCTGGATCGATACCAGCCGGACGAAAGATAGGGGCCAGACGCTGCGGCCGGAAGATCACGCGCAGCATCCGGCGGGCCGGGTCGGCCGGCCGGAGGACGTCGCGGCGCTGGTGGCGTGGCTCGCCGGGGCCGAGAGCGGCTTCGTCACCGGCGCGGAGTTCGTGATCGACGGCGGCATGACGCGGAAAATGATCTATGCCGAATGACGGCGGCACGAGCGCCCTAGCCGCCGGGGTGCAAGTTTCCTAGGCTCGCGCAACCGCCCCGGGGGGGATTCCTGGCCGCCTTGTCCGCCCGCCAACGCCATCTGCTGCGGATCGAAGGCATGACCCCGCCCGAGATCGCGCGCCTGCTCGACCTTGCCGAGAGCTACGTGCTGCTCAACCGCTCGGGGAAGACGCAGCGCGACCTGCTGCGCGGCCGCACGCTCATCAATATGTTCTTCGAGGACAGCACCCGCACCCGCACCAGCTTCGAGCTGGCCGGCAAGCGGCTCGGCGCCGACGTCATCAACATGGGCGTCTCCACCTCTTCGGTGAACAAGGGCGAGACGCTGCTGGACACCGCGGCGACGCTCAACGCGATGCATTGCGACCTGCTGGTGATCCGCCACGACCAGTCCGGGGCGCCGGCGCTGCTGGCGCAGAAGGTCGATGCCGCGGTCATCAACGCCGGCGACGGCACCCACGAGCACCCGACGCAGGCGCTGCTCGACGCGCTCACCATCCGCCGGCGCAAGGGAAGGCTGGAAGGGCTGGTGGTCGCGATCTGCGGCGACGTGCTGCATTCCCGCGTCGCCCGCTCCAACATCCATCTCCTCACCACGATGGGTGCGCGCGTGCGCGTCATCGGGCCGGCGACGCTGCTGCCGGCGGAAATCACGCGGCTCGGCGTCGATCGCTTCACCGACATGGCGACGGGCCTCGCGGGCGCCGATGCGGTCATGATGCTGCGGCTGCAGACCGAGCGCATGACACGCGGGCTGGTGCCGAGCGCGCGAGAATTCTTTCGCTTCTATGGGCTCGACGCCGCCAAGCTCGCCCACGCCAGCCCGGATGCGCTGGTGATGCACCCCGGACCGATGAACCGCGGCGTGGAGATCGACAGCGCCGTCGCCGACGACCCGGTGCGCAGCGTCATCAAGGAGCAGGTCGAGATGGGTGTGGCCGTGCGGATGGCGGTGCTCGATATCCTGTCGCGGACGCACCGCCGGAATGACTGACGGCGCTGCGATGGGGACGCTGATCGCCGACGTGCGGCTGCTCGATCCGGCGTCCGGCCTCGACGCGCGGGGCGGGCTGCTGATCCGCGACGGGCGCATCGCCGATACCGGCGCCAATCTCGGCCGGCCGGACGGGGTGGCGGTGATCGAGGCCGAGGATTGCGTGCTCTGCCCCGGCCTCATCGACATGCGCGCGGCGCTGGGAGAACCCGGCTTCGAGTATCGCGAGACCATCGCCTCCGCGGCCGAGGCGGCGGCGGCGGGCGGGATCACCGCGCTCGCGGCCCTGCCCGATTCGCGCCCGGCGATCGACGACCCGGCGCTGGTACGGCTGCTGCGCGCGCGTGGCGAGGAGACCGGCAGCCTCGCGATCCTGCCCTATGGCGCCGCCACCCGCGGCTGCCGCGGCGAGGAGCTGGCGGAACTTGGCCTGCTGCGCGAGGCCGGCGCGGTCGCCTTCACCGATGGCGGCCGCGCGATCGGGCCGGCATCCCTGATGCGCCGGGCGCTCGCCTATGCGGCGATGTTCGGGGCAATGATCGTCCAGCACGCGGAGGAACCCTCGCTGGCCGAGGGCGGTGCCGCCACGGAGGGGGAGCTGGCGACCCGGCTCGGCCTGACCGCGATTCCGGCGGCGGCCGAGGCGATCCTGGTCGCGCGCGACATCCGCCTGCTGCGCCTCGCCGGGGGGGCCCTGCACTTCGCGCATGTCTCCACTGCCGAGGCGCTGGCGCTGATCCGGGCGGCAAAAGCGGACGGGCTCGCCGTCACCTGCGACACCGCGCCGCCCTATTTCGACCTCAACGAGACCGCGATCGGCGACTGGCGCACCTACGCCAAGCTCTCGCCGCCGCTGCGCGCCGAGGCCGACCGGCAGGCGGTCGCGGCGGCGCTTGCCGATGGCACGATCGACGCGATCGCGTCGGATCACCAGCCGCGCGACGTCGACGACAAGCGCCTGCCGTTCGGCCAGGCGGCGGCCGGCGGGGCGGGGCTCGCGACACTGCTGCCGATCACGCTGGCCCAGGTTCACGGCTCCGGCCTGCCGCTCGCCCGCGCGATCGAACTTCTGACGAGCGGCCCCGCGCGGCTGCTCGGCGCCGAGGCGGGCACGCTCGCGCGCGGGGCGCCGGCCGATCTCTGCCTCTTCCATCCCGAGCGCGCCTGGCAGGTCGAGGCCGGGGCGTTGCCGGGAAAGGCGCAGAACACGCCCTTCGACGGCCGCACGCTGGAGGGCCGCGTGCTCGGCACCTGGAAGGCCGGGCGGCGGGTGTTCGGATGATCGCCGCGCTGCTTGCCGCCCTCGTCGGGGGCTACCTGCTCGGCTCGATCCCGTTCGGGCTGCTGCTGACGCGCGCGGCCGGGCTCGGCGACATCCGCAGCGTGGGCTCCGGCAATATCGGTGCGACGAACGTGCTGCGCACCGGCAGGCGCGGGCTGGCTGTCGCGACGGTGCTGCTGGATGGCGGCAAGGGCGTGGCGGCGGTGCTGCTGGCCGGTGCCACCGCCGGGCCGATCGCGGCGCTGGTCGCCGGGGTCGGGGCGGTGCTCGGTCACCTCTTCCCGGTCTGGCTCGGCTTTCGCGGCGGCAAGGGCGTCGCCACGGGCCTTGGCGTGCTGCTCGCCGCCGCGTGGCCGGTCGGACTCGCCGCCTGCGCCGTCTGGCTCGTGCTGGCCCTGGCGCTGCGCATCTCGTCGGCCGCCGCCCTCGGCGCCTTCGCGGCCGCGCCCGTCGTCGGCTGGGTGCTCGCTGGCCGGGCGGTCGCGTTGCTGGCCCTCGCCGTCGCCGCCCTCGTCTATGCGCGCCACGGCGCCAACATCCGCCGCCTGCTCGCCGGCACCGAGCCGCGCATCGGGCGGCGCGCATGACTGACGTCGAGGCCCAGGACCGGCTACGCCTCGCGCGGACGGAAACAGTCGGCCCGATCACCCACCGGCGCCTTCTCGAACGCTACGGGTCGGCGGCGGCAGCGCTCGATGCGCTTCCCGGGCTTGCCCGCGCAGGCGGGCGCAACAATCTCGCCATTCCGACCCGGGCGCAGGCCGCGCGCGAGATCGATCGCACGCGCAAACTCGGCGCCCGGATGCTGTTCCTGGGCGAGGTGGGCTATCCGATGCTGCTGGCGATGGTCGAGGATGCGCCGCCCGTCATCGCCGTGCTCGGCGATCCGGCCGCAATCGATGCCCGCGCGGTTGCGGTCGTCGGCGCCCGCAACGCCTCGGCCAACGGACAGCGTTTTGCCGAATTGCTCGCCGCTGAACTCGCGCGCGCCGGCCTCGTGATCGTCTCCGGCCTCGCGCGCGGGATCGACGCTGCCGCGCACGAGGGCGCACTGCGGGCCGGGCGCACGGCCGCCGCCGTCGCCGGCGGCCTTGACCAGCCTTATCCGCCCGAACACGCCGACCTTCAGCGCCGGATCGCGGCAGGCGGCGCGGTTGTCGCCGAGGCGCCGCTCGGCACGGCGCCGCAGAGCCGCCATTTCCCGCGCCGCAATCGGCTGATTGCGGGCCTCTCCCTCGGCTGCATCGTGATCGAGGCGGCGCCGCGCTCGGGCAGCCTGATTACCGCCCGGCTCGCGCTTGAAAATAACCGGGAATTGTTTGCCGCGCCCGGCTCTCCGCTCGATCCGCGCTGCCGCGGCTCCAATGACCTGATCCGGCAGGGCGCTCATCTGGTCGAGGAGGCGGCGGACGTTCTGGCCCACCTCCCGCCTTCCGCACCCCGCGGCGGCTTCGCCGAACCGGCCCCCGTCTGGTTCGGCCCCGAGCCCGCGGACGTGGTTGGAGTGCACGAGATCCTGATCGACTTGCTCGATCCTTCGCCTACGCCGGTTGACGTTCTCATCCGGCGCTGCCAGTTACCCGCCGCCGTCGTGATGGCGGCGCTCGTGGACCTGGAACTTGCCGGCCGCGCCGAGATGCTGCCCGGCAACCGCGTCGCCCGGGTCATGGACCCGGGGTTCTGAGCCAGAAACGACGGAACCCCCGACCGCATGACCGATGTCGTCGTCGTCGAATCGCCGGCCAAGGCCAAGACGATCAACAGATACCTGGGCGGCGGCTACACCGTGCTCGCGAGCTTCGGGCACGTCCGCGACCTGCCGGCCAAGGACGGCAGCGTGCGGCCCGAGCAGGGCTTCGCGATGGACTGGGCGGCCGACGAGCGCGGCGCCCGCCAGGTCGCCGCCATCGCCAAGGCCCTGAAGGGAGCCGATCGCCTCTACCTCGCGACCGACCCCGACCGCGAGGGCGAGGCAATCTCCTGGCATGTCCGCGCCATGCTGGAAGAGAAGCACGCGCTCCGCGGTGTGGACGTCCAGCGCGTCACCTTCAACGAGATCACCCGTAGCGCCGTCCGGCACGCGATGGCGCATCCGCGCGAGCTCGATGCGCCGCTGATCGACGCCTACCTCGCCCGCCGCGCGCTCGACTACCTCGTGGGCTTCACGCTCTCGCCGGTGCTGTGGCGCAAGCTGCCCGGCAGTCGCAGCGCCGGGCGGGTGCAGTCG
This sequence comes from Acetobacteraceae bacterium, assembly GCA_036272815.1. Lineage (GTDB taxonomy): Bacteria > Pseudomonadota > Alphaproteobacteria > Acetobacterales > Acetobacteraceae > DATAYA01. The sequence goes on from DATAYA010000384.1 coordinate 12,028, forward strand.
GTCGCTCTCCGCCTGATCTGCGAGCGCGAGGCGGAGATCGAGGTTTTTCGCCCGCGCGAGTACTGGACGGTGGAAGCGGGGTTCACCACGCCCGCCGGCGCGCCGTTCACGGCTCGCCTCACGCACCTCGATGGCAAGCGTCTCGACCAGTTCGACCTCAACACCGAGGCGCTGGCGATGGCGGCGCGCGCCGCCGTCGAGCGCGGCACGTTCTCGGTCGCCTCTGTCGAGCGCAAGCGTGTCCGCCGCAACCCGCCGCCGCCGTTCACGACATCCACCTTGCAGCAGGAAGCCAGCCGCAAGCTGGGCATGGGCGCCCAGGGGACGATGCGCATCGCCCAGCAGCTCTACGAGGGCGTGGATCTCGGCGGCGAGACGGTCGGCCTCATCACCTACATGCGCACCGACGGCGTGCAAATGGCGGGCGAGGCGATGCTCGGCATCCGCGACCATGTGCGCGACGCGATCGGCCCCGACTACGTGCCGCCGGCGCCGCGCGAGTATCATACCAAGGCCAAGAACGCGCAGGAGGCGCACGAGGCAATCCGTGCCACCGACGTGAGCCGCACGCCGGAGAGCGTTTCCGGCGCGCTCAACCACGACCAGCGGCGGCTCTACGAGCTGGTGTGGAAGCGCGCCGTCGCCTCGCAGATGGCGTCGGCGGAACTCGACCAGGTGACGGTCGAGGTGTCGGACGGGGCGGGTGTGACGCTGCGCGCCACCGGCTCCATCCTCGCCTTCGACGGCTTCCTCAAGCTCTACCGGGAGGACACCGACGAGGCAGAGGACGAGGCGGAGGGAAAGATGCTGCCGCCGATGGCCGCGCGCGATCCGCTGGCGCGTGGCGCGGTGACGGCCGACCAGCATTTCACGCAGCCGCCGCCGCGATACTCCGAGGCGAGCCTGGTCAAGAAGATGGAGGAATTGGGGATCGGCCGCCCCTCTACCTACGCCTCGATCCTGACCGTGCTGCGCGACCGCAACTACGTCCGGCTGGAGAGCCGTCGCTTCATCCCCGAGGACCGCGGCCGGCTGGTCACCGCGTTCCTCACCAGCTTTTTCGAGCGCTACGTGGACGCCGGCTTCACGGCCGACCTGGAAGAGAAGCTCGACGACATCTCGGGCGGCCGCGCCGACTGGCGCGCCGTGATGGCGGCGTTCTGGGAGGATTTTTCGCGCGCGGTCGATCAGACCAAGGACCTGAAAATATCCGACGTCATCGCGGCGCTGGACGAGGATCTCGGCCCGCATTTCTTTCCGCCGAAGCCTGACGGCAGCGACCCGCGCGGCTGCCCGGCCTGCGGCAACGGCCGTCTCGGGCTCAAGCTCGGCCGTTACGGCAGCTTCATCGGCTGCTCCAACTATCCAGCGTGCCAATACACCCGCCGGCTCGCGATCGAAGGCGACGGGGAGGCGGCGGCCGACACGCTGAAGGAGGGGATGCGCGTGCTCGGCCACCATCCCGAGACCGGCGAGGAGATCACCGTCCGTCGCGGCCCGTATGGGCTCTACGCGCAGCAGGGCGAGCCGCAGGGGAAGGAAAAACCGAAGCGGACATCGCTGCCCCGCGGCGTGGACGGCGACAGCCTGACGCTGGAGCAGGCCATGGGCTTGCTCTCGCTGCCGCGGCTGGTCGGGATGCACCCGGAGCGGGGCGAGCCGATCGAGGCGGGTCTTGGCCGGTTCGGTCCCTATGTGCGGATGGGCGGGGTCTACGCCTCACTCGACCGTGACGACGACGTGCTGGCGGTCGGGCTCAATCGTGCGGTGGACGTGCTGGCGAAAAAGCTCGCCTCAGTGCGCACGCTCGGGCCGCACCCGAAGGACGGCGAGCCGGTGATGGTCCGGCGCGGTCGGTTCGGACCCTACGTGCAGCACGGCTCGACGGTCGCGAACCTGCCGCGCGGGGTGGAGATGGAGGCGCTGACGCCGGAGGCGGCGGTGGCGCTGCTGGCCGAGCGGGGCAAGGTGCTGAAGGCGAAGCCGGGCAGGGGCGGCGCCCGGAAGAAGGCGCCGGCCCCGAAGGCGGCGGCGAAGCCGGCTGCCGCGCCGGCGCCCCGTGCGAAGCCGCCGGCGAAGAAGAAGACAGCCGTGAAGAAAAAGGCGGCGCCCGCGCGCAAGCGCAAGACGGCCTGATGCGAGCAGAGAGGGCTCGCTCTCCCCAACCTTGGTCAGATCTGCGGTCCAAGCCCGCAAGGGGAGGGGGATTTCGCAGTTCTCCGTCCGGCGAATGAAACGGCCGCCGCCCGCGCGCAGCCGGCATCCGGCCGGCACGCTTCCCCCCACCGCGATCGTCCAGATCACCGGCACCGACACCGATGGCGACGCGCTCGCCCGCCCGGCGACCTGGGACGGACCCGGCAAGCCCCCCAGCGTCCTCATGCTTCCCGAACCGCGCGGCCATCCGGCGTTGGCACCTGGCCAGCGCGTGCTCGCCCGCCTGCGCCCGACCGGCCCCGGCCGCTACGAAGGTCGCACCCTCAAGCGCCTCGCCGAGGCGCCGACGCGCATCCTCGCCGTGTTCCGCCCGCCCGACCGGCTGGTCCCGACCGACCGCCGCGCGCGCGCGGAATGGACCGTCCCGCCGGGCGACGCGGGCGGTGCCACACCGGGCGAGATCGTGCTCGCCGAGCCGCTGCCGCATTCCGGCTACGGCTTGCGACCTGCCCGCGTCGTCGAGCGGCTCGGGCAGATGGACGATGCGCGCGCGATCTCGCTGATCTGCATCGCGACGCACGCGATCCCGACCGAGTTCTCCGCCGAGGCGCTGGCGGAGGCCGCGGCGGCGCGCGGGGTGGCGCTCGGCGCGCGGACCGATCTGCGCGGCATCCCGCTGGTGACCATCGACGGCGACGACGCGCGCGACTTCGACGATGCGGTGTTCGCCGAAGCGGACGGTGCCGGCTGGCGGCTGGTGGTCGCGATCGCCGACGTTGCGCACTACGTCCGGCCGGGCTCCGCGCTCGACGGCGACGCGGGA
>DATAYA010000385.1:0-5836 GCA_036272815.1 Acetobacteraceae bacterium
CCGAGCGCCGCGTCGATGCCGCTGGCGGCACAGGCGCGCGCTGCCCAGACCATCACCGCGATCGTCAACGCCCAGAGCATGCCTGACGTTGCGGCCGCGAGCAGGATCGCGAGCGCCGCCCAGACGAGCGGATACTGCACCACGCTTGCGGCGAACCCGAGCGGCGCCAGAGACCGCGTCGTGCGCGCCCAGCGCAGCTCGTGGCGGAGCAGCGCCGGCAGCGTTGTCTCGGCGACGGTGGTCGCCGGCACGGTCGCGGCCAGCGCCACGCGGAGACCTTGCGCGCGCACCATCTGCCCGAGCACCGCGTCGTCGGCGATCTGGTCGAGCAGCGCCGGGAAGCCGCCGGCCGCCTCCAGCGTCGCGCGCCGCAGCGCCATCGTCGCACCGAGGCAGTCCTGCCGCCCGAGTGCCCGGCCGACCAGCGCGCCGGGGAGGAAGGTGTGGCCGATATAGCTGCACCCGAGCCGGCCGGCGAGGCCGCTTGCCGCGGGGCGGCCGGTGTAGAGCGTGGTCGCGAGGCCGACGCCGGGCTGCAACAGGGCCTCGACCACCCGCCGCAAATGCCCGGGGGCGGCGTGGATGTCGCTGTCGGCGATCACCAGGATGTCGTGCCGCGCGGCGCCCATCATGTTGATGAGATTGCTGACCTTGCCGTTCGCCCCGTGCAGCCGCGGGTCGACCACGACCGCGATGTCGGCGGCCGGGTGCCGGGCCCGCAGCCGCGCGACCACGGCAAGCGCCGGATCGGCCGGATCGCGCACGCCGAAGATAAGCTGGAAGCCCGGATAATTCTGCGTGATGAAGGAAGCGAGCGCCTCCTCCAGCAGCGGCTCGTCGCCGTACAGCGGCTTCAGGACCGAGATCGGCGGCAGCGCACGCGGCAGGAGCGACACGCCATCGGTCTCGACGAGACGGGAGGCGAGGCGGCGGGCAAGCGCCCAGCCGGCAAACGCCTGGGCCATGCCCAGGAGTGCCATCACGTCCGCGAGGACGGCCAGATCAACGAGCGCCGCATGCAGCATCGCGGGCAGCATCAGAGGAGCGTGCCGCCCGAGAGCTGGCCCACCTTCTGTTGCAAGCTCTCGATCAGCCCCGTGCCGCCGCGCGAGGCGATCAGTGATGAGAAATCCGAGCGCTGCACCGCGACGCGGCTGATCGTGCCGTCGAGCAGTACGTCGACGGCACGCCATTCGCCCGCCACCTCGTGCATCACGTAGTCAATTCGGGTGGACTGGCCGTTCGGCGGGACGATCTCGGTGGCGACGACCCACTCCGGGCCAACCGGGCGCGGATTGGGCAACACCCGGAGCTGCTCGCCGGTGTAGGTGTCGAAATTGGCGACATAGGAGGCGATGGTGAACTGCCGGAACACCGCGAGCAACCGGGCGCGGAGTGGCGCGGGGATCTCCGCCCAGCCGAAGCCCACGGACGTGCGCAGGATCGCCGCGAGATCGAAGGTGCGGTCCACCACCGGCGCCAGCTCCGCGTAGCGCTGCGTGAATGGCGTGCTGCGACCCTCCCGCATCACGGCGAGCAGGGCCGCATTGAAGCGCGCGATCGGCGCCGCCGGATCGCTCTCGGGCATGGACTGCCACGGCAGCGGGTCGGCCCGCGCCGGCGCCGCCGCCAGCATGCCGAGCAGGCAGCCCAGCACGGCGCGCCGGGACGCGGCGCCAGCCACGCTCCCGCCGCCAACGCCCGGCGGAAGGTCCGGAGGCGGCGCCCCCGACCTGTACTGCCCGCCCATGCCGGTCATCCCGCCGGCGCTGCCTGCGGCAGCGAAACTCCGAAGCAGCCGAGCACAAGTGCCACGATGTCGCGCGCAGCCAGCCCCGCCTCGGCGACCTGCGCCTTGGGCGCGTTGTGCTCGATGAAGTGGTCGGGCAGCGTCATCGGCCGCACCTTCAGCCCGCCGTCGAGCAGCCCGCGATGGGCCAAATGGTGCAGCACCGCGCTGCCGAAGCCGCCGATGCTGCCTTCCTCGATGGTGACCAGCACCTCGTGGTGCCGGGCGAGCTGCTCGACCAGTGCTGTGTCGAACGGCTTGGCGAAACGGGCATCGACCAGCGTCACCGGGAACCCCCGGGCGGCCAGCTCGTCCGCGGCCCGGGAGGCATCGCCCAGGCGCGCGCCCAGCGAGACGATGGCGACCGTGCCGCCCTCGCGCAGGATGCGGGCGCGGCCGATCGGCAGCACCTCGCCGCGCGCCGGCAGCACGACGCCGGTGCCTTCGCCGCGCGGGTAGCGCAGGCCGGAGGGCGCGTCGTCGATCGTCGCCGCGGTCGCGACCATGTGGACCAGTTCCGCCTCGTCCGACGGCGCCATCAGCACGAAGCCGGGCAGGCAGCCGAGATAGGCCAGGTCGAAGCTGCCGGCATGGGTCGCACCGTCGGCGCCGACCAGCCCGGCACGGTCCATCGCGAAGCGCACCGGCAGTTTCTGGATCGCGACATCGTGCACCACCTGGTCGTAGGCGCGTTGCAGGAACGTCGAATAGATCGTGCAGAACGGCCGCATTCCCTCCGTGGCGAGGCCGGCGGCGAACGTGACCGCATGCTGCTCGGCGATGCCGACGTCGAAGGTGCGCTCCGGAAAACGCTTGCCGAAGCGGTCGAGCCCGGTGCCCGAGGGCATCGCGGCGGTGATCGCGACGATGCGCGGGTCCTGCTCCGCCTCGGCGATCAGCGCTTCGGCGAAGACGCGGGTGTATTGCGGCGGCCCCGGCGGCGCCTTCGCCTGTTCGCCGGTGATGACGTTGAAGCGGGCGACACTGTGCAGCTTGTCGGCCGAGGCCTCGGCCTGCGGATAGCCTTTGCCCTTCTTGGTGACGACGTGCACCAGGATCGGGCCGGCCTCGTCCTCGGCGTCGCGCACGTTGCGCAGCACCGGCAGCAGATGGTCGAGGTTGTGCCCGTCGATCGGGCCCACGTAGTAGAACCCGAGTTCCTCGAACAGCGTGCCGCCGGTCAGGATGCCGCGGGCGTATTCCTCGGCGCGCCGCGCGGTGCGCTCGATGCCGCGCGGGAAGCGCTTGGCCATCCGCACAGCCAGGTCGCGAAGTCCCAGAAAACTGCGGGAGGAAATCAGCCGCGAGAGATAGGCGCTCATCGCCCCCACCGGCGGCGCGATCGACATGTCGTTGTCGTTGAGGATGACGATCAGCCGCGAGTGGCGCGCGCCCGCGTTGTTCATCGCCTCGTAGGCCATGCCGGCGCTCATCGCCCCGTCGCCGATCACCGCGATCACCCGCCGGTCCGCCTCCGAGACGTCGCCCGCCTCGGCCTTGAGGTCGCGGGCGACCGCCATGCCGAGGGCGGCGGAGATCGAGGTGGAGGAATGGGCCGCACCGAACGGGTCGTACTCGCTCTCGACGCGGCGGGTGAAGCCGGACAAACCACCGGGCGCGCGGAGCGTGCGGATGCGGTCGCGCCGCCCGGTCAGGATCTTGTGCGGATAGGCCTGGTGGCCGACGTCCCAGATCAGCCGGTCGCGCGGCGTCTCGAACACCGCGTGCAGGGCCACGGTCAGCTCGACGACGCCGAGCGAGGCGCCGAGATGGCCGCCGGTCACGGAGACGGCGTCGATCAATTCGGTGCGCAACTCGTCGGCAAGCTGGCGAAGCTGCTCGGCGGAGAAATTGCGCAGGTCGGCGGGCACGTGCACGCGATCGAGCAGCGGCGTGCTCGGCCGGGCGACCAGCGGGGCGCCGGAATTGCCGCGGGAGACGGGCGTGACGGTCATCGGATCAACTCCGCCGTTCCACCACATAGGCTGCGAGCTGGCGCAGCCGGTCGGCCTCCGGACCGAAGCCGTCGAGATGCGCCGCCGCCTGGCCGGACAGCATGGCGGCCTGCGCCGCGGCGCGCTCGACGCCGAGCAGGGCCACGAGCGTCGCCTTGCCGGCGGCCTGGTCCTTGCCGGCGGTCTTGCCGGTCTCCTCGGTGCTGCCGGTCGCGTCCAGCAGATCGTCGGCGATCTGGAACGCCGCCCCGAGATCGCGGCCGAAGGCGGCGATCTGGGTGCGGACGGGGCCGGGCGCGCGGCCGAGGATCGCGCCGGCTTCCGCACTGTATTGCAGCAGCCGCCCGGTCTTGAGGGATTGCAGGCGCGCCACTTCGCTCGCGTTCAGGGTCCGGCCCTCCGCCATCATGTCGATCATCTGCCCGCCTGCCATGCCGCGCGCTCCCGAGGCCGCCGCCAGCGCCGCAATCAGCTCGCAGCGTGCCTGCGGATCAGAATGGGTGTCCGGGTCCGCCAGCACCTCAAACGCGCGGGTCTGCAAGGCGTCGCCGACCAGGATCGCGGTCGCCTCGTCAAATGCCCGGTGTGTGCTCGGCTTGCCACGGCGCAGGTCGTCGTCGTCCATCGCGGGAAGATCGTCGTGCACCAGCGAATAGGCGTGCAGCATTTCGACCGAGGCGGCCGTGCGTGCCGCGCAGGCGGTGGCGACGCCGAACAGGCGGGCCGTCTCCATGACCAGGAAGCCGCGCAACCGCTTGCCGCCGCCGAGGCACGCATAGCGCATCGCCTCCGTCAGCCGCCCCTCCGGACCTTCGGCCTCGGGCAGCAACGCCTCCAGCGCCGCCTCGATCGCGGCGGCGTCGTCGGCCACGGCGCGCGCCAAGGCCGCGGCGGCCACATCCTCGCAACTGCGCGTGAGGGTGTCGGCGGCCATCGCTATTCCACCGGCCGCAGCGCGATCGACGCGTCGGCACGCTCCACGATCGCCTGGACGCGCTGTTCCGCCTCGACGAGCTTGCTCTCGCAGTGCCGGCGTAGCCTGGCGCCACGCTCGTAGGCGACGATCGCGTCCTCGAGCTTCTGCTGCCCGCCCTCCAGGCCGCGGACGATCCGCTCCAGCTCGGCGAGCGCATCCTCGAAGGAGAGCGTTGCGATGTCCTCGGCCATTCGCCTCTCCAGATTGTGGGCGACCCCGCCCAGAGCACCGCCGGCCCAGAGCGCCAGCGGCCCAAAGCACCGGCGGGGACGAGAACACGGTGCCGCCCGATGCCGCAGAGCCGCCACGTCCGGCATCGGGTAGAGAATTGCGCCGGGCCGGGCAAGTCCCCCGGCAGGCGGTCTGCCCTGCACTGTGGCCGATCAGCAGCAGGTCGGTGTGGCGGATGCGCATCCGGGGCGATTTGGCGGATGCGCACCCCTCCAGGCGCTGTCCCTGGGCGATGTGTCAGATGCGCAGCAGCGCCCGGACATGGGCGGCGGCGCTGGCGGCCAGTGCGGGGAGATCGTAGCCGCCCTCCAGGACCGAGACCATCCGGCCGCCGCCGCATCGCTCGGCGACCGCCAGCAGCCGCTCGGTGATCCAGGCGAAGTCGGCGGTATCGATCATCAGCTCGCCCAGCGGATCGGCCCGGTGCGCGTCGAACCCGGCGGAGACGATCAGCAGCTCCGGCCGATGGTCCTCCAGCGCCGGCAGGATGCGGCGTTCCCAGGCCTTCCGGAAGGCGTGGCTGCCGGCACCCGGCGGCAGCGGCGCGTTGACGATGTTGCCGGCGATCCCGGTCTCGGCGGTGGCCCCGGTGCCGGGGTAGCAGGGGGACTGGTGGCTGGAGCCGTAGAACAGGTCGGGATCGTTCGCGAAGACGGCCTGCGTGCCGTTGCCGTGATGGACGTCGAAATCCAACACCGCGACGCGCCGCAGCCGCCAGCGCGCGCGGGCGTGCAGAGCCGCGATCGCGGCGTTGCCGAACAGGCAGAACCCCATCGGGCGGGCGGGCTCGGCATGGTGGCCGGGCGGCCTTGCGGCGACGAAGGCCGATTGCGCCCAGCCCTCCATCACCGCGTCGACCGCGGCCACCGCGCCGCCCGCCGCGCG
>DATAYA010000386.1:0-7107 GCA_036272815.1 Acetobacteraceae bacterium
CGGTAGCGGCACCGTGGCGGCGGGCGCCGGGCCGGGCCGGACGACGGCGGTCAGGTGCCGCACCGGCCCTGCACCGCGTCCGCCAGCGCCAGCGCCGCGCCGAGGCCGCGCATGGAGACGTGCGCCACCGGCCCGGACCGGCCCGTGATCGTCAGTGTTCGCGCCGCCGCCATCCGGCGCAGCATCCCGAGCGCCGCGCCGCCGGAGATCGTCGCCTCGTGGCATTGATCGCAGTCGGCTTTCGTCCAGGCCGGCCCCGGCGCGAGCGCGCGGCCGTCGAGGCCGAGCCGCATCGGAGCGGCGTTCCCCGAGACGACGATCGTGAGCCAAGATCCCGGTCGGGCCGGCATCGTGGCGGAATTGCACGTCGACATTGTCGGAGGTGGCCGCGACGTCGGCAGCGGGGTCCGCCAGCGCCTTCGCGACGCAGCCGTGGGCGTTGTCGCAGGTGAAGGTCCAGTCGCCGCTTTCGCGATAGTGGCTGCCCGAAGGAGCCGCCGCACGCACTGCCGCCGGCGCCAGCAGGAGGGCAGCAAGCGCGACCCGGCCCAGCCGCGTCACCGCGGGTTCCGTGCCCTCCACGCCTCGTATTCCGGCACCGCCGCCTCCGACAGTGGATAATAGGTCCGCAGGTCCCCGCCCGCCGCCAACCGGATGCGCGAGAATTCCTCCCATTCGGCATGGTGCCCGGCGCGCTCCAGCAGCGCCGGCGCCAGCGCCACCGGCACCACGACGCAGCCGTCGTCGTCCGCGACGATGATATCGCCAGGCATCACCAGCACGCCGCCGCAGGCAATCGGCCCGTTGACCGCGAACGGGAAGATGCCGGTCTGCGTGTGAAAATTCGGCGTGACGCCGCGTATCCAGAGGCCGAGGTCGAGTCCCCTGATCCCCGGCCAGTCGCGCAGGCAGCCGTCGATCACCACGCCCGCGCCGCCCCGGCCCATGAAATAGGTCAGCATCATCTCGCCGAACACGCCAGCGGTCATGTCGCCGCGCGCATCGACCACGACGATGTCACCCGGCTGCGCATGATAGAGCACGTGACGGTGGAGTTGGCGCTCGGGCTGGGCGTATTCGTCCTCGCCGTAGAGGTCCTCGCGCTTGGGCATGAATTGCAAGGTCAGCGCGGGCCCGGCGATCGCGCGGCCGGGCGTCCAGGCGCGCGGCCCCTGCATGTGCGGGTTGCGGATGCCGAGCCGGCTCAGCTCGGCGCTCGCGGTCGCGCTGCCGATCGCGGCGAGGCCGTCGACCAGCGCCCGCGGCGGTCGGGTGATGTCGGGCGTGACGATCGGCTCGCGGGCGTCGGCCATGGCGTTCCCCTTGTTTTTCCAGCGATCTTCGCGCAAGCGTCGGATCGCGTGCCGCCCCTGTCAAGCCGGGCGGGAAGCTGGCGGCCCGTCGCCGGACGCGCTAGGAGGCCCGCGTGACCTCGCCCCGTGCGCCCCTGGTCCCGCCGCATCGCGTGCTGGTCGATCTCTCACATGCGGCCGACGGCTACGTCGGCATCGCGCAGGACATCCGGCTGATTTTCGACATGCTGGTGCGCCTGCCGGGCGCGGCACCCACCGGCCTGCTGATGCCGACCGGGCGGCACGACCTGCCGCCGCTCCGCGCGGGCGATCCCCTGCGCGCTGGCCGAGCCCGCCGCCGCGGCGCTGCCGGCCGCGTCCATCCTCGCCAGGCGCCGCAGCTTCCGCGCCCTCGGTGCCGCGGCCGAGGCACCGGCGTCCCTGCCGCCGCTGTCGGAGCAGCCGCGCTACGCGCTCGCCGTCTCGACGCTGGAGCCGCGCAAGAACTACCCGAACCTGATCCGTGCCTGGGAGCGGGTGGTCGATCGCCACGATCCGGCGCTCAGGCTGGTGATCGTCGCCAATCCGGGCTGGCGCGAGGAGGCGATCCTGCGCGAGAGGGCGCCGCACGTCCGCGCCGGCGGCATCCTGCATCTCCAGGACGTGCCGCGCGACGAGCTGGCCGCCCTCGCCCGCGAGGCCGCCTGCTTCGCGCATCCGAGCTTCGGCGAGGGCTTCGGCTATCCGCCGCTGGAGGCGCTGGCCGCGGGGACGCCCGCGGTCGTCTCCGACATCCCGGTGTTCCGCTGGCTGCTCGGCGAGGCGGCGCTGTTCGTCGACCCCTACGACGTCGAGGCGATCGCGGACGGCATCGCGCGGCTGGTGGACCCGGGCGAGGCCGGCACCGTCCTCCGCGCGTCGCTGCGGGCGCGGGCGCCGGCGGTGCTGGGTCGCTACGCGATGGATGCGGTCGCCGGGCGCTGGGCGGCGCTGCTTGATGGGCTGAGGACGAGGCCGATCGCGTCCCGCGTGTGAACCAGATCACATCGCGCCGCGGCAGGATGGGGCAGGATCGTGTCGCTCTCTTGCCCGTCGCGGGTTGAGGGCGTCGTCTCCCGAAACCTCGCGGCCCGGGTCATGCCTGGGCCGCGCTTTTTTTGCGCAGCAACATCAATAGATAACGGCGCATGACATTGGATCCCGCTTCGTTGGCCAAACGTCGTAGAACGTCGCTTCCGAGAGCCGAATCAATGCCGTGCGCTTCGACTGACAGAAATCGTGCCGGACCGAAGAGGCCTTCCCCGACCATGACCCTGTCGTGCGCGACGGGTCGAGACCGTGCGAATTGGTGTCAGCGGATGGCGCCGTTGAGGGCGCTCGGGAAGAAACCGGGGTTCTTGCCCTCGGCCGCCTCGTTGCGGTCGTCACATCGGTTTGACGGCCCGCGCCCGTTCTGGACGCAGCCTCAGTCGCCCTCCCGTTGCAATTCCCGTTGACGTGCCAGTGATGCCAGGTTGCGCGCCGCGTTGGCTGCCGGCGTCAGGCTGGGATCGTGCGCGCGGAAGCTGACGGCGTAGACGACGAGATAGGCGGCCTGGAACGCAGCCCCGAGCAGGAACGGCAACGCCAACATCCCATCTTCGAACAGCGCGCCGGCCAGCACCGGGGCGATGCCGCGGGGCACCTGCATCGCGACGTTGCCCGCACTCACCGCGAGCCCCCGCCGCCGGCCGCGCACGAGGCTCACGCTCACCGCCGCCCGCGCGCCGGCGGTGCTCCGGTTGAACACGCCGCGGAGCGCATAAAGCACGGCGGCGACGCCGAAGTTGGGCGCGAACGGCAGCGCCACCAGCAAGGCCAGTCCGATTGCTCGCATCGCCACCACCGCACGCACCACGCCGATGCGCTGGCCGATCCAGCCGGTGCCGACCGACGCCGCCGCCGAGAGCGCGAAGGCCGCCGCCATCACCGGCGCGATCCGCGCCGGCCCGACGCCGAAGCGCACCGAGAACCAATAGGCGATCAGCGGCCCGATCAGCCCGACGCCGGTGCCGTTCAGCACATTGGCCAGGATCAGCTGCCGGACCCGCCCGTTCTCCGCCTGCCGGATCGCGCGTTCTGCCTCGGCGGCCCCCGGTAGGGCCGCCTCGGCCAAGGCCGCCGGCCGCGCCTCGGCGTCGGCGGCGCGCAGGCAGAGCAGGAAGCAGCCGGCGGCGCAGGCGAAGGTGAGCGCGAACAGCGGCCGGAAGGCGAGCGGGCCGGGCAGGATGGCGGCGAACCGCGCCGGGAGGGCGGCGAGCAGCGCGCCCACGCCCATGCCGATGAACCCACCCGCCGAGTTGAGGCTGTAGATGCGGCCGCGATCGAGGCGGCGGACGCTCTGCGCCAGCCACGCCTGCTCGACCGGCGCGAACGGGCCCGCGGCGCCGTTGCCGCCGCGACCGAAGCCGCCGACCAGGCCTGCCGCCACCACGACCGACGGCGCCGCGCTCACCAACCCGGCGAGGCTGGCCAGCATCTGCGCCGCCTCGAAGCCGAGCAGGAAGCGGCGGCGGCCGATGCGGTCGGAGAGCGGCCCGACCAGCAGCGTGAGCGCCGCCCCCACCAGCAGCGCCGCCCCGAGCACAACGCTGATCGCAACCGCCGACCAGCCGAGCGCCTTCAGATAGAGCGCGAAATCGACCACCATGGCGCCCTGCCCAATGCTGCGGACGGCGCGCGCCGCGATCAGCAGCCATGTGGTGCGACCCATCAGGCGGCTTCCGGCCGCTCCGCCGGTTCGGCAAAGGGCTGCCAGGGCAGCGTCGGGTTGTCGGGGGGAACCGCCGCCAGCAGCCGGCGCGTGTAGGGATGGCTCGGTTGCGCGAACACCGCCTCGGTTCGCCCCTCCTCGACGATCACGCCGCGGTGCATCACCAGGACCCGTTCGCAGAGGTGCCGCACCACCGAGAGGTCGTGCGAGATCAGCAGCAGCGCCACGCCCCTCTCCTGCCGCAGGCGCGCCAGCAGGTCCAGGAGCTGCGCCTGGATCGACACGTCCAGCCCGCTCACGATCTCATCGGCGATCAGCAGCCGCGGCACGGTGCAGAGGGCGCGGGCGATATTGACCCGCTGCCGCTGGCCGCCCGAGAGCTGCGCCGGCAGCCGCGCGCCGATCTCGGCGGCGAGGCCGACCTCTTGCAGCAGGGTCGCGGCCCGGAGCTGCCGCTCGGCCCGGGGGCGGCCGGCCGCCTCCATCGCCTGCGTCGCGATGGTGGCCACCCGCCTGCGCGGGTTGAGCGCCGATTGCGGGTCCTGGAACACCATCTGCGCCCAGTCCGCACGGTGCCTCCGGTCGGCGCGACGGCCGGCGGTGACGTCGCGGCCACCGAGCACGATCCGGCCGGCGCTGGGCGGCACAAGACCCATCACAAGCCGCGCAATGGTGCTCTTGCCGCTGCCGCTCTCGCCGACCAGGCCGACGAACTCGCCGGCGCCGATGGCGAAGCTCGCACCAAGCACCGCATCGACCTGGCCATAGCGCCGGGCGAGCCCGTCGAGCACGAGCACCGGCGGGCCGGGCGCGGGCGCGGGGCGCGGTGCGGCGGCCGTGGGCGCGATCGCGGCGGTGCGCTCGGGGTGCAGGCAGGCGACGGTGCCGCGCGCCGCCGCTTGCGGCTCATCCTGCGCGCAATCGGCGCTGCCGACCGGGCAGCGGGCCGAAAAACGGCAGCCGCGCATATCCGCCAATGCGATGAGGCCCGGCATCCGGTCCGGCAGCGCCTGCAACGCGCGCGGCGGCCCGGCCATCGCGGGGGCGGCGAGCTGGAGGCTGCGCGTGTAGGGATGCGCCGGCCGTCGCAGCAGCATTGTCCCCGGGCCGCGCTCCACCACCTGCCCGGCGTAGAGCACGAGCACTTCGTCGCAGATGCGGGCTGCGAGCCGCAGGTCGTGGGTGATGAACAGCATCGCGGTGCCGTCGCGGCGCTGCATCTCGGCGATCAGGCCGGCGATGCGCGCCTGGATGGTGACATCGAGCGCCGTCGTCGGTTCGTCGGCGACGACCAGGCGCGGGCGTCCGGCAAACGCCATCGCGATCAGCACGCGTTGGCACATGCCGCCCGAGAGTTCATGCGCATAGCGGCGCAGCAACGTTTGCGGGTCCGGCAGATGCACGGCCGCCAGCATCGCCGCCGCCTGTCGGGCGCGGTCGCGACGCGGGATGCCGAGGCGGCCGAGATGCTCGGATAGCTGCGCGCCCACGCTCATCACCGGATTGAGGGCGGCCATCGGCTCCTGCGGCACGAAGCCGATCGCCTGTCCGCGCAGCGCCCGCATCCGCGGCGGCGCCGCGCGCGCGAGGTCCTCCCCGTCGAGGAGGATGCGGCCGGCATCGATCGAGAACGAAGGCGGCAGCGCGCCCGCGATCGCGCGGCCGATCATCGATTTGCCGGCGCCGGACTCGCCGACGACGCCGAGAATGCGCCCAGCTTCGAGATCGAGCGAGAGATCGCGCACCGCAGCGACCCGCCGGCCGCCGACATGCGCGCCGATCGTCAGCCCCTCGATTGCGAGCAGGGTCACGCGATCGCCTCGCGCGCATCGAGCGCGCGGCGCAGTCCATCGCCAAGCAGGTTGAAGCCGGTGACGGCGAGGAAGATCGCCGCCATCGGTGCCAGCAATCCAAACGGTGCCTCCGCGACGTTGGCGCGCGCATCGGCGATCATCTGCCCCCAGGCGGGCAGGCCGGCGCCGACGCCGAGACCCACGAACGAGAGAATGGTCTCCACGATGACCGCGATGCCCATCTCCAGGCTGAGCAGCGTCAGAAGCAGCGGCAGCGTCGCCGGCAACACTTCACGCAACAGCGTACGCGTGTGCGAGAAGCCGACCAGCCGCGCGGCGGCAACGTAATCGCGGCGCGTGACCACGAGCACGTCGGCCCGCAGCACGCGGCAGAATCGCGTCCAGTCCACCAGAATGATCGCGAGCACGACGCTGGACAGGCCCGAGCCTAGTCCGACCATCAGGATCAGCGACAGCACGACGGGAGGGAACGACATCCAGACCTCGACCGCGCGGCCGATGATCCAGTCGACGGCGCCGCCGAAATAGCCGGCGAGATGCGCCAGCACGGCGCCCAGCAGCGCCGCCCCGAACGCCGCGGCGAACGCCACCACCACCGCGACCCGTGCACCCCAGATCAGTCGCGAGAGCACGTCACGGCCGAGGCTGTCCGTGCCGAGCAGAAACGACGGATCGCCCCCCTGAGCCCAGGCCGGCGGTAGCAGGATCGAAAGGAGATTCTGCTCGTTCGGATCGTGCGGCGACAGCCACGGCGCGAACCCGGCACAGACGAGCAGCGCCAGCAGGATCGTCCCACCCGCTGCGATGCGCCCGTTCAACGCAGTCTCCGCAGCCGCGGATCGAGCGTCAGCACGAGCGCGTCCACCGCCATGCTGATCGCGAGAACCACGACGCAATAGGCGATGCCGACCACCTGGATCACCGGAAGATCAGCGTTGTGGACGGCATCGACCATCAAATTGCCGATCCCGGGGAACGAGTAGATGACCTCCACCAGCAGCGTGCCGCCGAACAGGAAACCGAACTGCACGCCCATCAGCGCGAGCGTCGGCAGGATGGCGTTGCGGGCTGCATGGACCAGCAGCAGCCGGCGCTCGCCAATGCCGCGCAGCCGCGCCTGCACGATGTAGTCCTGATGCCACACCTGTGCGAGCGAGCTGCGCAGCACGCGCATGATCGCGGGCGCGAAGGCGATGCCTAGTGCGGCCGCCGGCAGGGCCAGATCGGCAAGCGCGCTGGCGAAGGCGGC
>DATAYA010000387.1:0-7586 GCA_036272815.1 Acetobacteraceae bacterium
GTCCACCCTTGGGACGGTATAACATAAACGGCATCGAGGCCGACCGTCGCCCGCGCCCGTTCGAATGGTGATACGGCCTGCGAACCGCCGTCAGGTTCCGAGCCAAAGCTCGCTGCGGATGCAGGCGGCCCGGTGCCCGGCGCCCACCACGAGCGGCGGCGGCACCGCCTCTGCGCAGGCCGGAACCACCCAGGGGCAGCGGGTGCGGAACACGCAGCCGGAGGGTGGCGCCGCGGCCGAAGGCGGATCGCCCGCGAGCAGAATGCGCGCGCGCCGCCGCGCCGGGTCGAGGCTGGGCGAGGCCGATAGCAGCGCCCGCGTGTAGGGATGCGCGGGGCGGCCGAACACCGCCTCCGCCGGCCCCTCCTCCATCACCCGGCCTAGATACAGCACGACCACCCGGTCGCAGAGGCTGCGCACGACCGGGAGATCATGGCTGATGAACAGCAGCGCCAGCCCGAGCCGCAGCCGCAGATCGGCGAGCAGCGTCAGCACCTGCGCCTGCACCGAGACGTCGAGCGCCGAGACCGGTTCGTCGGCGACCAGGAACTCGGGGCCGGTCGCGAGCGCGCGGGCGAGGCCGATCCGCTGGCGCTGGCCGCCGGAGAACTCGTGCGGGTAGCGGTGCGCGTGCTCCGGCGGCAGGCCGACCTGGGCGAGCAGCGCCGCGACCCGCGCCGGCCGCTCCGTGCGCGCCCCGAGGCGGTGGATCGCGAGCCCGTCCGCCACCTGCGCGCCCACCCGGCGGCGCGGGTCGAGGCTGGAATAGGGGTCCTGGAACACGAGCTGCATCCGCCGCCGCAGCGCGGCACCGCCGAGCGGGCGGCCGTCGAGGCGCACCGTGCCCTCGCTCGGCGCCAGCAGCCCGAGCAGCAGCCGCCCGATCGTGCTCTTGCCGGAGCCGGATTCGCCGACCAGGCCGACCGCCTCGCCGCGCCCGATCGCGAGCGAGAATTCGGTGACCGCCTGCACCGGCGCGGCGCGGGAGAGAAGGCCGCGCGCGGCGAAACGCCGGGACAGGCGCTCCGCCTCGATCAGCGCCGTCATGCGAGTTCGCGCCAGCGCAGGCAGCGTGTGGCGCGGTCGGGTTCGGGCTCCAGCAGCGGCGGTGGCGCCGCCTCGCAGGCCGCCTTTCGAAACCCGCAGCGGGGCGCGAACGCGCAGCCGGGCGGCAGGGCGTGCGGCGGCGGCACGGTGCCGGGGATCGGCGCGGGAAGGGCGCCGTCCTCGCCCGGTGCGCTCGCCAGAAGGGCGGCCGTGTAGGGGTGCAAGGGACGTGCGAACACCGCGTCCGCGCGGCCCTGCTCGACGATCTGGCCCGCGTACATCACTGCGACCCGGTCGGCGATTTCCGACACGACCGGCAGGCTGTGGGTGATGAACACCAGCGCCATGCCGCGCTCGCGCCGCAAATCGGCGAGCAGGTCGAGCACCTGCGCCTGGATGGTCACGTCGAGCGCGGTCGTGGGCTCGTCGGCGATCAGCAGGCGCGGGTCGTTGGCGATCGCGATCGCGACCATCGCGCGCTGCCGCATCCCGCCCGAGAGTTCGTGCGGATAGGCGCGGGCACGGCGCTCGGGATCGGCGATGCCGACGCGACGCAGGAGCAAGGCGACCGCCCGCGAAGCGGCGCGGGGGGCGATGCGGCGATGCGCGCGGAGGGCCTCGGCGATCTGCACGCCCACGCGATGCACCGGATTGAGGCTGGAGAGCGGGTCCTGGAATACCATCGCCATTCGCGAACCCCGGAGACGGCGCAGGGCGGCCTCCGGCAGACGCAGCAGCTCGGTGGCGTCGAGCCACGCGGCACCCGCGACGACGCGGGCGGCGCCGGGCAGCAGGCCCATCAAGGCGAGCCCGGTCAGCGACTTGCCCGAGCCGCTCTCGCCCACGATCGCCAGCGTCTCGCCGCCGGCGACGCTCAGGGAAACGTCGCGCACCGGGCGGATCGAGCCGGACGGAGTTTCGATCTCGACGGTCAGGCCGGCCGCCTCCAGCAGCGGCCCGGCCGGCCGCGGCGGCACGATCGCGGAGACCAGCGAGCGCCGCGCGCGCCGGGCGGCGATGGGGGCAGCCATGCCTGGCGCCGCCGCGTGCGGGTCGGTCGCGTCGCGCAGCGCGTCGCAGAGCGCGTTCATCGCCAGGATGGTCAGGCTCAGCGCCGCACACGGCCACAGCAGCAGCCACGGGTCCTGCGCCATCGTCGCCCGCGCCGCCCCGATCATCAGCCCCCAGGACGGCGCCGGCGGCACCACGCCGAGGCCGAGGAAGGAGAGGCCCGATTCCAGCACCACGGCGGCGGCGACGGCGAGGCTGAACTGCACCAGCACCGGGCCGGCCACGTTCGGCAGCACGGTGACCAGCATGATGCGCAGCCGCGACGCCCCGAGTGCCCGCATCGCCTCCACGTAGTCCTGCGCCGCGACCCCGAGCACGCCCGCGTAGGTGACGCGCACGAAGCCGGGCAGGAACAGCAGCGCGAGCAGCGGGATCAGCGTCGCGGCGCCATGGCCGACCAGCGTCACCACCAGCAGCGCCAGCAGCAGCGGCGGGAAGCACAGCACGATATCCATCGAGCGCACCGCGAGCAGCTCGGCGACGCCGCGCAGGAAACCGCCGAGCACGCCGAGCGCCGTGCCGACGATGCAGGCCAGTGCCGTCGAGGAGAACGCGACGCTCAGTGACACGCGCGCACCCCAAAGCAGTCGGGACAATTCGTCGCGGCCGACCTCGTCGCGCCCAAGCGGGTGGGCCAGCGTCGCCGCGCCGAAGCGGTGCGCGATGTCCATCCGCACCGGGTCCGGCAGATGCAGCACCGGGGCCACGACGGCGGCCAGCACGATCGCGCCGACCGCGAGCGGCGGTCCCCACCTCATCCGTGCCGCACGCGCGGATCGAGTGCCGCGTAGAGCAGATCGACGAGGAGATTGAGGCCGACGAACAGCACCGAGATCACCAGCACCACGCCCTGCACCTCGGGATAGTCGCGCGCGTTCACGCTGTCGACCAGCAGGCCGGAGAGACCCGGCCAGTTGAACACGTATTCCACCAGCACCGTGCCGCCGAGCAGCGAGCCGAGATTGAGCGCCAGCACCGTCACCACCGGCATCAGCGCGTTGCGCAGGACGTGGCGCAGCAGCACGCCGCGCGCGGCGACACCCTTCGCCCGCGCGGTGCGCACATAATCGCGCCGTGCCACGTCGAGCACGGCGGCGCGGGTCATGCGGAACACGATGGCGGCGAGCCCGAACCCGATCGTCAGCGCCGGCATCGACAGCAGCAGCAGATGCCGCAGCGGATGGTCGGCAAAGGCGACGTATCCGCCGGCCGGCATCCAGTGCAGGTTCTGCGCGAACAGCAGGATCAGCAGCGTGCCGACGACGAACACCGGGACCGCCAGTGCCAAGGAGGCGATCCCGCCCGCGAGCCGGTCGAACCAGAGGCCGCGCCGGATGGCGGCGAGCACGCCCGCGGGCAACCCGGTCAGAAGCGCGAACAGCGCCGCGGCGCCGATCAGTTCGAGCGTGCGCGGCAGCCGCAGCATGACTTCCGGCGCGACCTCCGACTGGTCCTGCAGCGACTGGCCGAGATCACCGTGCAGCAGCGCGCGCATGCTGGCGAGATATTGCACGAGCAGCGGCCGGTCGAGCCCGAGCTGCGCGTGCAATGCGGCGACGGCGGCGGGATCGGGCGTCACCCCGCCCTGGCTCAGCAGCAGCATTGCCGGATCGCCGGGCACCAGCCGGATGGCGAGGAACACGACGCTGGCGACGATCCAGACCAGCAGGACCGCGACGGCGATCCGGCGCAGCAGCCAGATCATGTGAGACGGGTCACTCAGCCGATCGTGGTCTGCTCGAGGGTCGTCGGGGAATAGAACGAGAGCGCGCCGGGCATGTTGGTGAATCCGCCGACGCTTGCCTTCTCGGCGTAGCCCTGGCTGCGCCAGCACAGGCCCACCATCGGCGCGTCCTCGACCACGAGCGCCTGCATCCGATCATAGATCGCGTGGCGCTTCGCCGGGTCGAACTCGGCGCGGCCTTGCGCGAGCAGCGTGTCGATCTTGGGGATGTCGATGTTCTGGCTGCGCTCGTACGAGGGCGGCAGGTTGCCGGCGAGCAGGTTCGCGAGCCCGTCGGGGTCGTTGTTGTCGGCGGCCGTGCCCATCACGGAGATTTCGAACTGGCCGCGATTGCCCATCGCCACCCGCGTCGGCCAGTCCGGCAGCACCAGCTCCGCCTGGATGCCGATCGTGGCGAGCTGCTGCTGGACGACGGTCGCGGTGTCCTTGTGCATCCCGTATTGCGAGGTCGAGAGCAGCTTGCACGCGAAGCCGCCGGCGTAGCCCGCCTGTGTCATCAGCGCCTTTGCCTTCGCCGGATCGTAGTTCCAGGCATTCGCGGTCTTCGGGTCGAAGAACGTGGTGCCCGGCGGGATCGGCACGCCCCGCAGCGGCGCGGCGCGACCGAAGAACGCGGCCTTCACGATGTCCTCGCGCTTGATCGCGTGCGCGACCGCGAGCCGGACGCGCGGGTCGGCAAACTGCTTCGCGCGTCCGTTGAAGGTGAGATACATGAACGGGCCGTTGGTGTTCAGCAGCCGCAGCTTCCTGTTCGCCTCGATGCCGCTCATCGACTGCCAGGGCACGTATTCGATCAGATCGACATCGCCCGCCTGCAACGCGGCGACACGCGCGTTCTCGTCGGCATAGGCGACCATGCGGACGGCACCGAGCTTCGGCAGGCCGGGACGATAGAACTTGTCAAACGCGGCATACTCGATCGCGACGCCCCGCTCCTGGCTCTTGGCCACGAAAGGTCCCGCGCCGATGCCGGCCGGGTTGCCGGCAAGCGAACCCTTCGCCACGATCGGCAGATAAAACCCCGCGAACAGCAGCGGCAGCGCGGCGTTGGGCACCTTCGTATGCAACCGCACGGTGCGCGCGTCGGGGACGTCGATGTTGGCGATCTCCTGCATCTGCGGGCGCAGATAGGCGATGGAGGAGGGTGCGGCGACCTGCTCGATCGTCCAGGCGACGTCGGCCGAGGTGACTTTGCGGCCGTTATGGAACATCGCGTCGCGCAGGTGAAACACCCAGGCGCCATCAGAAGGGTCGCGCGACCAGCTCTCCGCAAGTTCGCCGCGCACGCTGCCGTCCGGCGCATAGCCGAGCAGGCCGCGATGCACCATGAGCTTCGCCGCCGCTGCGGCCGAGCCGGCATTGGCAAAGGGCGCGAAGCTAGGCGGATAGCTGGAGAGCCCGTAGATCAGTCTGCCCGAGGCGGCGCGGGCGGTGCGGCCGAGCAGCGGCAATGTCGCACCGGCGGCGAGCAGGGAGCGGCGTCCGATGGACATCATGCGAACTCCTCAGAACGGTCCGTGGATCGCGCGGGCTCGGTCGGCGTCGATGCGGTGTTCGGCGACGTCGCGCGCGACGGCCGCGCGGTCGCGGGCGTCGGGTGGCCCGTAGCCGCCGGCGCCTGCGGTGACCACCTCTACCACGTCGGCGGCGTGCAGTGCGCCGTTGCCGCCCGCGAACACGGCGCTGCCGAAATCGAACCCCGCGCGACCGCCCGGAAGGGCTCCCGCCAGCCCCCAAGGATCGGTGCGCAGCCGCGAACCGTCGACGCGCAGCCGACAATCCGCCTCCGCCCGATAGACGCGCCGCAATCCCATCCCGCCGCGGTGCGCGCCCGGCCCACCCGAGCCATCGACCAGCTCGTAGCGCAGCACGGTCAGCGGATACTCGACTTCCAGTGCCTCGACGGGCAGATTGGAAGTGTTGGTCATGTGGACGTGCACGCCGTCGAGCCCGTCCTTGGTCGCGCGTGCGCCGGAACCGCCGCCGATCGTCTCCAAATAGACCCACAGGCTGCCGTCCGGCCGCGCGCCGATGAACTGCGCCGCGGCGCAGGCTCCGTTGCTGGCCGCTGTCAGCCGCTCAGGCACCGCCTGCGCCAGCGCGCCGTGGATCAGGTCGACGACGCGCTGGCAGGTGCTGGTGCGCCCGTTCACCGCCGCCGGATAGCCGCAGCATACCACCGAGTTCTCCGTCGCCGTCACCGTGAGCGGACGCGCGAGACCGGCATTGGGGAGGATGGTGGGATCGACGACCGTCTTGACCGCGTAATAGACCGTGGAGAGCAGCGCGGTGTAGGTCATGTTCAGGCCCGCGCGCACCTGCGGCGGCGCGGTGAAATGCAGCCGCATCGCATCGCCCGCGACGGTGATCGCGCAGCCGAACGGCAGCATCTCGTCGAGTTCGGGATTCTCGTAGATGTCGTCGAAGCGATAGGTGCCGTCGGGAATCGCGGCGATCCCGGTGCGCATCTTGCGTTCCGCGTAGTCCTGCAAAGCCGCCGCCGCCGCCAGCACGGTGTCGCGGCCGTACTTGCCGCACAGCGCCTGCATCCGCGCGACCCCGAGCCGGTTCGCCGCCATCTGGGCGCGCAAATCCGACAGCCGCTCCCGCGGCACCTGGCAGTTCAGGAGGATGAGCGCCTGCACGTCGGCCTGCAGTTCGCCGGCGCGGTAGAGCCGGATCGGCGGGATGCGCAATCCTTCCTGGAAGATATGCGCGTGGCCGCGATCGGCGAAATCGGCATGGTGCGCGGTGTTCACCGCCCAGGCGACGATCGCGCCGCCCACGAAGATCGGCTCCATCAGCACCAGATCCGGCAGATGCGTGCCGCCGCCCTCGTAGGCGTCGTTGCCGATGAACACGTCGCCCGGCCGCATGTCCGCGATGGCGTGGCGGCGCAGCACATGCGGCAGGATGCCGATGAAGCTGCCGAGATGCATCGGGATGTGCTCGGCCTGGCACAGCGTGTCGCCGCGCGCGTCGAACAGCGCCGTCGAGCAGTCGCGCCGCTCCTTGATGTTGGTCGAGTAACTCGCGCGCACCAGCGCCTCGCCCATCTCCTCGGTGATGGAGGAGAGCGCGCTGCCGATCACCTCCACCGTGATCGGGTCGACCGTGACAGCGTTGGGCGCAATCATGCCGCCTCCAGCATCAGGTTTGCCCAAGGGTCGACCTGCGCCACCATATCCGGCAGCAGCAGCGTGGTCGCGTCCATTTGCTCCACGATCGCCGGACCCGCGATGCGGTTGCCGGCCGCGAGCCGCTCGCGGTCATAGACCGGACAGCGGACAAGACCGCCCGCTTCGGGCAGCCAGACCTCGCGCGCGCCGATGATCGCCTCGGATGGGTCCGGCCCGCGATCCGGCTGCGGCGCAAACTCGGCCTTCTGCACCAGGCCCGTTGCTTCGACGCGAAACGTCACCAACTCGATCGGCTCGTCATCGGCCGCGAAGCCGTACATCCGGCGGTGCTCCTCCATGAAGCCCTCGGCCAGGGCCGCGAGGGTGGAATCGTCGAGCCCGCCGTCCGGCAACGCAACCGGGAGTTCGTAGTTCTGCCCGACATAGCGGAGATCGGCGCGGCGCGCGAGGCGACGGTCGGCCGCGGCGATCCCCTCCTCCGCGAACCACTCCTCCGCGCGGGCGGACAGGCGAGCGAACGCCGCGCGCATCGGCGCGAGCGCTTCCGGTGCCAGCCGGGTGAGCCGCGTGGTCGCGAAATCGGC
>DATAYA010000388.1:0-4510 GCA_036272815.1 Acetobacteraceae bacterium
GAGAGGGGCAGGTATTGATCGATCCGGTTCTCGCCGCCGATATCGCCCATCGGCATGACCTCGATCAAGGTCAGGTCGCAGCCTTGCTCGCCACACCACTCGATCAGGCGATCGAATTCATTGTAGTTGACGCCTTTGAGCGCGACGGCGTTGATCTTAATCGCAAGCCCGGCGCGTTTTGCGGCGTCGATGCCGTTCAGCACCTGGTCGAGCTTGCCCCAGCGCGTGATGGCGGTGAATTTCTCGGGATCGAGCGTATCGAGCGACACGTTGATGCGCTTGACGCCGGCCGCGCGAAGCTCGTCGGCATAGCGCGCAAGCTGGCTGCCGTTGGTGGTGAGCGTCAACTCCTCGAGTGCGCCGCTGTCGAGATGCCGGCCCAAACCGCGGAACAGCGACATCACGTTCTTGCGCACCAGCGGCTCGCCACCGGTCAGGCGCAGCTTCTTGACGCCACGACGGATGAAGGCGCCGCACAACCGTTCGAGCTCCTCGAGCGACAGCACCTCCGCCTTGGGCAGGAAGGTCATGTCCTCCGCCATGCAATAGACGCAGCGGAGGTCGCAGCGGTCGGTCACCGACACGCGCAGATAGGTGATCCCGCGGCCGAACGGGTCGATGACAGGTCCGATGGGGGCGGGCATGTGATCCATCATCCCCCAAAATCGCGCGCGTCGTGCCCGGCTTCAAGTCCGGTGGTTCAAGTCCGGTGCGCGGCCGCCGATGGCGGATTGCGACGATGACCTCCCAGGTCGTCGCGGCGCCGCGCCGGGGTGATAGGGTCCGAGGATGCAGCCCGCACCGACCTCTCCCGCCGGCCGCGGCCCGGCCGCGTCGATCCCGGCCGCGTCGATCGGGGTCCAGCTCCGCAACTGGCGGCAGATGCGCCGGCGGAGCCAGCTCGACCTGGCGCTCGAGGCCGGCATCTCGCAGCGCCACCTGAGCTATGTCGAGAGCGGCCGGGCAGCGCCGAGCCGGGCGATGGTGCTGAACCTGGCCGAGCACCTGGAGGTGCCGCTGCGCGACCGCAACGCGCTGCTCCTGGCCGCGGGGTTCGCGCCCCGGTATCCGCAGCGGCGGCTCGACGACCCGGCCCTCCAGTCGACGCGGGCGCTGCTGGACGCGATCCTGCGCGGGCACGCGCCGCACCCCGCGCTGGCGGTTGATCGGCACTGGATCATGGTGGCGGCGAACGCGGCCGTGCCGCCCCTGCTCGCCGGCGTCACCGACGCGGCGCTGCTGCGGCCGCCGGTGAACGTGCTGCGGCTGAGCCTTCACCCCGGCGGGCTGGCGCCCGCGATCGCCAATCTGCCGGCGTGGCGGGCGCATGTGCTCGCCCGCCTGCGGCGTCAGGCGCAGGCCAACGGCGACCCGGAGCTGCGCCGGCTGCTGGCGGAACTGGCCGCACTCGGCCCGGGCGGCGATGACGGCGCATCGGCACCGGGGATGGACGAGATCGCGGTGCCGCTCGAACTCGACACGAGCGAGGGCCGGCTCTCGCTGATCTCGACGACGGCCGTGTTCGGCACCGCGGCCGAGGTGGTGGTCTCGGAACTCGCGATCGAGGCGTTCTATCCGGCCGACCGCGCGACCGCCGACCGGCTGGCCCGGCTGCAACGGCCCCGGCTGCAACGGCCACAGCAGGGCAGGTGACGAATATTACCCCTCAGGTCATCGCAGCGATCCACGGTTTTGCCGAGGATGCCGAAGCCGGCGATGGGCCGGGATACGACGGAGGACAGGACATGACCGACTACGCAGCGATTGCCGACCGCTACATCGCCGCCTGGAACGAGACCGATGCCGAGGCTCGCCGGGCGCTGCTCGCCGCCGCCTGGACGGAGGGCGCCCGCTACGTCGATCCGCTGATGCAGGGCGAGGGCCGCGCGCAGATCGACACGCTCATCGGCGCGGTGCAGACGCGCTTTCCGCGCCATGCCTTCACCCGCACCGGAACCCCGGACGGGCATGGCGACTATCTCCGCTTCTCCTGGGCGCTCGGCGAGGAGAATGCGCCCCCGGTTGCGCGCGGCACCGACTTCGCGGCCCTCGACGCCGATGGGCGCATCCTGAGCGTCACCGGGTTCCTCGACGAAATCGCCGCCTGAGCGGATCGTCAGGCCGCATCGTCAGAGCGGGGGTTCGACCAGTTCCAGCGGCGCGGCCGCCGCGTTCACCAGCCGCTTGCCGGCGTGCTCGAAATTGACCGTGATGCGGGCGCCGATGACCGACTGGACCTGGCCGATCCCCCATTCCGGGCAGCCCGGGTGACGCACCCACTGCCCGGGCTCCGTGGGCGCCAGCCCCGGCTCCGGCCGCGCCGCCTCCGACCGACCATCCACCGCCCGACACTCCTCCCGTTTTACCGCTTCTTCGCACCTGGCCGGCACACTGCAGGTCGCTCGGAGGCGTCACCGCTCGGGGGTGTCATGGACGACCTGCTCACCGACTTCCTCACCGAGACCAACGAGAGCCTAGGCGAACTCGACATGGCGCTGGTGCGGCTGGAGCGCAATCCGGCGGACCGAGAGACGCTCGGGCTGATCTTCCGGCTGGTCCACACGATCAAGGGCACCTGCGGCTTCTTCGGCCTGCCGCGGTTGGAGCGGGTGGCGCACGCGGCCGAGAACGTGCTGGGCCGGGTGCGGGACGGGGCGCTCGCCGTAAGTCCCGACCTGATCAGCGCCGTCCTCGCCGCCGCCGATGCGATCAAGGCGATCGTCGCCAGCCTTGGCGCGAGCGGCGCGGAACCGGCGGGCGACGACGCCGCGGTGATCGCGGTGCTGGACGCGATCAACGCGGGGCGCGCGCCTCTGCGCGAGCCGGCGCAAGCCCCGGCCCAAGCCCCGGCACCACCCGCCGCGCCGGCCGCTCCGGCGCCGCCAGAGCCGGTGACCGCTGCGCCCGTGGCCGCAGCGCCCGGGGCCGAGGACACCGCCCCGGCCGAGGCAACCGTCGCCGCCGCCCAGACCATCCGCGTCGGCGTCGACGTGCTGGAGGACCTGATGACGCTGGTGAGCGAGCTGGTGCTGACCCGCAACCAGCTTCTTCAACTCTCGCGCACGCAGGGAAGCTCCGAGTTCGTCGCTCCGCTGCAACGCCTGTCGCAGATCACGTCCGACCTGCAGGAAGGCGTGATGAAGACCCGGATGCAGCCGATCGGCAATGCCTGGAACAAGCTGCCGCGGCTGGTGCGCGATCTCTCGCGCGAGCTGGGCAAGCGGATCGAGCTGGCGATGCTCGGCGCCGAGACCGAACTCGACCGGCAGGTGCTGGAACTGATCAAGGACCCGCTCACCCACATGGTCCGCAACAGCGCCGATCACGGGCTCGAAGGCCCGGAGGAGCGCCGCGCCGCCGGCAAGCCGGAGATCGGGCGGATTTCGCTCAACGCCTATCACGAGGGCGGCCATATCGTGATCGAGATCGGCGATGACGGCCGCGGCCTGCCGCTCGAACGCATCCGCGCCAAGGCGCTCGCGCAAGGGCTCGCGACCGAGGCGGAGCTGGCGGCGATGCCGGCGGCCGCCTTGCAGCGCCTGGTCTTCCACCCCGGCTTTTCGACCGCCGCCGCCGTTACCGCCGTCTCCGGCCGCGGCGTCGGGATGGACGTGGTCAAGACCAACATCGAGCGGATCGGCGGCACCGTCGACCTGAACTCGACCGCGGGCGCGGGCACCACGCTCACGATCAAGATCCCGCTCACGCTTGCGATCGTCTCGGCGCTGATCGTGGCGGTCGGCGGCGAGCGATTCGCCATCCCGCAGATCAGCGTGCTGGAACTGGTGCGGATCGGCGCCGGCGGCCGGGGCACCGACGAGGACGCGGGCGAGACGACGGCGATCGAGCGGATCGACGGCACGCCGGTGCTGCGGCTGCGCGACCGGCTGCTGCCGCTGGTCGGCCTCGGCGAGACGCTGCGGCTGGACAGCGCGGCACCGCCCTCGGCGCCCACCATCGTGGTGACGCAGGTCGGCGCCAGCACGCTCGGCATCATCGTCGACCGTGTGTTCGACACCGAGGAGATCGTGGTCAAGCCGGTGGCGCCGATCCTGCGGCACATGACGATGTTCAGCGGCAACACGATCCTGGGCGACGGGTCGGTCATCATGATCCTCGACCCGAACGGGCTCGCCCGCGCGGTCGGCATCGGCGCCGGCGGCGACGGCCGCGCCGCGGTCGGAGCCGGCGCCGGACCCGACATCGATGCCACGCACTCGGCCGAGCGCATCTCCCTGCTGCTGTTCCGCGCCGGGGCCGGCGCGCCGAAGGCGGTGCCGCTCGGGCTGATCGCGCGGCTGGAGGACATCCCGCGCGACCGGATCGAGCAGTCCGGCGGCCAGCCGGTGACGCAGTATCGCGGCCACCTCATGCCGCTGGTCTCGCTCGGGGTGCCCCCGGATACCGGACGACCGGATACCGTACGACCGGACATCGCAGGAGCGGACATCACACCACCGGACGCCGCGCGGCCGAGCCAGCCGGTGCTGGTGTTCTCCGACCGCGGCCG
>DATAYA010000389.1:0-12930 GCA_036272815.1 Acetobacteraceae bacterium
GGCGTCCGGCAGGGCTTCGCGATTGCCGAGCCCGAGGCCGCCATAATCGGTCGCGACATTGACCCCGAGAAAACCGAGTTCGGCATACGGCCGCACGCAGTCGCGCGGCACCGCCACACCGTCGCTTTCGCGGCACCGGGCAAGGTCGGGGAGCTGTTCGGTCGCGAAGCGGCGGGCGACAGAGGCGAGCGCCTCCGGCGCCGGGGTCAGGCGGAAAGCCATCCTCGTGCCTCCCCGGGCTTTGCGGTGGTTATATCAGCAGGTCGGCCGCCGCGATCAGGTGGACATCGACGGGCTCGGCGCGGCCACGCAGCCGCAGCCCGGGATGCAGCCGGGATCGGAGCGCGACACCGGCGCGCGCCAGCACCTCGGCCGCGATCGCGGCGTCGCAGCCGAGCCCGCGCGTCGCCTGCTCCAGCCGGGCGGCGACGTTGACGACGTCGCCGAGGGCCGTGGTCACGACATGCCGGCGCAGCCCGATCTCGCCCAGCACGGCGCGGCCGCATTGCGCGCCGAGGCCGAAGCGGAGCGGGTGGCCCAGCTCGGCGCCGAGCGCCGCATCGAGCGCGTGGATACGCGCGGCGATCCCCCGCGCCGCGGCAACCGTCTGGGCGCAGGCTTCCTCCGGGCCGACCGCGAGGCCGAACAGCGCGAGCAGCCCGTCGCCGGTGAACTGGTTGGGCTCGCCGCCGGCCTCAATCACGGCCTCCGTCACGGCCTCGATGAAGCGTCGTAGCGCGAACACCGCGTCGTACGGCGGCAGACTTGCTGCGAGCGTCGTCGAGCCGCGCAGGTCGACGAAGACGGCGACGATGAACCGCTCCTCCGCCACCCGTTGCGGCCGCCAGCCGGCGACGAACTCGCGCGCCAGGTCGGGCGGGATCAACGGCAGGATGGCGACGTCGTCGAACGGCCTGGTCTGGCAGGCGAGCCGCACGACGGTCGGGTCGGCGCCGACGCGGTCGAGCAGCGCGCGCTCGAAGACGGCCGGGGGCGACACGCCACCCGGGGCCGCGAACAGCCGTACCCGGCAGGTTGAGCAGCGCCCGCGGCCGCCGCAGACCGAGGCGTGCGGCACCCCGAGCTTCCGGCTCGCATCCAGCAGGGTGAGCCCGCGCGGCAGCCGCACCGAGCGCCCGTCCGGATAGCGCACCGCGATGCCGCGCCGCCCGGCCTCGAGCCGGCTGCGCACGAGGCGCGCGGCCAGCACCAGCAGGATCAGGGCGGCATAAAAGATGAGAAAGACGTTGCGGATATAAAACAGAAACGCCGTATCGGTCGGCGTGCCTTCCCGAGCCGGCGTGAGATGGACGGCGCGCCACGCCGGATCGGCCAGGCTCCGGACGACGGTGCGGGCGCCCTCCTCGAAGCCGAGCAGGGCGAGCACCGGCAGGAGCACGGCGCCGAGCAGCAGCCAGGGCCGCGCACGCGGATACCAGGGCCGCAGGCCGAGGGCGAAGTGCAGCCCGAAGCAGGCATGGGTCCAGGCGACGATCAGCACCGCGACCTGGATCTCGCCCAGGATCGGCAGCACCTGCCACATCGTGTGCAGCTCGGTCGCATAGGTCCGGTCGAGGCCGAAGATCGCCTTCGCGCCCCGCGTCACCGCGAGGTGGTTGGCCAGTAGCGCCGGGATGCAGAGGCCGAGGACGAGCTGCACCCACTCCCGCCGGGTCCAGCCGAGATAGCGCCTTGCATAGAGCGACCAGACCCCGAGCCCGGCATGGACCGGCAGGGCCGCGTAGAGCAGCGCGGTGCCGACCACGCCCTGCCAGATCGATTTCTGGACCTGCAGCACCGCCTCCATCGCGGCCAGTGAGATATTGCCGGTCGCGTGGTCGATCAGGTGCGTCGCGACATAGGCGAACAGCACGCAGCCGCTGGCGAGCCGCAGCCGGCGCTGGCGCGGGCCGACCCGGAACAGCGAGATCGGCGGGGCGGCTTGCGGCTCCATGGCTGCCGACCATGCGGGGCAAAGGCCGCACCGGGCAAGGCGGGTTTGCCCCGCGGCGCCGAGACTGCCATTTTGCCCCCGCCTCCGGGCCGACCGGGGCACAGCATGGGATGGCAGAGTGTGGCGATGCGGATACTGCTCACCGGCGGATGCGGCTTCATCGGCTCGGCGGTGGTGCGGCGGCTGATCCGGCACACGGATCACGCGGTCGTCAACGTCGACAAGATGACCTACTCGGCCTCCGAGGACGCGCTGGAGGAGACGGGACGCGACCGGCGCCACGTCCATATCCGCGCCGACATCGCCGATGCCGCCGCCATGCGCGACGTGTTCGCGACGCACCGGCCGGACGCGGTGATGCACCTTGCGGCCGAAAGTCATGTCGACCGCTCGATCGACGGGCCGGGTGCCTTCGTGCAGACCAACGTGGTCGGCACCTTCGTGCTACTCGACGCGGCTCGGGGCCATTTCGCAATGCTCGATGCCGAAGCGCGCGCAAGATTCCGGTTCCATCACATCTCGACCGACGAGGTGTTCGGCGCCCTCGGGCCGGCCGACGCGGCGTTCACCGAGAGCACGCCCTACGACCCGCGCAGCCCCTATTCGGCGAGCAAGGCGGCCTCCGACCACTTGGTGCGCGCCTGGCATCACACCTACGGGCTGCCGACGCTGGTGAGCAACACGGTCAACAATTACGGGCCCTGGCAATTCCCGGAAAAGTTGATCCCGCTGGTCACGCTGAACGCAATGCAGGGCAAGCCGCTCCCGGTCTACGGCAATGGCGCACAGCGTCGGGACTGGCTGTACGTCGACGATCATGCCGAGGCGCTGGTGCGGGTGCTGGAGGCCGGGCGCCCGGGCGAGACCTACGCGATCGGCGCCCGCCAGCCGCGCAGCAATCTCGAGGTCGTGCGCGCGATCTGCGCTGTGCTCGACGAGATGCAACCCGATCCGCAGGGTCCGCGCGAGCGGCTGATCCATTTCGTCCGCGACCGCCCGGGTCACGATTTCCGCTACGAGATCGACCCGTCGCGGGCTGAGGCAGCCCTCGGCTGGCAGGCGGCGCACGATTTCGATCGCGGCCTGCGAGCGACGGTGCGGTGGTATCTCGACCACACCCCCTGGTGGCAGGGACTTCGTGAGCGCGGCGGCTATGCCGGGCAGCGGCTGGGACACGCGGCATGAAGGGCATCCTGCTCGCCGGCGGCTCCGGCACGCGGCTGCATCCGATCACGCTCGCGACGTCGAAGCAGCTCCTGCCGGTCTATGACAAGCCGATGGTCTATTACCCGCTCTCGGTGCTGATGCTGGCAGGCATCCGCGACATCATGTTGATCTCGACGCCCGAGGACCTGCCGCAGTTCCGGCGGATGCTGGGCGGTGGCGAGCGCTTCGGGGTGCGCTTCGCCTATGCCGAGCAGCCGAAGCCGGATGGCATCGCACAGGCGTTCCTGATCGGCGAGGAGTGGATCGGCGGTGATCCATGCGCGCTGGTGCTCGGCGACAACCTCATCTTCGGCGACCATCTTTCCCTGTTGCTGCAAGGCGCCGCCAAGAGGGCGCAGGGAGCGACCGTGTTCGCCTATCAGGTGCGCGACCCCGAACGCTACGGCGTGGTCTCGTTCGGCGATGACGGGCGGGCGCGCAACATCGTCGAGAAGCCGGCGGCGCCGCAATCGAACTGGGCCGTCACAGGCCTCTATTTCTACGACCGCCGCGTGACCGAGCTGGCGCGCGCGATCCGGCCGTCGGGCCGCGGCGAACTGGAAATTACCGACCTCAACCGCATCTATCTGGAGGAGGGGTCACTGCACGTCGAACGGCTCGGCCGCGGCTGCGCCTGGCTCGATGCCGGTCAGCCGGACAGTCTCTTGCAGGCGGCGACCTTCGTGCAGACGATCCAGTCGCGGCAGGGGATGCTGGTCGGCTGCCCGGAGGAAGTCGCCTTCCGGATGGGCTTCATCGACGCCGAGCTTCTACGGGTGCAGGCGATGCGGCTCGCCAAGACCGAGCTGGGTCGCGTGCTGCTCGAACTGGCCGACGGGCTGCATTCCTGAGATGGCCGGGCTCACCGTCGAGCGCCTCGCGATCCCCGAGGTGATCCGCCTGACGCCGCCGCGCTTCGGCGATGCGCGCGGGTTCTTCTCCGAGACCTTCAACGCGCGGCGGCTGGCCGAGGCGGCCGGCATCGACGCGCCCTTCGTGCAGGACAACCACAGCCTCTCGCGCGAGCGCGGCGTGGTGCGCGGCCTGCATTGCCAGGTCGCCCCCAACGTGCAGGGCAAGCTCGTGCGCGTCGTGCGTGGCGCGATCTGGGACGTCGCGGTCGATCTGCGCCGCGGCTCGGGAAGCTACGGGCGGCACGTCGCGGCGGTGCTGTCGGCGGAGAACTGGGCGCAGCTCTGGGTGCCGGCGGGGTTCCTGCACGGGTTCTGCACGATCGAGCCGGATACCGAGGTGATCTACAAGGTGACCGGCGACTACGACCCCGCCGCCGAGCGCGGCGTGATCTGGGACGATCCCGACCTCGCTTTGCCCTGGCCGGTTCCGGCCGGCGAGGCGGTGCTGTCGGAAAAGGACCGCCGGCTGCCGCGGCTGCACGACGTGGATGCGGACTGGTTCACGCTCTGATGCGGCCGATCCTGGTCACCGGCGGCACCGGGCAGGTCGCGACGGCTCTGGGAGCGGCCGCGGGGACCGTGGTGGTCGGGCGGCCGGAATTCGACTTCGACCGGCCGGAGACGCTCGCCGCGGTGTTTGCCGCGTCCCGGCCGCGCCTGGTTGTCAACGCCGCCGCCTGGACGGCCGTCGACGCGGCGGAGGCCGAACCGGACGCAGCGATGCGGGCCAATCGCGACGGGCCGGCGGCCCTCGCGCGTCTGTGCGCCGATGCCGGCATCCCGATCGTCCACATCTCGACCGACTACGTCTTCGACGGCGACAAGGGCGCCCCTTACGTCGAGGCCGATCCGCCCTCCCCCACCGGTGTCTACGGCCGCACCAAGCTTGCCGGCGAGGCGGCAGTGCTCGCCGCCTGTCCGCAGGCCATCGTGTTGCGCACGTCGTGGGTCTATGCGGCAACGGGAAAGAACTTCGTCCGCACCATGCTCGGGGCCGCCCGCAAGACCGACCGGCTGCGCGTCGTCGCCGACCAGCGCGGCTGCCCGACTTCGGCGGCCGACCTTGCGGCGGCGATCCTGGCGATCGCGGCGCGGCTCGAGGACGGCTGGCGGCCAGGGTTCGGCGGCGTCTTTCACGCAGCCGGCGCGGGCGAGACGACCTGGCACGGGCTGGCCGTCGCCGTGTTCGAGCAAGCGGCACGACATGGACAGCCCAAGCCGGAGGTGACGCCGATCGCGACCGCCGACTGGCCGACCCCGGCGCGCCGCCCGGCGGATTCGCGGCTCGACTGCACGCGGCTCGGCCGGGTGTTCGACATCCGGCTGCCGGACTGGCGGCCGAGCCTTGATCGGACTATCGACGACATCTTCGGCAGCGGCAACTGAACTGGCGGCAGCGGCCTGACCGGGAATGCAGGTCGCCATCCTCCTCTCGACCTTGAACGGCGCCCGGCATCTCGCGGCTCAGCTCGACAGCCTGCTGGCCCAGACGCATGCCGACTGGCGCCTAGTGTGGCGCGATGACGGCTCCTCGGACCGCAGCGCCGCTATCCTGCGCGGCTTCGCGGACCGTGCGGGCGCGGGGCGCTGCATTGAGGCGGACGCGGCCGCGGGTGAGCGGCTCGGAGCCGGTGCCAGTTTTCTGCTGCTGCTGCGGGCGGCGCGGGCGGCATTGCCCTCGGCTTGCGCCTTCGCGTTTGCCGACCAGGACGACATCTGGCTTCCCGACAAGCTCGCCCGCGGGCTTGCCGACATCGCACCCCATGCCGGGCAGCCGGCACTCTATTGTGCGCGGCAGGTGCTGGTGGATGCGGAACTCGCCCATCTCGGCCTCTCGCAGCCGCTCGACGGGCCGCGCGGTTTCCCCGCCGCCCTGACGCAGAACATCGCCACCGGCTGCACGGTGATGCTGAACCCGCCGGCCGCCACCCTGATCGCGGCCAGCGCGATGCCGGCGGGGTCGCTGCATGATTGGTGGTCGTATCTCGTGGTCAGCGCGGCGGGCGGGGCGATCGTGGCCGACGAGGTGCCAGTGGTGCTGTACCGTCAGCACGCGGCGAATGCGGTGGGCGCGCCGGTCTCACGGGTTCGACGGGCCGCGGCGGCGCTGCGGCGCGGCCCGAGGCGGTTCATGGCTCTGCTGCGGGCGCATGTGGCGGCGCTGCGGGCGCGGCCGGAGCTGCTCTCGCCGGCGGCGGCCGCGGATCTGGCCCGGATCGACGCGGCGCTGCGGGGGGGTGTGCTGCGGCGGCTGGCCTGCCTGCGGATGCCGGGGCTGCGGCGGCAGACCTGGTGGGAGGACGTGGTGTTTCGCGTGTGGTTCGTGCTCGGGTAAAGGGCAAGCCCTGGCCTCACATCGCGGACAGGATCACCCCGCCATCGGCGCGGATCGGCGCACCCGTGATCGCGGAGGCCTCCCTCGAGCAGACGAAGGCCACGACGTCGGCGATTTCGCCCGGCTCGATGAACCGCTTCAGCAGCGAGGTCGGGCGGGCGTGCTGGAAGAACTCGTCCTCGAACTGCTGCGCAGTGACGCCCTTCTCGCGCGCGAGCTGGTCGACGAACCCGACCACCCCCTCCGACCGCGTCGGGCCCGGCAGCACCGCGTTCACCGTCACCCCGCTTTGCACCAGCGCCTGAGCGAAACCGCGAGTGAGCGCCAGGAGCGCCGTTTTCGTCATGCCGTAATGGATCATCTCCGTCGGGATCTGGATGCCGGATTCCGACGAGATGAACACGATCCGGCACCAGCCGCGCTCGCGCATCGGCGGTGCCAGCGCGCGGGTCAGGCGGACGGCGCCGAGCACGTTGATGTCGAACGCCTTCTGCCATTCCTCGTCGGTGATCGCGAAGGCGTCCTTTGGCTCGAACCAGCCGGCATTGTTGACGAGCACGTCGACCTTGCCGCAGGCCGCGAGGATCGCCTGCGCGCCTTCCACGGTCGCGACATCGCCCGGCGCGGGATGGAACCGGCCGGCGGGGACTTTCTCCCGAAACTGCCGCACGGCGTCCGCGACCCGCGTCTCGGTCCGGCCGTTGACCGCAACCTCGGCACCGCTTTGCGCGAGCCGCTCCGCGATCGCGGCGCCGATGCCGGCGGTCGAGCCGCTGACCAGGGCGCGCATTCCGGTGAGGTCAATCTGCATGGTCGTTCCTTTCGCCCGTCCTGCCTGCAAATGCGTCCACCGCGAAAAGAAAGCCTTCGGGATCGTCGGCATGCACCCAATGGCCAACACCCTTGAGCGTGAGGACGCGCGCCTTCGGGAACAGCGCCCGGATCGCTGGCCGCGCCTCTTGCGTCACATAGGGCGACAGGCCGCCCGCGATGAACAGCGTCGGGCCACCGTAGCACGCGCCCGGAGGCGGGTCCCAGCCCTCGATATCCGGCAGCGCCGCCACGATCCGGTCGAGGCCGATGCGCCAGGAGGGCGCGTCGCCCGGCCGCAGATTCTGCAGCAGGAACGCGCGCACGCGATCGTCGGGGACCGCTTGCGACAGCACCGCGCCAGCCTCCCGCCGGGTCAGGCCCGGCGTGAGCGGCAGCGCCTGCATGGCGGCGGCGATGGCGCGGAACCCGGGCGGGTTGCGCACCGGTGCGACATCGACCACGACAAGGCGCGCGACCGCCTCGGGCGCCGTGAGTGCCGCCATCATCGCCGCCTTGCCGCCCATCGAGTGCCCGACCAGAACCGCCGGCAGGGCGGCGCGCGCGTCCAGCGTCTCGATCACGTCGGCGGCGAGCGTCGCATAGTCCATGCCGGGCGCGTGCGGGCTGGCGCCATGATTGCGCAGGTCGAGTGCGATGGTGCGGAAGCGCCCGGCCAGGCGGCGCTGCACGCGGCCGAAATTGTCCGAGGCGCCGAACAGCCCGTGCAACAGGACGAGCGGCGTCCCGCTGCCCGCCTCGCGCGCGGCCAGGATCATACGCGGATCATGTCATCCGGCGATCGTCATGCGTCGGCGACGCGCAAGACGATCTTGCCGATATGCGTGCTGCTCTCCATCAGCGCGTGCGCCGCCGTCGCCTCCGCGAGCGGGAAGGTCGCGTGGATCACCGGCGCGCACCGCCCCGCGTCCAGCAGCGGCCACACCTTGGCGCGCAGGGCGTCGGCGATCGCCGCCTTCTGCGCGGTGGTGCGCGGCCGCATGGTCGAGCCGGTGACGGCCAGCCGCCGCGTCATGATCGTGGTGAGGTCGAGGGTTTCGACTTTGTTGCCGCCGAGAAAGGCGATCAGCACCAGCCGCCCATCCATCGCGAGGCTGCGCAGGTTTTTCGCGACGTAGGGGGCACCCACCATGTCGAGGATCGCGTCGACCCCGCGGCCGTCAGTAAGTTGCTTGATTCGCGCGGCGAAATCCTCCTCACGGTAGTTGATCGCCACCGCCGCGCCGAGCCGGACGCAAGCGGCAACTTTCTCCGACGAGCCCGCCGTCGCGTAGATCGTCGAGCCGAATGCGACCGCAAGCTGGATCGCGGTCACGCCGATGCCGCTGGTGCCGCCATGCAC
Source organism: Acetobacteraceae bacterium (assembly GCA_036272815.1). Classification (GTDB taxonomy): domain Bacteria; phylum Pseudomonadota; class Alphaproteobacteria; order Acetobacterales; family Acetobacteraceae; genus DATAYA01. The sequence continues at coordinate 8,583 of DATAYA010000389.1, forward strand.
GAGCGCGGTTTCGCCCGCGCGCAGGCGGCCGAGCTCGAACAGGTTCGCCCAGACGGTGAAATATGTCTCCGGCAGAGCGGCCGCGCGCACCGCGTCGTAATTCTTCGGCCAGGGTAGGCATTGGGTGGCGGGCACGGCGCAGAACTCGGCGTAGCCGCCGCCATTGGCGAGTGCGCAGACGCGATCGCCGATGCGCAACGCGGACCCCTCGGCTCCGGCGGCCACCACTTCGCCCGCGACCTCAAGCCCCAGAATCGGGCTCGCACCCGGCGGCGGCGGATAGGCGCCGCGGCGCTGCTGGATGTCCGGCCGGTTGATCCCGGCGGCGAGCACCCGGACCAGCACCTCGCCCGGCCGCGGCACCGGCGTCGGAGCCCGCGCGAGCCGCAGCACCTCCGGCCCGCCGGGTTCGGCGGCCTCGACGATCGTCATTGTCGGCGGCAGGTTCATTGCCCTGGCTCCATCGCGCTCAGGAAGCGCACGGAAAGCGCTTCGTAGATCGGACGCCGGCAGATCAGCCGCGACACCGCAAAGCCGATCATCGCCGTTGCCATCAGCGGCACGGTCATCTGCTGGTTGTCGGTCATCTCCGTGACGATCACGAAGGAGGTGATCGGCGCCTGCACGACGCCCGAGAAATAGCCGACCATGCCGAGCAGCACGACTGCCGAGGCCGGCGCCTGCGGGATCAGCCCGGACAGCCATTGCCCGAGTCCGGCGCCGACCGCGAGCGGCGGCGCGAAGATGCCGCCCGGCATGCCGCTCAGATATGACGCGACCGTCGCCGCAAGCTTCTGCAGGAAGAACCAGGAGGCCATGTGCTGCGTGCCTTCGACGACGCCGCGCGCCTGCGCGTAGCCGGTGCCATAGGTGGCGCCGGCGCTGGCGAGCCCGAGGATCGCGACCACCGCGCCGCAGCAGGCGGCGAAGGCGATCGGGTGGCGCGCGAGCAGCCGCGCCGGCCGGCCGCTCAGGCCGCCGGGGATCTCCACCAGCAGGAAGCTGAACACGCCGCCGGCGATGCCGCCGCAGACGCCGCAGAGCAGGACCGCGATGAACCAGCCCTCGCCGATCTGCAACTGCGCCGAGGTGACGCCGAAGTAGGTGTAGTTGCCGGCGATCGCGAGCGTGGTGATGCCGGCGATGATGACGGCCGTGAGCACGTTTCCGGACGTGCGCGCCTCGAAGCTGTGGCTGAGTTCCTCAATCGCGAACACGATACCGGCGAGCGGCGTGTTGAACGCCGCCGCGATGCCGGCCGCGCCGCCGGCGAGGATAACCGAGCGCACCACCTCGACATTGGGCAGCCGCACCAGCCGGCCGAGCCCGTGCATGATCGCGGCCCCGATCTGCACCGTCGGCCCCTCGCGCCCGATCGACGCACCGCACACGAGGCCGAGCAGCGTCAGCGCGACCTTGCCGAGGGCGATGCGCACCGCCAGCACGACATTGACGTTCTCGAGCTTGGTCATCCGCATCGCCGCGATGGTCTGCGGGATGCCGCTGCCCTGCGCGCCGGGGAACACGCGCTGTGTCAGCAGCACCGAGAGCGCGAAGCCGGCGGGCGGCAGCAGCACGGCCAGCCACAGGCTGCCGATCATCAGCCGATCGCCGAGCGCGACCGCGATGTCGGCGAGTCTGGCAAATCCGATCGCGATGCCGGAGACCAGCACGGCGCCCCCCCAGAACACCAACCGCCGCAGCCACAGCCTCGGCGAGAATTCAGGAAGCTGTGCCAGCCGCCGGAGGCGCGCGGCGGCCGCATCGTCGGTCAGGCGCTGCATCGGGCGGCCCGCCAGTCAGCCTCGGTGTCCACGTCGCGCAGCAGGCGCAGCCGGGCGACGCGCCGTCCGGCGAAATTGGCGAGCGTGTCGGCGAGCGCCAGGGCGCTCGACCATCGCACGCCGGCGAAGGGGCGGGCGGGGCGACGCGGACCGAGGGCGACCAGCCAATAGCCGCCATCCTCGGCCGGGCCGAACGCGGCATCGGCGCCGCCGAGGGCGCGGAAGGCGGCGCGCAGGTCGGCCGGCCCGGCGCCGGGGATGTCGGCGCCCACCAGTGCCACGCGCCGGCACGGGAACCGCCGGAACGCACGGTCCATGCGCCGGCCGAGATCGCCGTGCCCCTGCCCGATGTGCAGCATCCGGCTCCGCGGCAGCGGCAACGGCGCCAGCGCGCGGTCGGGGGTGAGCGCCAGCACGGTGCGGAACCGGCGGTCACGGACCAGTGCACTGAGCAGGCGCAACAAGGTCGCACGATGGAAGCGCAGGGCCGCGCGGTCGCCGATATCTCGGGCCAGGCGGCGCTTGACGGCGCCGAGACGCGGCGCGCGGGCAAATACGATCACAACATCCTTCACGAATAGAGCCGGCTAATGATCCTGGGCGGAACCCCCGCATACCACATTCCAAGGCAAGCCAAATTGCGCGCGGAGCGGCGCCGCCAGCCACCGCCCTCCCAGCGCGCGGCCGAGGTCAGCGCGTCGGCCGGCAGGGCCGCGATGCGCGCGCGGCCAAGCCGTCGCACGAGGTCCACATCCTCCATGATCGGCAGCGCCCGCATGCCCCCCACGTCCTCGAGCAGCGGGCGCGGGATCAGCATGCCCTGGTCACCGTACGGCAGGCCGAGGCGGCGGCAGCGCCAGGCGACGCGGCGCTCCAGCCGTCGCGCGCTTGGATCGGCGCTGTCGAGGGCGAAGCGGAAATAAAACGCCCGGTCCGGCGGCCCTGCCATCGCCGCCGACGCCGCCTCCCGCCACTCGGGCGCCAGCCGCGTGTCGGCGTGCAGCAGCAGCAGCCAATCCCCGCGCGCAGCCGCGATGCCGGCCGCGAGTTGCGACCCACGCCCGCGCGGCGCCGGGACGACACGGGCGCCTGCGGCAGCGGCGACGGCTCTCGTGGCATCCAGACTGCCGCCATCCGCGACCAGGATCTCGGCCGCCGGCGAACCGGCCACCGATGCGAGGCAGGCCGGCAGCGTCAGCGCTGCATTCAAGGTCGGGATGATGATGGAGAGCATCGGCGTTCTATGTCCGTTCGATCGCTCTTGACTCCGCCCCGGCCCGGCGTCAACGTGGCACTCGGAACAGAGAGGGAACGTCATGATGGATGGGTTTTCCGGTCCCCTCGACGCGGACCCCGCCCCGTCGCTCGCCCGCCGCGGCCGCGGTGCCACGCTGAACCCGGCCAACCGGTTCGAACCGCACGCGGCAGCCCCGTTCGACGACGGCTGGAACACGCTGGAGGAGGCGTTCGCGGCCCTGCCGCCGCTGCCGACCACGCTGACCCCCGATCACAGCCGCAGCGCGATCGCCTGGAACGACAGCCCCGACATCGGCTTCGACCGCGCCGTGAACCCCTATCGCGGCTGCGAGCACGGCTGCGTCTACTGCTATGCTCGCCCCAGCCACGCCTATCTCGGCTACTCGCCCGGCCTCGATTTCGAGACCCGGCTGACCTTCAAGCCGGAGGTCGCATCCCTTCTGGAACGCGAGCTGCGCCGCCCCGGCTACGTTGCGCGCACGCTCGCCCTTGGCTCCAATACCGACTGCTACCAGCCGGTCGAGCGGACGTTGAAGCTCACCCGCGCGGTGCTGGAGGTACTGGAGGCGTACGGGCATCCGGTGACGGTGGTGACCAAATCGGCCGGCGTGCTGCGCGACGTCGACATCCTGGGCCGGATGGCGGGGCGCGGGCTTGCGCGCGTGTGGGTCTCGGTCACGACGCTCGACGCGGCGCTGGCGCGGCGGATGGAGCCGCGGGCGGCGACGCCTTCGCGCCGGCTCGCCGCGATCGCCGCCCTGTCGGCCGCGGGGGTGCCGGCAGGGGTGATGGCGGCGCCGATGATCCCGGGGCTGAACGACGCGGAAATGGAGCACATCCTGGAGGCGGCCGCGAAAGCTGGCGCACGGCACGCAAGCTGGGTGCTGCTGCGCCTGCCACACGAGCTGCGCGAGATGATGCAGGCCTGGCTCGCCGAGCACTTCCCCGAGCGCGCGGCGCATGTCCTGAGCCTGATCCGCCAGACCCGCGCCGGCCGGCTCAACGACAGCCGCTTTGGCCAGCGCTTCATGGGCAGCGGCCCCTATGCCGACTTGCTGCGCCGGCGTTTCGAGCGGGCGGCGCGGAGCTGCGGCTTCGTCGAGACCGCACCGCTCGATGCCACCCGCTTCGCGGTGCCGGCGGCTCGGCCCGGTTTCGCAGAGGCGCAGATGTCGCTGTTCTGACGTTTGAAAGTGAAAGGCCAGGGGCGCCGCCCCTGGACCCCGCTCAAGGCAGAGCCTTGAGAATCCATTCTGCGTCCTCGCGCGTCCATGTTAGCCGGCGGCGATGCCCGACGCCCGCATCGA
>DATAYA010000390.1:0-2666 GCA_036272815.1 Acetobacteraceae bacterium
ATGCGCCAGGTCATCTTCCGGCAGCCAAGACCTCAGGTCAGGCGGCAGAAGAAAGGCCTGGTCGCGGTTGAACGCCACAAAGTTCGACATCCACCGATTCTAGCCACGAACAGCGCCGTCGGGTGCACCAATCCGACAGACTGCTAGGCCGCGGTCTCACCGCGCCCGCGCGAGCCGCGCCTCGTAGGCCTGCACGAGCCGTGTCGCCGGGAACAGCAACGCGAAATAGATCAGCGCGACGACGGTGTAGACTTCGAGCGGGCGGTAGGTGTCGGCGGTGATGAGCGTGCCCTGATAGAGCAGGTCGGGCACGGCAATCGTGGACACGAGCGAGGTGTTCTTGAGCTGCGTGATCGACTGATTCATGAACGGCGGCACCATCCGCCGCACCGCCTGCGGCAGGATGACGTGGCGCATCATCGCCCATCGCCCGAGCCCGAGTGCCCGCGCTGCGTCCCACTGCCCGCGCTCGATCGAGACGATGCCGCCGCGGAAGATCTCGGCATAGAACACGCCGGTGTAGAGCGATAGCGTCATCGTCGCCGCCGCCACCGCCGGGATCTGGATGTGCAGCAGCACCGGGAGCGCGTAGTAGAACCAGACGATCTGCACCAGCAGCGGCGTGCAGCGGAACGCCTCGATCAGCGCCACCAGCGGAATGTTGAGCAGCCGCGAGCGCGAGAGGCGCGCGAGCCCCAGCAGCAGGCCGATCAAGAGGCCCAGCAGGATCGTGCCGGCCGTGTAGGCGAGCGTGACCAGCGTGCCCTTCCAGAGCAGCGGGATGTAGCGTTGCAGGAAGGCGAAGTCCCAATGGTAGTGCATCCGACCCGCCCGCGGCGGCGGCGCGGCTCAGAACGTCACTTCGGCCGGCACCTGGCTGCGCTTGACGCCGGAGAGCGCCAGCCCGTCGAGCAGCCACTCGCGGATCTGGCCGATGCCGCGGTTGTAGTCGAGCCAGGCGTTCAGCACGTCGCGGAACCGGGTGTCCTGCTCCCACTGGATGCCGAGGCAGGAGGGCAGTGCCACCAGCGGGTCGTGCAGCAGGTGGTAGGCACCGAGGCTCGGGTTCTTGCCGATCGCGGACAGGCCGAGGATGGCGGCGAGGATGTCGACGTCGATCTTCCCGGATTGCAGGGCCAGGATCGCGTCGTCGCGGTTCGGGAAGCCAAGGTGCTGCGCGTGCGGCGCGAAGCGCTTGGCGCAGGTCTCGTGCAGCGAGCCGATGTCGAAGCCCACCCGGATGTTCGGCTTGTCGATGTCGGCCCAGTTCGTCGGGTTGAAGCCCGGCTTCGCGAGGCAGCCGAAGGGATGGATTATCATCGGATGCGTGAACCCGATCGAGAGCGCCCGCTGCGCTGTCGGATTGAGCGCGAAGGCAAGGTCGACCTTGTTCGATTGCAGGTCGAGGATGGAGGTGCCGTAGGTCGCCTCGACATAGGCGAGCTTTGCGTCGAAGACCTTCGCGATGTCCTGCGCCATGTCGATGGCTCCGCCCTTCCAGCCGCCGCTGACGATGTCCTTCTGGAAATAGGGCAGCTCGCCGGGGAGGGCCGCGATGCGCAGCGTGCGAGTACGGCGGACGCGCTCGAACGTCGTCTCGCCCGCCGTCGCCGCCTGCGCCGGCTGGATCAGCGCGAGCGAGGCTGGCAGGAGTGCCGCCCCGGCCAGGCCGCGGCGCGTCAGTCGCCCGCTGCGCGGTTGATCGGCCATCCGGCATCCCCCTCTGCAATCCAGGGAGGATGCTAGCGGGGCGTCACGCTTCGGTCACGAGCCGATCTTCAGCGTGGCCACCAGCCCGCGGAGGCAGGCGAGCACCGAGAGCGGCGTCATCCGCCCGGTGCGCGGGTTGTCCTCGCTTGGAACGTTCTCGATCGTCATCGTGAAGCGCGCGGCATCCGCCTCGACGCGGATCGTGTGGATATTGCGCGCGACGCTCGGGTCCGCCCAGATGCGCACGCGCGTGCGCGCCGGTCCAATGCCGGCAAGCGCCAGCGCGGCGGCGACATTGACGTTGGCCGGAAAGCCGGCGGCCGCCGCGCGGGCATCGCCCTCGAACACGAGCAAGGGTGCGCCGAGCCCTTCGACCGAGATGCCGTGCGCCGCGAGGTATGGCGCGCCGGCGAGGCCGCCGGGCGGCTTGCGCGTCTCGATCTCGACGGAGGCAACCTCGCCCTCGGCGGCGGCGCGCACCGCATCGAGCCCGAGCAGGGCGCCAGACGGCACGACAATGCGCGCCCCTGTCTCGCGCGCCCGGCCGCTCAGGTCCATGCGCGACAGCAGCGCACCTGCGGAAGCCGGCACGAGGATGCGCCCCGCCTCGATGGCGGGCACCGCGATCTGGTCGAACACCGCGGCCGGCGCCGCCTCCACGACGATGTCGGCCTGCGCGAGCCCATCGAAATCGGTGACGACCGGCCGATGTCGCAGGCCCGCAATCTTGGAAGCGGCACGGTCGTCGTCGCGGTCGGCGACGAAGGCGAGCCGCAGGCCGTCGATGCCGCGGTCGAGCGCGCCGGCCAGCGGCAGGCCGATCGCGCCGAGGCCGCCGATGCCGACGGTGAGTGGTTTGCGCCTCAAAATGCTGGGCTCTGCCCCGACCCGCCAAAGGGCAGTCGCCCGTTGGAAACCCTAGACGAAAGGATTCTCAAGGCTCTGCCGTGAGCGGG
>DATAYA010000391.1:0-8125 GCA_036272815.1 Acetobacteraceae bacterium
CTGGCGGCTGGTCACGCGCGCCGTCCATGCGAGGGGTGGCCGCATCTTTCTCCAACTCTGGCATGTCGGACGCATCTCGCATCCGAGCCTGCAGCCCGGTGGCGGCCTGCCGGTGGCGCCGTCGGCGATCTGCGCGGCGGGGCAGGCCTTCACCGAAGGCGGCTTCAAGCCGTTCGAAACGCCCCGGCCGCTGCGCACAGACGAGATGGCCGGCATCGTCGCGCAATACCGGAATGGTGCGGCCCTCGCCCGCGAGGCGGAGTTCGACGGGGTCGAGATCCACGGCGCGAACGGCTATCTGATAGACCAGTTCCTACGCGACCGCACCAATTGGCGCACCGACCGCTACGGCGGCACACTCACCAACCGCGTGCGGCTGCTGGTCGAGGTGGTGGAGGCCGTGACCGACGTCTGGGGCGGTGCCCGCACCGGGCTGCGCATCGCACCCGTAAGCCCCGCCAACGACATCGCCGACAGCCACCCCGAGCGCACCTTCTTCGCCGCGGTCGAGGCGATCGACCGCTTCGAGCTCGGCTACCTGCATGTGGTCGAGGGCGCGACGCAGGGGCCACGCGACATCGCGGCGTTCGACTATGCCGGGCTGCGCCGCCGGTTCCGCGGGCTCTACATGGCGAATAACGGGTACGATTTCGCGATGGCGAACGCGGCCGTCGCCGCCGGGCGCGCGGATCTGATCGCGTTCGGCCGGCCATACATCGCCAACCCCGATCTCGTGGAGCGCTTGCGCATCGGCGCCGCACTGGCGGAGCCCGACCGTGCGACGCTCTACGGCGGCGACGCGCACGGCTATACGGACTATCCGCCGCTGACGCCGGCGGAGGCGGCAGCGGCCGCGGAGTGATCCGCGGCCGCGACCGCTCTACTCGGCCGCCTGCCTAGACGCGCGCGGCAGCGTGAGTTCGGCGTCAGCCGGGCTCGCGCTTATCGAGAGCCTTGCGGGCGTCGATCACGCTGCCGGCCTTGGCGTCCGCCGCCCGGCACCCGGTCGCCATCCTTCCGGTGCAAGCGGGTGATCGGTTGGCGCCGGCCGGGCTGGCAGGCCAATCAATGGCCGGCACTGGTGCCGCCCGAGCTGCCCATGCCGCCGCCGCCCACGGCACCCGGATTCGTCGGACCCGTCTGGGGGGTGCCGATGCCGGTGCTGCCAGTGCTGTGCTTGCCCGTGCCCGTGCCGTCGCCATAGGTGGGGGCGGTGCCGAGCGCGCTGTTGGTGCTGCGGCTGCCGTTGGCGCCGGTCACGCCGTCGGCGGTGCCGCGGTTCGGGTTCGCCATTGTGCCGGCCGAGCTGCCGAGGCTGTTGCCCGCCTGGCCGGCCGCGCCGCCGCCGGTGCTTTGCGCAAACGCGACGCCCATCGCCGGGCCGGTCAGCAGCGCCGTCGCCAGCACGAAACATCGTGATATCTTCATCATGGTTCTGGTTTCCGTTTGTGGTGGGTCGGTCCGCAGGGTTGCCGGACCTGCGGGATACAACGCGACCCCGGCGGCGGGCTCCCGGCCTCACATCCATCTGATCGCGGCGCGCGCCACGGCTGGCCCATACGCGCGCTTCTGTTGTGAACAATCCATGCGCGAGTGGGAGAACCGAGATGACGAGCGTGATCGGCCGCGACTTCCACGCCGAGATGGACGAGCCCGAGCCCGGCCTGTTCCGCGCGACCTATCGCGGCGACACCAATCCCGATGTGGGCGCCGGAGAGGTCGAGGTGAGCGGCGGCGGCATCCTGCCGGACCAGCATGTCGGCACCGACGCGGCGGCCGTGAAGCTGTGGGTCGAGCAGCTCGCGCAGGCGCGCGGCTTCCCGCGCGTGGTCTGGGACCGTCTGCCGGACGCGCTGCGCTGATCTGCGTGCCGCGCCGGCCGCGGATCAGGCGTCCGGCGGCGCGTAGGTGACCATCGTGCCGCCATGCCCGTCCGCGCCGAGCAGGAAGGCGGAGGCAGCGTAAAGGCCGCCCAGATGCAGCGTCGTGGAGATGCCCGGGGAGGCGATCGTGATATCCTCCGTGGCGCCGCGTGCGAGCAGACTGAGCGCGGCGCCGGTAGGCGAGAGGTTGGTGACGTCGATCCGGTCGCCGAAGCCGAGGCTCGCGATGGTGCTGCCGTCGAGCGCCGCGGCGGAGCCGGCTGTGGTCGTCGGTGGCGCTGCCGTGGCCACGAAGACCATCGGGGAGATCTGGAGGTTCGCCGATCCGAGCGTGATCCGCGTGCCGCCCGCGCCGTCGCTCGCCGCATTTGCCGTGCCGCTCGTGCCGGCGGCGAGTGCGAGCGAGAGCGCGCCGCCGTTGCCTTCGCCGATCACGAGTGCGCTGCCTTGCAGGCTGGCCGTCGTGCCGGAGGGGGCGATGCCGGGCAGGTCGATGGTCTCGCCCGGCGCGAACCCGGCAATGGTGGCCGCGACAGCGCCGGGCTGCGATAGCAGGAGCGTCGCCGCCGGTCCCTCGAAGCCGATCGACGAGGCGGCCGAGACGGCGCCCGCGAGCGCCAGCGTGCTGCCCGCCGCGACCTGCAACGCCTCCGCCCCGGTGACCGCGCCAGCAATCGCGAGCCTGCCGCCGCTCGCAGCGATGCTGCCGGCGCCGCCGACCGCGGACGCGATCTCGCCGGTGCCGCTGATGCGCCCGCCGGTGCCGAGCGTGAGTGAGGCCGCCCAGAACGTCGCTCCGTTCAACACGATTGCGCCGTTGTCGGTGAAGGCACCCGCGGCGAAGCTCGCGCCCACCAGCAGGTCGAGCGTGCCGGCGGCGGCAATCGTGCCGAGTGTTGCCGCGAGCGGGATCGTCTGGAAGGTGGCACTGCTCAGCCAATCGATCGCCGCGCCGGCTCCGAGGGTGATCGTGGCGGCGTCGGTCGCGACCGCGGCGTTGTCGGGCAGCACCAGTGTGGACCCGGCCCCCACCTGCCAGGTGCCGCCCGCGAGCGTGCCCGCGGCGAGGTTCGCGAGCGTCTGCGGTTGCATCACGAGCGTGCCCGCATTGGCGACGGTGATCGTGCCGAGATTGTCGAAGCTGCCGCCGTAGACCGCGAGTGCCGCGCCGGGCACGGCGGCGACGATGGTTCCGGAATTGACGATGCTGTCGCCCGCCTGGGCGCCGCCGAGGATCTCCGCGCTGCCGGATTGCTGCACCACCGTCGTGGTCGCGCCGAGGCGCAGCGTCTCGCCGCCGGTCTGGGTATCGACGAAGGCCAGCGACGCGGCCTGGCTCGCGTTGCCGAGCACGACCGTCGTGCCGTTCAGCGCCTGCGAGTCACGAAATTGCAGTGCGTCCCCCGCGCCGAGCACGTCGATCGTCCCGGCACTGCCGCCCGGGCCGCTCATCACGAACCCCGATTCCAGCGCCAGCGTGGCGCCGGCGGTCGAGAGGTCGAGCATCCCCTGATAGGTGACGCCGTGCAGCGTGCCGGCGCCGGAGAAGGCGAGGCCGCCGCCGCCATCCTCGATCGTGCCGCCGACGATCCTGCCTTGCAGCAGCAGCGTGCCGAGCGCGCTGCCGGCGCCGATCGCGAGTACGCCGCCGGCATCGGAGAGCGTCCCGAGCACGTCCACCACCCCGGCGTTGCGTCGCACCGTCTCGATGTCGGCGAGACCAAAACTGCCGTCGAGGTCGAGCACGCCGCCGGTCTCGCTGATCGTGCCGGTGCTGCTCCAGGTTGCACCGGCAATGCCGATCGCGACCACGCCGTTGCTGCTTGCGGCGATCGTGCCGGTGTTGCGGAACTGCGCCGTCGTGATCGAGAGCCGGTCGGTATTGCCGACGCTGATCGCACCCGCATTGATGAAACTGTTGCCCGCGACCGCGAAGCTGCCATGCACGACGAAGGCGGCGATGCTGCCGAGGTTGAGGATGGTATCTGCGCCGGCTGCGAGCAGTTCGGCGATCGTGCTGCCCTGGCTGACATGCAGGCCAGCGCCGAGCGTCAGCGTCGCTGGCGCCGCAAGCCCGGCCGTGGTCAGCGTGCTGCCGGCGGCGCTGCCGATGCCGAGGGTCGCGATGTCGATCGTGATGTTGCCGATGGCCTCCAGCGTGCTGCCCGCACCGCTGAGGTCGATCGAGCCCTGACCGGCGCCGGCGAGTCCAGTGATGGCGAACGGACCCTCGATCGCCAGCGCCGATCCGGCGCCGCCGAGCCCGAGCGTGCCCCGGACCGTCACCCCATCGAGCAGCGGCAACGTCCCGCCGCTGGCGCTGTAGCTGACGCCGAACCCGCCGTCGCTCAGCGTGCCGCCGTCGATCTCGCCGCTCAGGACGTAGCTCGCGCCGGTCCCGCGGCCGGCGGCGAGCGTGCTGCCGGCGAGGGCGAGGGTTCCGGCCAGATCGACGACGCCGCCCGCCTCGGTGATGGCAGCGGGGGCAGAGGCCGCGATCGCGCCCGCCAGCACCACGGTGCCCCCGGCGGCGACGATGCTGCCCTCGTTCGACCAGTCACCGATGCCGAGGTCGAACGTGCCGCCGGCGTCGACGCGGACCAGCCCGGAATTGTCGAAACTGGCGGCGGCGGCGATCGCGGTCTGGCCGGCGCCGATCTCGATCGTGCCCTGGTTGACGAAGGCCGCGCCTCCCAGCGTTAGCGTGCCGCCGGCAAACGCCGCATCGATCCGGCCGAGGTTGAACAGCGCATCGCCCGCGGTCGCGGCGGCGGCGATCAAGGCGAGGCTGCCGGTCTGCTGCACCGCGAGGCCGGCGCCCAGCGTGACCGTCATTCCCGTGCTCTCGAACGGGTCGGTGCCGATCAAGGCGGCCGCAGCCTCCCCATCGCTGCCGAGATTGAGCGTCGCGGCGTCCAGCGTCTGCGACAGGCTGAGGGCGAGCGTGGCACCGGAACCAGAGACCGCGATCGTGCCCGGCGCGGTCCCCGCCGCATTCAGGATCGTGAGCCCGTCCAGCACGGTCAGCGTCTCGCCCGCGCCGGTGAGCGCCAGCGTGCCGAGCCAGGTCACGTCATCCAGCGTGCCGCCCGCGCCATTGGTGCCGGGGGCGACGCCGAGCAGCCCGCCGGGATCGGAAATCGTGCCCTGTGCGATGGTGCCGCCGAGCTGCCATTCCCCCGCCGCTACCCCGGCCGGGAGTGCCAGAGTGCCGCCGGCAAGTCCGAGGCTGCCGTCGATCAGCAGCACGCCGCCCGATTGCCGGACCGCCGCGATCTCGGGCAGGCTCACCTCGCCTTCGAGCGCCATCGTGCCGCCCGCGACAAGCAACGCGCCGCTGCCGGCATAGGCGGCGCCGGCCGCGCCCAGCTCGACCAGCGCGCCGGCGCCGACGCCGATGGTGCCGTCGTTCTCCAGGTGCCTGAAGGAGATCGCGAGCGTGCCGCCGGCGGCCGCGCTCATCAGCCCGTCATTGACCAGCGCGCCGCCGCTGACGCCGAAACGGCCGCCCGCCACATCCGCCGCGATCGTGCCCAGATTGTCTACCGCGTCGCCGGCGGTGACGGAGGTGAACATCGCCGCATAGCGTCCGGTCTGCTGGATCAGCGTAGCGGGGCCGAGGGTGAGCGTGGTGCCTGCGCCGTGCGGATCGGTCACCAGCATCATGCTGGTCTCATCGGCACCACCGATGTCGATCGTCGTCGCATCGATCGTCTGCGTGCCGGAGAGCGTCAGCGCCGCGGCGTCGCCGCCGAGCAGGATCGTGCCCGCACCGGTGCCGGTAGCGCCGACCAGGTCCGGCGACCCAAGCAGGGTGAGGGCCGCACCGGCGGCATCGAGGTCGAGCGGGCCGCGCACCTGCGTCCCGACCAGCGTGCCGCCATTCGCCAGCACGACGCCGCCGGTCGTCTCGAGCGTGCCTCCCGCCAGCGTGCCGCCAGCGGCGAGGTCGAGCGTGCCGGCAGCGATGTCCACGGCACCGCCGGACGCGAGCGTGGAGGCGACGTCGAGCGTGGCGCCTGCGTCGTTGAGCAGCAGGCTCGCAGCGGCGGCTGGCGCGGCGATCCGGACCGTGTAGGCGCCCGGCGCCGCGATCGTGGCAGCGTCTGCGGCATTCGGGACGGCACCGCTCCAGAGTCCGCCGTCGCTCCAAGCCCCGCTGATGGGCGAGGTCCAGTCTGTGCCCACCGTCTGCCCCCATTTTGCGGTGCGGTGCGTCGCCCGCTCCGGGCGCCGTGCCGCCATGCTGGGGGACGGAGGGTGAAGGGCCGGTTAACCGCTGGCTCGGCCTGCCGCCGCTGCAATAGCCGCCGGCCCGGCGCCCGTGCTAAACTCCCGCCTCATGGACCAGATCGCGCCCATCGACCTGCGCCGCTTCTTCGCGGCCCCCCTCGCCGAAACCGATCCCGAACTTGCCCACGCGATCGCCGCCGAACTGGTCCGCCAGCAGGACGGCATCGAGCTGATCGCCAGCGAGAACATCGTCTCCGCCGCGGTGCTCGAAGCGCAGGGCTCCGTCCTCACCAACAAATATGCTGAGGGCTATCCCGGCCGCCGCTACTATGGTGGCTGCGCCGAGGTCGATCGCGCCGAGCGGCTCGCCATCGAGCGCGCCTGCCGGCTGTTCGGCTGCACCTACGCCAACGTCCAGCCGCATTCCGGCGCGCAGGCGAACCAGGCGGTGATGCTGGCACTGATCCAGCCCGGCGACGCGATCCTCGGGATGAGCCTCGCCGCCGGCGGCCACCTGACGCACGGCGCCGCGCCGAACCTGTCGGGCAAATGGTTCCGCGCGCTGCATTACGGCGTCCGTCGCGACGATGGCCTGCTCGACTACGAGGAATTGGAGAAAATCGCTCGCGCCGAGCGGCCGCGGCTCATCATCGCCGGCGGCTCGGCCTATCCGCGGGTGATCGACTTCGCCCGCATCCGCCGCGTCGCCGATGAGATCGGCGCCTTCTTCCTCGTGGACATGGCGCATTTCGCTGGCCTGGTCGCGGCCGGCGTGTTTCCGAGCCCACTGCCGCACGCGCACGTCACCACCACCACGACGCACAAGACGCTGCGCGGCCCGCGCGGCGGCATGATCCTCGCCAACGACCCTGAGCTGGGAAAGAAGTTCAATTCCGCCGTGTTCCCCGGATTGCAGGGTGGCCCGCTGATGCACGTCATCGCCGGCAAGGCCGCGGCTTTCGGCGAGGCGCTGCGCCCCGAGTTCCGCCTCTACCAGCAGGCGGTCGCGGCCAATGCCCGCGCCCTCGGCCAGGCGCTGGCGGCCGAGGGCTGCGATCTCGTCACCGGAGGCACCGACTGCCATCTCGTGCTGGTCGACCTGCGCCCGAAGCGCATCACCGGTCGCGCGGCCGAGGCGAGCCTGGAACGCGCCCGCATCACCGTGAACAAGAACGCGATCCCGTTCGACCCGGAAAAGCCCGCGGTGACGTCGGGAATCCGCCTCGGCTCGCCGGCCGCCACCACCCGCGGCTTCGGGGAGGCGGAGTTCCGCGACGTCGGGCGCATGATCGCCGAGGTGCTCGACGGGGCGAGCGAGGCGGCGGAGCAGGCCGTGGCGACGCAGGTGCTGGCGCTTTGTGCGCGGTTTCCGATGTATCCCAAGGCAAGCCCAGGGGCTCCGCCCCTGGACCCCGCCAAGGGCAGTCGCCCTTGGAACCCGTGACCGGGGTCTGGGGCTCGTCACGCGCAGGCGTGCCTTCGCACCTCTCACGCGCAGGCGTGCTTTCGCACGACGCCCCAGCGGGTCCAGGGCAGCGCCCTGGCCTTGCCTAGATGCGCTGCCCCTTCTGCGGCCACGACGACAGCCAGGTGAAGGACAGCCGTCCCACCGAGGACAGCGCCGCCATCCGCCGCCGCCGCTCGTGTCCCGCCTGCGGCCAGCGCTTCACCACGATCGAGCGGGTGCAGCTCCGCGAACTCACCGTGGTCAAGAGCGACGGTCGCCGCGTGCCCTTCGACCGCGACAAGCTCGCCCGCTCGATCCGCATCGCACTGCGCAAGCGCCCGGTGCAGGAGGAGCGGATCGAGCGCATCGTCAACGCCATCGTCCGCAACCTCGAAGCCTCCGGCGAGACCGACATCCCGAGCAAGCAGATCGGCGAGCAGGTGATGGAGGTGCTGAAGGAGGTGGACGCGGTCGCCTATGTCCGCTTCGCAAGCGTCTATCGCGACTTTCGCGAGGCCAAGGATTTCGAGACCTTCCTCGACCAGCTTGACGGGGCGCTGCC
>DATAYA010000392.1:0-2555 GCA_036272815.1 Acetobacteraceae bacterium
CGCGGCGCGCCACCGTGCCGGCGCTCGAGGAGATCCTCTACGAGCCGATCCCGGTGCTCGACCACGGCTTTGTCCGGGTCATCGACTACATGGGCGACGACGCGGCGATCGTCCAAGCGGCGCGGGTCTCCTACGGGCGCGGCACCAAGCGGGCGTCGGAGGATGCGGCGCTGATCCGCTATCTGATGCGCCACCGCCACTCCACGCCGTTCGAGATGTGCGAGATCAAGTTCCATGTGAAGCTGCCGATCTTCGTCGCACGGCAGTGGATCCGGCACCGGACGGCGAACGTGAACGAGATCTCCGCGCGCTATTCCATCCTCGACCGCGAGTTCTACCTGCCCGCGCCCGAGCACCTCGCGGCGCAGTCGGCCACCAACCGGCAGGGGCGGGGGGCGGCGCTGGCACCCGAGCACGCGGCCTGGGTGCTCGACCTGCTGCGCGGCGACGCGGAACGCTGCCACGCGCATTATGCCGAACTGCTAGGGGATGAGGGCGCGGGCGATCCGGAGCGCGACCCCGAGGCGCGCAACCGTGGGGCGCGCGACCCCGGGGCGCGCGACCGTGGGGAGCATGACCCTGGGGAGCATGACCCTGGGCGGCCGGGGCTCGCGCGCGAGCTGGCGCGGATGAACCTGACGCTCGGCACCTATACGCAGTGGTACTGGAAGACCGACCTGCACAATCTGATGGGCTTCCTGGCGCTGCGGGCCGATCCGCACGCGCAATATGAAATCCGTGCCTATGCCGAGGCGATGCTCGCGATCCTGCGCGCCTGGGTTCCGGCGACCTATGCCGCGTTTGCCGACTATCGGCTGGGGGCGGCGACGTTCTCGGCGGGCATGCTGGCGGTGCTGCGGCGGCGGCTGGCGGGGGAGGCGGTCGCACAGAAGGAGAGCGGGCTTTCCCGGCGGGAATGGGCCGAGCTGGAGGCGGCGCTGGTGGCGCCCGAACCGACGCCCGAAACGACGTCCGAACCGACGTCCGAACCGGGGCCGGAATAGGGCGGAACCCTTGCTTTGCAGGGTTGACTTGGGTCACCCCCGCTCGTAGGTATCGCGCCCTCGGCCGACCCGAACCGCTTGGGCGGCCGTCTTTCGCAGGCACACGCGTGCGGCGCCGCACCCTTCGGTTCCGGGGGAAGGCCAAGGCCGCACGCAGCTTGGACCCCGCGCGATCCCGGGCCGTTGGCCGGACCGTGTGGGGCCATGCCTGTTGAGGGCGGCGGACCGGCGACGGCGGCGAGGACAGAGAGGGATTGGACGCGAGCTTATGCCGACCATCAACCAGCTCATCGCCCACGGCCGCGAGCCGTCGAAGGCGCGCAACAAGGTGCCGGCCTTGCAGGGCTGCCCGCAGAAGCGCGGCGTCTGCACGCGCGTCTACACGACGACGCCGAAGAAGCCGAACTCCGCATTGCGCAAGGTCGCCAAGGTGCGGCTGACCAATGGCTACGAGGTGGTGAGCTACATCCCCGGCGAGGGTCACAATCTGCAGGAGCACAGCGTGGTGCTGATCCGCGGCGGTCGCCTGAAGGACTTGCCCGGCGTGCGCTATCACATCCTGCGCGGCGTGCTCGACACGCAGGGCATCGGCAAGCGGCGGCAGCGGCGCTCGCTGTACGGCGCGAAGCGGCCGAAGTGAGGGGCGCTGTGGAAGGAGTGATGCGATGAGCCGCCGCCGCCGCGCGGTGAAGCGCGAGACGCTGCCGGACGCGAAGTTCGGCGACGTCGTGCTGAACCGGTTCATGAATGCGCTGATGTACGACGGCAAGAAGTCGGTCGCCGAGGGCATCGTCTACAACGCGCTCGACGTGATGCGCCGTCGTGGCGGCTCGACCGCCGATCCGGTGCGCATGTTCCACGAGGCGCTGGAGAACGTGAAGCCGGCGGTCGAGGTGCGGTCGCGGCGCGTCGGTGGTGCGACCTATCAGGTGCCGGTCGAGGTGCGGCCGGAGCGGCGGCAGGCGCTGGCGATCCGCTGGCTGATCGATGCGGCGCGCAAGCGCGGCGAGCACACGATGGAGGACCGCCTCTCCAACGAGCTGATGGACGCGGTGAACAACCGCGGCACGGCCGTGAAGAAGCGCGAGGACACGCACCGGATGGCGGAGGCGAACAAGGCCTTCAGCCATTATCGCTGGTAGATGGGCGCTGGTAACTGAGAAAAAAATCCCGGCGAGGGTCCGGGCGACGGAGACAGGACAATGGCGAAGGCGAAATTCCAGCGGAACAAGCCGCACTGCAACATCGGCACGATCGGCCACGTCGATCATGGCAAGACGTCGCTGACCGCGGCGATCACCAAGATCCTGGCGAAGACCGGCGGCGCGACATTCACCGCCTATGACCAGATCGACAAGGCGCCGGAAGAAAAGGCGCGCGGCATCACGATCGCGACCGCGCACGTGGAGTACGAGACGAAGAACCGGCGCTATGCCCACGTCGACTGCCCCGGCCACGCCGACTATGTGAAGAACATGATCACCGGCGCCGCGCAGATGGACGGCGCCATCCTGGTCGTGTCCGCCGCCGACGGCCCGATGCCGCAGACCC
>DATAYA010000393.1:0-2520 GCA_036272815.1 Acetobacteraceae bacterium
TTCTTCTCCGGCGAGGAATGAGCGGCCGCCGCGGCGGCCCCGACCGCAGCAGGAACTGCGACACGGCAAGATCTGCGGAGCGGCGCGCAGGAAACGCGAGAGCCGCCGCCTCGGCCGACGCTTCTGCCGCCGATTCGGCTGGCGCTCCGGCGATAGCCTCCCGGGCAGCGGGGTTTTCCCGCGCGGCCCGGAGTGCGAACACGATGCTCGATCTCGTCAACACCCACACGGCGCGCTGGCTCGAGGCGCGCGAGAAGAACGTGCCGCGCGGCCTGCTCACGGCGCATCCGGTGGTGCTGCAGCGGGGCGAGGGCACCCAGGTCTGGGATGTCGACGGCACCCGCTACCTGGATTTCGTGGGCGGCATCGGCGTGCTCAATGTCGGGCACAACCATCCGCGCGTGGTGCGCGCCGTGCAGGAGCAGCTCGGCCTCATCACCCATGCCTCGTTCCAGGTCGCGGCGTACCCGCCCTATATCGCGCTCGCGGAACGGCTGAACGCGCTGGTCGGCGCGGGCGCGCCGTACAAGACCCTGTTCCTCACCTCGGGTGCCGAGGCGGTGGAGAACGCGGTGAAGATCGCGCGCGCCCACACCAACCGGCCGGCGGTGATCGCCTTCCGTGGCGGCTTTCACGGTCGCACCCTCCTCGGCGTCAGCCTCACCGGCATGAGCACGCCCTATCGCCAGAATTTCGGCCCCTTCGCCGCCGAAATCTTCCACGCACCGTTCCCCAACCCGTATCGCGGCTGCAGTGCGGCGGATTCGCTCGCGGCGCTCGACGAGATCTTCGCGACCCAGGTGACGCCGGACCGGGTCGCCGCCATCCTGATCGAGCCGGTGCAGGGCGATGGCGGCTTCCTGCCGGCCCCGCCCGACTTTCTCCACGCGCTGCAGGACACCGCGCGCCGGCATGGCATCGTCCTGATCCTCGACGAGATCCAGTCGGGCTTCGGCCGCACCGGGCGGATGTTCGCCTTCCAGCACGCGGGCCTCGCGCCCGATCTCGTCACCACGGCCAAAAGCCTGGCGGCCGGCCTGCCGCTCTCCGGCGTGGTCGGCCGCGCCGAGATCATGGACGCGCCGACGCCCGGCGGCTTGGGCGGCACCTATGGCGGCAACGCGCTCGCCTGCGCGGCGGCACTCGCCGTGCTGGACGCGTTCGAGCAGGACGGGCTGCTGGCGCGCAGCGAAGCACTCGGCGCGGCACTGCACGAGGCGCTGCTCGGGCTGCAGCGTCGCCACCCAGCGATCGGCGAGGTGCGCGGCCTCGGCTTCATGCAGGCCGTCGAACTGGTGGACGCCGCGGGCGCGCCGGATGCGGCGCTGGCGCAGCGCGTCATCGATCGTGCGCGGGAAGGCGGCCTGCTGGTCATCAAATGCGGCGTGCACCGCAACGTCATCCGCTTCCTCGCCCCTCTCGTCACCACCGATGCGCAGCTGGCGGACGCGGTGGCGATCTTCGGTCGGGCGCTGGAGGGTGCCTGACGACGCGGCATTGCCTCCCGGCTCGCGCGGGGTCAGTGCAGGATGTCCTGCACCCGGTAATAGGCGCCGACGAAGGGCATGAACCAGGGCGGCCCGAAATGTCCGGGAACCGCCGGCCAGGGCAGGCCGCGGAACGGGTTGGCGGCGGCGTCGCCGCCCAGCACCTTCGCCATCTGCCGGCCCAGATGCACGGACATCTGCGCGCCATGGCCGCTGAAGCCCATCGCGAAGAACAGCCCCTTGT
Source organism: Acetobacteraceae bacterium (assembly GCA_036272815.1). Classification (GTDB taxonomy): domain Bacteria; phylum Pseudomonadota; class Alphaproteobacteria; order Acetobacterales; family Acetobacteraceae; genus DATAYA01. The sequence continues at coordinate 1,732 of DATAYA010000393.1, forward strand.
GCTCGCCGGCCCGGGGCAGCCGGTCCGCGGTGAGGTCGATGATGCCGCCCCAGCAATAATCGATGCGCGGCCGGCCGAGCTGCGGGAAGGTACGGTGCAGCGTCGCTTCCAGGATGCGGCCGCTCTTCTGGTCCGAGTGCGGGCTCGAGAGCGCGAACCGCGCGCGGCCGCCGAAGATCAAGCGATTGTCGGGCGAGATGCGGAAGTAGTTGCCGATATGACGGGTGGTGGTCGCGGTACGGCGCGTCGGCATGGTGGCGTCGAGTTGCGCCGGGGTGAGCGGCTCGGTTGCGATGATGAAGCTGCCGATCGGGATCACCCGGCGGCGGAAATGGAAGAACGGCCCGTGCTGGCTCGGCCCGGTCGCGATCAGCACCTGCCGCGCCACCACCTGCCCGCGCGGCGTGACGACCGCGTGCCGCGCCCCCTGCAGCCGCCGCAGTCCGGTGACGGGCGCGTTCTCGAAGATGCGCGCGCCATGGCGCACCGCCGCCTCGGCGAGCCCGGCGCCGAACCGTCCCATGTGCATCTGCGCGCTCTTGCGATAGAGCAGCCCGCCATGGAACGCGGCTGACCCGATCTCCTCGCGGATGCGCGCGGCCGGGATGAGGTCGGTCTCGGGATCGGCCTCACGGTGCAGCAGCTCGAACTCGCGCGCGATCGCCTCGTAATGCACGTGCTTGGCCGCGAGCTTGATCTTGCCGCTGCGCCGGAAATCGCAGGCGATCTGCTCGCGCGTCACGATGTGCTCCACCGTGTCCACTGCCGCGTCATAGGCTTGATACAGCG
>DATAYA010000394.1:0-5942 GCA_036272815.1 Acetobacteraceae bacterium
CGAGCATCCACGCCTTCCTTCGATCCCGCCGAGAGAAAGTCGTGGATGGCCGGCCTTCGCCGGCCATGACGGGATGCGGGCGGGCTATGCCTTGACGTTCAGCAACCCAGCGCTGCCGGCCGAACCGCTGCCATCACTGTCGCCGTCCACCTTGGGCGCCGGCGGCGGGGACGACTTGACCGCAGCGGCCTGCGCCGCGGCCGGAGCCGGCGAGTTGCCGATGCTGGAGATGGACATGGGGACACACCCTTGCGAAGGTCGGTGGGCGGGTCGCGAGATCCTTTCGCCGCTGGGACAGCGCGATCGCTGCGCGCAGGTCCGAGGTTGCGGCGGCGAGCCTTACCACGAGGTGAACGGCGGCGCCCTTTCGAGCCGCCGCGGGCCTCGCCTGCGCTGGATCACCGCGGCCGGCACATGCAGGAACACCACCCTGGCCTCATAGAGCCGATCGGCGGTCGGCAGCACCGCGACCGCGACCAGCGACCGTTAGGCCGCCTCCTCGTACCAGGTGCGGCCGTCGCGCTCGATCAGCGCGATCGCCGCTGTCGGCCCCCAGCTTCCGGCGGCATAGGGCCGCGGCGCATCGCTGCGGGCGGCCCAGGCCTCGATGATCGGCTCGGCCCAGGTCCAGGCCGCCTCTACCTCGTCGCGGCGCATGAACAGGGTCGCATTGCCGCGCACGGTGTCCATCAGCAGCCGCTCGTAGCTGTCCGGATAGCGGGTGCCGAAAGTCTTCTCGAAGCTGATGTCGAGCCCGGTCTGGCGCAGCCGCAACCCGCCCGGCCCAGGCTCCTTGGTCATCATGTCGAGCCGCATGCCCTCCTCCGGCTGGAGGCGGATGATGAGCCGGTTCGGCGCCAGCTCCCCGTCGGCCGGGAAGATCGAGAACGGCACCGAGCGGAACTGGATGACGATCTCGGAGATCTTCTGCGGCAGCCGCTTGCCGGTGCGCAGGTAGAAGGGGACGTGCGCCCAGCGCCAGGTAGCGACCTCCACCTTGAGGGCGACGAAGGTCTCGGTCGTGCTGCTCGCCTCGTTCAGCCCGAGATCGGCGAGATAGCCGGGCACCGGCTTGCCGCCGACGACACCCTGCGTGTACTGGCCGCGCACCGTCTGGTGCGCCACCTCGGCCGCCGAGAACGGCCGCAGCGCGCGCAGCACTTTGAGCTTCTCGTCGCGCACCGCATCCGCCGCGACCGAGCCGGGCGGTTCCATCGCCAGCAGGCAGAGCAGCTGGAGCATGTGGTTCTGCACCATGTCGCGCAGTGCGCCGGACTTGTCGTAGTAGCCGCCACGGCCCTCGACGCCGACGGTCTCGGCGACCGTTATCTGCACATGGTCGATTACGTCGGCGTTCCACAGCCGCTCGAAGATCGCGTTGGCGAAGCGGAGCGCCAGCAGGTTCTGCACCGTCTCCTTGCCGAGGTAGTGGTCGATGCGGAAGGTCTGCTGCTCGGAGAACACCTCGCCCACCGCGTCGTTGATGGCGCGGGCGGAGGCGAGGTCGTGGCCGATCGGCTTTTCCAGGACGACGCGGCTCGCGGGCGTCACCAGGCCGTGGCGGGCAAGGTTGCGGCAGATCGGGCCGTAGAGGTCGGGCGAGGTCGCGAGGTAGAACACCCGCACCCGCTCCTCGGCGCCGGCCAGCGCATCCACCAGCCCATGCCAGTCGTCGCCTGAGGCGGCGTTGAGGCGGGCATAGTGCAGGCGCTCGACGAAGCGGCCGACCACGTCCGGGTCGAGATCGCGCGAGGGGACGTGATCGGCGAGCGCCGAACGGGCCCGGTCGCGGAAGGCGCCGTCGTCGAGGTCGGAGCGGGCGGCGCCGAACATCCGGCTGTCGGGCGGTATCTGCCCGTCGCGAAAGCGGTAGTAGAGTGCCGGCAGCAGCTTGCGGCGCGTCAGGTCGCCGGTTGCGCCGAACATCACGTAATCGAAGGTAGGCACGGGGATGATGCGGGCCATGTCGGCGCTCCCGATGAAGTCAGCGCGGTCGGACGCGCTTTTGGCGGGCGCGCTCCGCGTCCAGCACATCGCCATCCGGCGGCCGGGGTCAAGCGGCGTCGCGGCGGCGGTCGCGATCCTGCTGCTGTCGCACGGGGCTGCGGCGGCGCCGAACTATCCTGTGGCGGACGGTCCCGGCCTCGCGACCTGCCAGCAGGCCGCGCATCTGGAGCACGAAAATCCGGCACTAGCAGACGGGTTCTTTGCCTGGGCGGAGGGGTTCATGAGCGGGCTCAACGACCGCTACGTCGCGTCCAACGCGGCCGCCGACCTGCTGCCGCCCAACCTCTCGCAGCAGCAACAGAAGGATTTCCTCGCTGCTTTCTGCGCAGCCCACCCCGACGAACCTTATATGCAGGGCGTCTGGGCGCTCTATCTGCAGATGCGCCGGGAGCAGAAGCTGCCCTGAGCGGCCGGCGGGAACGGCCCCGGTCAGGCGTCGAGCAACTCGCGGTAGACGGCAATCGTCGCCGCTTGCATTGCCGCGGTGGTGTACCCGGCGCAGACCGCGGCGCGCGCGCGGGCGCCCACCGCTGCGCGGGCGTGCGCGGGCAGCGCCAGGGCGGCATCGAGCGCGCAGGCCAGCGCCGCCGCATCGCCGGGCGGGAAGCGCCAGCCAGTGGCACCCGGCTCGATGGTCTCTGCTGCCCCGCCATGATCGGCGGCCAGCACCGGGCGGCGCATCGCCTGCGCCTCGATGATGGTGCGGCCGAACGGCTCGGGCAGCAGCGAGGCGTTCACCACCAGATCGGCCGCCGCCATAGCCGCCGGCATGTCGGCGCAGTGGCCGGGCAGCCGCACCCGCGGCGAGAGCCCGAGGGCGCCCGCTTGCCGCTCCAGGGACGCGACGTAGCGATGCCGACCCTGCGCATCGCCCGCGAGCACCGCGACCGTGCGGCGGTCCTGCATCCGCGCCATCGCATCGAGCAGCAGCGCCTGTCCCTTCCAGCGCGTGAGACGGCCGGGCAGCAGCAGGACCGGCGCGCCATCCGGCAACCGCCACAGGGACGCCAGCCGCGCGATGCGCGCGCTGTCCACGGCATCCGGGTCGAACGAAGCCGGATCGACGCCGCGCGGGATCACGCGCAGGCGATCGGGGCCGACGCCGTGGCGCTGTGCCAGGCGGTCGCCGACGTGGCGGCTGTTGGCGATGACGCGCTCGCCCATCGCCATCACCGCATTGTAGCGGCGCTTGAGGGGCAGGTCCTCGGCATAGACGCCGTGCGCGGTGGTGACGAAATGCGCCCCCGTCCGGCGGGCGGCGAGCCACGCCGACCAGGCCGGCGCGCGGGAGCGGGCATGGACGATCGCCACGCGCTCGGCCCGCACGAGGTCGGCGAGCGCCGCGGCGTTGCGCCAGATCCGGAACGGGTCCTTGGTCGCGAGCGGCAGCGTGACGTGGCGGCCGCCGGCGCGTTCGATCGCGGGCACCAGCCGGCCGCCGGCGCTGGCGACGATTGCGCGGCCGCCGGCCGCCGTGATCGCCGCGGTGATCTCGACCGTGCTCTGTTCCACCCCGCCCGCCTGCAGGGACGGCAGCACCTGAAGCACGATCATCGCCATCGCGCCGCGCTATAGCATCGCGGCGACGGTTGCCAGCGGCGGAGGCGGAGGATGGACGAGGAGAGCGGCACGCTCGATCGCGGCGACAGCGCCGGCCTGGCATGGCAGCGGCTGGCGGGGCGGTCGCCGACGGTCGTGTTCCTGCCCGGCCTGCGCAGCGACATGCGGGGCGAGAAGGCGACCATGCTGGCCGCGTTCTGCGCCGCGCACGGGCAGGCGTGCCTGCGGTTCGACTATTCCGGACATGGTGCGAGCGGCGGCCGATTCGAGGACGGGACGATCGGGCGCTGGGCCGCGGACGCGGTGGCCGCGATCGACGCGCTGAGCGCGGGTCCGGTGCTGCTGGTCGGCTCCTCGATGGGCGGCTGGATCGCGCTGCTAACGGCGCTGGCGCGGCCCGAACGGGTCGCGTGCCTGGTCGGCATCGCGGCAGCCCCGGACTTCACCGAGGCGCTGATCTGGGCCGCGCTCGGTTCCGGGAAGCGGGCGGCGCTGATGCAGCATGGCTCGGTGGCGCTGCCGAGCGCCCATGGCGAGCCCATGACGCTGACGCGTGCGCTGATCGAGGACGGGCGGCGGCATCTGCTGCTCGACCGGCCGATCCCGCTCGCCTGCCCGGTGCGGCTGCTGCACGGACAGCGCGACGCGGACGTGCCGTGGGCGACGGCGCTGCGTCTGTCGGAACAACTCGCGGGCGCGGATGTGCAGGTGACGCTGGTGAAGGACGGCGATCACCGGCTGTCGCGGCCGGCCGACCTCGCGCTGCTGCGCGATGTGGTCGGGCGGATGCTTGGCTGAGGGGCGGCCCGGTCAGGCCATGCGCGCCGCCCCGGCGCCGGACCCCACCCTTCCCCACCCCGCCGCACCCAGCCACGCGATGCGCCCGGCCGCGATTGTCGCGACCAGACGCGGGCGGCCCGCCTCGGCCGCCACCAGCAGCAGGTCCGCCCGGCGGCCGGTCGCGATGATGCCGCGATCGGCCAGGCCGCACGCCGCCGCCGGATTGGCGGAGACCAGCCGCCACGCCAGGGCGAGGTCGAGCACGCCGCGCGCTGCCAGGATGAACGGTGCACGCAGCATCGCCGGATAGAAATAATCGCTCGCGAGCACCGTGCAGAGCCCGGCCTCCGCCAGCCGCGCGGCCGACGCCCAGCCGAGATGCGAGCGCCCGCGCACGACGTTCGGGCTGCCCATCACGACCGCGTCGCCCGCCGCCCGCGCCGCCTCCGCGACCGCTTCGGCCATCGGGAACTCGCAGATGCGCGCACCGAGCTCGCGAAACATGTCGCGCGCGGCGATGCTGTCGTCGTCATGGCTCGCCATCGGCAGCCCGGCGGCGCGCGCCGCACGCGCGATCATGCCGATCCCGTCCTGCGCGCCGTCGGAGCCGCTCGCGATGCGCTGCGCGAGGGCGCGAAAATCGTCGAGCGCCATGCCCGCGCGATCGGCGTATTTGGCGCCCAGCACCGGGTCCGCGACCTTGCGCAGGATCGCGGGCGTGTGGTCATTGAACGCCAGCAGATGCACGCGCCCGGCTGCGATGTCGGCGCAGGCCATCGCCAGCGCGTCGAGGTTGCAGGCCTCCCAGCGCAGATGCACCCGCATGTCGCAGACCGCGTCCGCCGCATGCGCCGCCATCGCGTCGAGCAGCACCCGCCACGCCTCCACGCTGCGCAGCCCCGGCTCCCACGAGAGTGTCACGCCGAGATAGGCGGTGGTGATGCCGTTGGCGAGAAGTTGCGCCTCGGTGTCGGCAAGCGCCAGGGACGCCGGGAAATCGACACCGGGCCGCGGCTGAATCTGGCGCTCGAACGCATCGCCATGGATGTCGACGAGGCCCGGAAGCACCAGCAGCCCGGTGGCATCGATCGCGGGCGCGCCATGCGTGGAGCCGATCGCCGCGATGCGGCCGGCATCGAGCAGGAGATCGGTGTCGTCCCAGCCGTCGTTGAGCAGCACGCGCCCGCCGCTTATCGCGAGTGGCGTCACGGCGCGCACACGATCTGCACGTGCGGCGTCGGATAACGGGCAATGCAGAACTCGATCACGCGTCCCTCACTGTCGACATTGACGTTCTCGCAAACCAGCAACGGCCGCGCATGCGGCATCCGCAGCAGCCGCGCCTCGTCCGCGCCCGGCATCCGGGCACTGACGCGCGTGACCTTGCGGCGATAGTCGGCCACGCCTGCGAGTCGCAGCGCGGCGGTGATGGTCCGCACCTCGCCGAGTGCCGCCAACAGGCCAGGCAGCCGCGCGGCTGGGAAGTGGTGCGCGGAGAGGCAGACCGGGCGGTCGTCGGCAAAGCCGAGCCGCTCCATCAGCACGATCCGCGCGCCGGCACGCAGCCCGAGGGCACGCGCGGTCTCGGGTTCCGC
>DATAYA010000395.1:0-5061 GCA_036272815.1 Acetobacteraceae bacterium
GGATCGTCTCCACGGTCGTCTTGACCAGGCCGCGCGAGGCCCGGGTCGGGATGATGATGGAGACAAGTCCCCTTGTCGCCACCGTCCGGCGCAGGCGCCAGATGTGCGGGAGGCAGCCCGGCTCGATCTGGCCCGCGATGCCTCGGCGGCGCATCGCGCGCCTGAGCGCTGCGCGTTCCTGCGCCAGCGTGTCCGCCGCGTCGGTGCCGCGCTCGGCCAGCAGGCGGGGGATGTGGCGGATTTGCCCGGCGTGCTCGGCCAGGCGCAGCACCGCGTCCCACTCGCCATGCCGCCGCAGTTGGGCGACGGTCACGCCCGCGCGAGCAACGAGGGCGGCGGCGGCGAACCAGGGCCGGCCGATATAGTTCGTCGACAGCAGCAGGTCGGGCGACCAGTCCGGCTTGAAGAACGGTGCGAGCTTGCCCGGCGCCGGATCGATCCGCCGTTCGTCGGCGTAGAACAGGTCGGACCCGCGATCGAGCCCGCTCGCCAACGCCGCCTCCAGGAGCGCGTCCGGGCCGAGCAGGTCACCGGCGCGGAGCACGGTCACGAAGTCGCCGGGCACGAACTCGCCGGGCTCCGCGCCGCGCAGGGAGCCGAGCGGTGTCTCCGCCGTCTCGACCACGATCGAGATCCGCGCCGCCAGCGCCGGCTCCATCGCGGCGATCGTCGCCGCCAGACGCTCCGGCGAGGCGGCCTTCGTTGCCACCGCGACGGCGTGCCAGCGCGTCCAGCCCTGGCCGGCGAGGCTGCGCAGCGTCCGCCCGAGCCGCGCCAGGTCATTCGCACGCCCTCCCGACAGTCGGATCGCGACCGTGAAATCCGGCTGCCAGCCGAGGCGTTCCAGCGTCGCCAGGCCCAGATCGATCTCGGCCTGCGGCACGCGGGCGCGCAGCAGCAGCGTGGTGCGTTGCTCGTCGCTGCGCTCGACCAGGATCGGGAAGCTCGCCGCCCGCCGCCCCCCCTCGTTGTCGATGACGGTGACACGCACGACGTGCGGCCCGTCGACCAGCAGCTTCGGCGGCACTGACAGGCCGAAGCCGGAGGTCATCGCCCCCGGCCAGTCCGGATAGGCGGCGGCCACGTCCTCGCGGCGGTTGCCGTAATAGGCGACGCCGAGCAGCTTGTCGTCGAGGCTGACGTCGATGCGGTCGATCCCGTCGCGCGCCAGCGCCCAGCCGGCGATCGCAAGCATCCCGCGCACCGGCTCCCGCGCCTCGCCCTCGGTCAGCACCGGGCTGTCGATGGAGAGGCGGATCGCGTCGTTCTCGGCAACGCCCGGCGATGCGGCCGGTGCCGCAGGTGCGGTCGGTGCCGCAGGTGCGGTCGGGGGCGGCGCCGCTGCCTGCTTCGCCGGGGCGGGCTCCACCACGAGCGTCTGCCGCAGTTCCTCGCTCTCCCCGGCATGGCTGCGGAGGGTCAGCAGCAGCGCCGCCTCGGTGCCCGCGTCCCGTCCGGGAGCGTGGCCGTGGAAGGCGAAGCCGCCGGTCTCCGCGTCCGCGATCGTCGGGTGGTGGTTGCCGACGTCCGGGCGCTCCAGACCGAGCGTCGCCCTCCCCAGCCTCGCCTCGTCGAGTGTCACGTCGATCGTCGTGATGCCGCCATGCGCGACCGCCCAGCCTTCCAGGTCGAGGGCGCCGTCAGCCCGCAGCCGCGCGCTGTCGCAATTGCTGCGGATGCGGCGGTCGGCGGAGCGCTTGGGGGCGCGGACCTCGCCGATCTGAAGCGGCGCCTGCACGCTGCGCCGGATGCCGGCGACATCGCTCGCGCGGACCAAGACCACCTCCGGCCGCCGCCCGCCCAGCTCGATCCGCCGCGCCAGTGAGAAGCCGGCCAGGGCCGCGTTCGGATAGGCGTGATGCACGGCCGCCACGTCCTCGCGCGGCTCGCCGTGGCAGGCGAGCCCGACCGTCTCGCCCTCGATCCGCACCTCGATCCGCGCCAATGGCGCCATCGAGACCGCCCAGCCGCTCAGCCGCAGGATGCTGCTCGCGTCGACCAGCGCCTTATCGATCGCAAGCAGGATTCGCGCGGTCTCGCCCGGCATCGGCGGCGGCGCGGGGGCGGCCGCGCGACGAACCGGCGCCTGGCACGTGACCGCGAGGACGTGCTCGTGCGTGCCGCCATCCGCGGTCCGCACCAGGAAGCGCAGCTCCGCCGGCCCGGGAGCGCGGTCGGCCAGGGTGAAGCTGAACCCAAAGCCGGCCGTGCCGGCGCGCGGATATCCGGGAAAGGCCGTTCCCACATCCGGCCGCTCCAGGCCAAGCCGCGCCTCGGCGACCCGGACGCCGTCGCACTGCACCTCGATCGCGAGGATCGGCTGCATCGCGACCGCCCATCCGGAGCCTTCGAGCGGCTGCCCGATGATGACGGCGCCACCCCAGCCCGGCACGTCGATCGCCATTTCGACCGATCCGAAGGCGGTGTCGAGGAAATCGGTCACGTCGGCCAAGCGTCATGTCCCGGTGGCGCCGGCGGACGCTAGCACGCCGCCGTGAGCGCCGGTAGGCGGAACCAAACCGGAAGTTGGATTTCCGGGAGCGGAACTTGCCGCGAGGACGTACGCCGCCGTCGGCTTGCCGTCAGTCAGTGCGCCCCGTGCCGCAGCACCTCGAGCCGCAGCCCCAGCACCGCCCCCAGCCAGACCGCGTGCTCGGCGTGATCGGTGTAGTCATCGCCGGTCTCGGGATGCACCAGCACCGTGAGGCCGCGCCGGTTCAGCGCCAGCCAGGACAGGATCGCCGCCAGCAGGTCGGGCGCGAACAGCACCTGGAACATCGCCTGCGGATGCGGACCCACCGGGGTGTCGTGCCAGCTCCCCAGCCGGGCCGCGGGAAACCGCCGTGCCACGCCCTCCCTCACCTCGGCGGCGGCGGCGCGGGTGCTCGCCGGGTCGTAATAGACGTGCGCGTGCCACTCTGAAATGCGAGCGGGATCCGTCTCGGTCATCGGTTTCCCTCCAGGGCCTGCTCCAGGTCGGCAATCAGGTCGGCCACGTCCTCGATACCGACCGAGAGCCGCAACAGATCCCCCGGCACCGGGCTGCCGGCGCCCTCGATGCTGGCGCGGTGCTCGATCAGGCTCTCGACGCCGCCGAGCGAGGTCGCCCGCTTCCAGAGCCGCACTCGCGCCGCCGTTGCGACCGCGGCCTCCTCACCGGCGGCGACGCGGATCGAGAGCATCCCCCCGAACCCGCCCTGCATCTGCCGCCGGGCGACCGCGTGGCCGGGCGCGTCCGGCAGGCCGGGATAGAGCACGCCGCCGACGCGCGGGTTGGCCGCCATCCGCTCCGCGATCGCCTGCGCCGAGCGGCAGGCGGCGGGCACGCGCAGATAGAGCGTGCGCATCCCGCGCAGCAGCAGCCACGCCTCGAAGGCGCCGAGGATCCCGCCATGCTGCGCCCGGACCCCGCGGACCGCCGCCCAGTCCGCATCCGCCTGCCGCGCCACCAGCGCGCCGGCGACGACATCGGAATGGCCGTTGAGGTATTTCGTCGCCGAGTGCATCACGAGGTCGGCGCCGAGATCGAGTGGCCGGGTCAGCACCGGGGTGGCCACGGTCGAATCGACCGCGAGCCGTGCCCCGGCCGCATGCGCGATCGTGGCCGCCGCGGCGATGTCGGTCACGGTCCAGAGCGGGTTGGCCGGCGTCTCCAGCCACACCAGCCGCGTCCGCCCGGGCTGCACCGCCGCCCGCAGCGCGTCCAGGTCAGAGGTCTCGACGAACTCGGTCACGAGCCCCCAGGCGCGCGCCGGCCCGGCGAGCCAGTTCCGCAGCGACCAGTACATCACCGCGGGTGCCACGACATGATCGCCCGGCCGCAACGCCAAGAACGCCGCCGTCGCCGCCGCCATCCCGGAGGCGAACAGCGCCGCCGCAGCGCCGCCCTCCAGCTCCGCCAGCAGCGCCTCCGCCTGCTCGAACCCCGGATTGTCGGCGCGGGCATAGACACGACCGGTCGCATAGCCGCCGTCCGGGTCGCGCAAATAGGTCGTGGAGGGATGCAGTGGCGGGATCACGGCACGGGTTTCCGCATCAACCCAGCCGAGCGCCTGTGCTGCACGGGTCGCCGGTTTCGTGGCCGGATGCCTTGTGGTGGGATGCCTCGCGGCGTGAGGATCGTCGCGTGCGGTCATCCGGGGCCGTCCCGCCGGTGGCCCGTGCCTGCGATCGATTCAGGATGCTCGGCACCGAACCAGGCCGAGGCTGCCTCGGCCTCCTGCATCGCCGCCTGCGCGGAGCCGGCGGTGCCGCGGCGCGCGGTGGCGGCGTTGCCCTGCTCCCAGACCATCCATTCCCAGCGGCGTCCGGGCAGGCTCTCGACAGTCATCCGAACGGTCGCTCCATTCCGGCTTCTCTGCTCGGCTGCGAACATTCTCGGGCCGGCCTCTACCCACCCGCCTCCATTACCCTGGCCCGGTTCTTCGCTCAAAGCTTGGTTCGAGTTTTGGCGCGACGGCATTCCTGTCTCCCTGCCGGCCGGCGGATGGCCGCGTGACGCCGCATGCAAACGGCAGCGGCGGCATGCGTCAACCTGACGTGATCCGAAAACCCATAGTGGCCGAGGCCGCAATGCTGCGATCCCGTCTCCGAACCGGAACCGGATTGCTCCGGCGGAATTTGCAACTTCCCGGCTGCCGGGCGGCATCCGGGCTGGTCGCACGCATTGCGTGCCGCGGTTCATCCACAGTCGGCGCCATTTCGTGACCATTCGGCAACGCCTGCTCCAGTTTCTGGTAACGAACGACTTGGAGTTCGACGAGCGCCCCGAATTATCGATGCGAAAACAGCGGCTTGTCTCGTTTCGGACCCGCGCCCATGCGGTGCGAAGGCGGTGACGGGCGTGCTGCCGCGCTCGCAAAATCGTGTGCCTTGAGGCATTTGCCGTCTCTGCTTGTGCCGCCGGCGCGGCCGTCCGGCAGCCGGTCCACAAACTTATCCACAGGGTTGGCCGCCGGTCTCGGCCACGTGCGTCTCGGCCGCGTGGGTCTCGGCCGCGTGGGTCTCGGCCGACTGCCAAGCCTGCTCGATTCGCGCCAGAAGCGCGGCGCGCGGCAAACC
>DATAYA010000396.1:0-2193 GCA_036272815.1 Acetobacteraceae bacterium
CGCCAGCGCGCTCGCGCCGGATATCGGCGTGATGCTGGCGGGGCGGGTGCTGCAGGGCGTTGGCGGCGGCGCGATGGTTGCAATTACCTATGTCGCCACGCAGTCCATGTTCGAGGAGCGGTTCTGGACCCGGCTGATGGCGGTCGTCTCTGCAATCTGGGGCGTTTCGGCGTTGTGCGGGCCGGTCATCGGCGGGCTGTTCGCGACCGCGGGTCTGTGGCGCGGTGCATTCTGGGCGTTCGGTGGGCAGGCGGTGCTGCTCGCGGCAACGGCCGCGATCTTCCTGCGCGGGCTGCCGCGCACCTCAAGCGGGCCGCGGCGTGTTCCGCTGCGGCCGCTCGCGATGCTGTGCGCCGCGACACTCGCGATCGCGATGGCGGGCGTCGCGCCCGGCGCGCTCCTGGCGGCAGGCCTCGGGGTACTCGGGCTCGCGCTGCTCTGGCTCGCCGCCCGGCTCGATGCCCGCGCCACCGCCCGGCTGATGCCGCGGGAGTTGCTGCGGCTGCGCCACCCGGTCGGCGCCGGCCTGCTGATGATCGTGGCACTGGCGGTGGGCTCCAGCTCGTTCACCAGCTACGGCCCGCTGCTGCTGGAAGTGCTGTATCGCGCGACGCCGCTGGTCGCCGGCGGCGTCGTCGCCGCCGGGTCCGTCACCTGGACGGTTGCGACGCTGCTGACCGCCAACCTCTCCCACAGCTGGGACCGGGTGCTGATCCGCGGCGGGTCGGTGTTGGTGCTGCTCGCCTGCGCGGGCTTCGCCGCCTTCGTGCCGCGCGGGCCGGAGGCGGCGATCGTCGCCTGCGTGCTGCTCCAGGGTGCCGGGTTCGGGATGGCGTGGCCGTTCATAGTCCGCCGCATCGTCATCAGCGCGCCGCGGGACGAACGCGACATCGCCGCCTCGGCCACCTCGACGATGCAGCGGATCGGCTATGCGGTCGGCGCCTCGGCCTGCGGCATCGCCGCCAACATGGCGGGCTTGCGCGAGGGCGCGACCCTCCCGGCCGCCCATGCGGTGGCGTTCTGGGTGTTCGCCGCCTTCGTGCCGGTGCTGGCGCTCGGCTGTGCTGCCGCCATGCTGCTGACCACGGGCACCTCGCTGCCACTGGCGCGGGCGGAGCGGCCGGTGCTGGGCGCGGGCGAGGGATAGCGCGCGCTGGACCCGATCCTCCCTCCCCTGCTTGCCTCGCCGTTCGTGGGCAGCTTCCTCGGCGTGCTGATCCGGCGCCTGCCCGACCGCCGACCCGTCGCTGTCGCGCGCTCGCGCTGCGAGGCATGCGGGGCGGCGATCCCGGCGTGGCACATGCTGCCGATCGCGAGCTTCCTGGCGCTGCGCGGCCGGGCGGCCTGCTGCGGCGCGCCGATCGCGCGTGCGCATCTCGGCATCGAGCTGGCCGCAATCGGCGTCGCCGCCTGGGCCGCCAGCGTGACCGGAGCCGACCCGGCGCGGCTCTGGATCGGGTGCGCGGTCGGCTGGACGCTGCTCGCACTCGGCTGGATCGATGCGGAGCGGATGGTGCTGCCGGACGGGCTGACGCTCGGGCTGCTGCTCGGCGGGCTCGCGGAGGCGTGGGCGGTTGAACCTTGGGCGCTGTTCGATCGGTCGCTCGGGGCGGCTGCGGGTTTCCTGCTGCTGCGAGGCGTCGCCGCCGGCTACCGCCGCCTGCGCGGGCGCGATGGTCTGGGGCAGGGCGACGCCAAGCTGCTGGCCGCGATCGGCGCCTGGACCGGCTGGCAGGCGCTGCCGATGGTGCTGCTCGGCGCAGCCCTGCTTGGCCTCGCGACCGCGCTGGTGCGGCGCCAGAAGCTGCACGCGGCGGCCGTCGTGCCGTTCGGGCCGGCCCTCGCCGTGGCAGGATGGCTCGTTTGGCTCTATGGGCTGGGCTAGGAGCACGCATGGCAATGGACGGTCTCGCCCAGGCGGACCTCGCGGCGCAACCGATCGAGGCGATCCTCAACCGGCTCGACGGCACGGGGGTCGCACTGCCGGGTCTCGACCAGCGACCGTGCCCTGGCCGAGCCGACCGCCGCCCTGCTCCGCCGCCCGCTTCCCTGCGCGACGCCCGCGTCCTGCCGTGCTGCTGCCGGCGATGCTGAGCCTGAGCAACGTCGTGCAGTGGGCGCCATGACATGACCCGTGCTCTCGTCCACTCCGACGGCCGCCTGACCTTCGCCGGGCGCACGCTGCGCGCCGCA